>JAFGFY010000252.1 GCA_016930795.1 Deltaproteobacteria bacterium
AAAAGGGATTATAGACCCTTTTCAGCGCCTGCATTCAGCACTTTTATTCCCCATATCAAAGACTTGCCGTGGCCCGACCCCAGCGAACAGAAAGATAGAGGCCCTCGTTGATGAGAGACAGCGGATAGGTCGAAAATCCGGCTATGTGTTCCTGGATATTCACGGGAAACCCCTGAACACGGACCATATGAGGGAGGTCATCTGGAAACCGGCACTTGAAAAGGCAGGAATTGAATACAGGCCCATGATGCAGACCCGGCACACCTCTGCCACCATCACTCTATCCGAAGGGGAGAACATAGGCTGGGTTCAACACATGCTGGGCCACAGTTCACTTCAGATGATTTTCACCAAGTATTATGCCTGGATGCCCAAAGAGACAAGAAACGACGGTTCTGCCATGATGAGAGCCTATGAATCGGTGCGCGGAGGGAAAGAAATTATCGTTGACAAGTCAAAGGGGGATAAGGCGTGTCCGAGCATTTTCGTTTCTCCCTTTAACCTCACTGCAATCGGAAACAAAACTATCTGAAGTCCGTCCAGCATTCACGAAGTCCCTACTCCTCGTGAGCTTGTTCCAGAGCTGTTTTCATAATGTCATCATGGATCCAGTAGCCGGCACTTCGCATTCCCTCAAGTGCCTCTCGGACATTGGGAATGAGACCACGGTGTTTGGCCTCAAGAAGGATTCGAGCTGATCCCACGACATGAACTCCGTAAATCTTCCTGGCAATCTTCCGCGCTTTTCTTTCATCGATCAGAACGAAATCAGCGCCTGTTTCCCGAGCAAGCTGAATAACAGATGCTTCTCCCTTGTCCAAGAGGGTCCCGAGAAGAGGTTCGATCGGGTTGGTAAGAGATTGCACTTTTATCCATGTCGCTTTCCGGTAAAATCCCAAACCAGTGAAGTCCTTTCCACCCTGCATGATCTCATTATGGACTGTTTCCGGCAAAATCACCTCTTCGAAGATTTTCTTTAGGATCTCCAGATGGTCGATTGCACTCAGTGCGATAATAGGTCCTGTATTGGAGACGAGGCTGCCTTTCATGACAGGGCATCCTCGAAATCAGCCTCCATTTCCTCCCGATCCCACGCGACGGTGGAAGCCCCGTATCGATGGCAGTTCAAAAGGAAAGTGACTCTTGGGATGCCCGCTAAGGAAGCCGCTTGACCCGAAGAAAGCCGTCCAAGCTCAAAGAGTTTGATGGCCAGAGCTAACCGCGCCTCCTCTTCAAAGGACTCGGGGGTTAGGTTGAGCGCTGCCGGTATGGATTCCGGATATTCGATTTGGATCGTTTTCATGTGCTTCACTCCAACTTCAGTTATTCCCTCGATTTCTCCCTTATCATTTCTACTGAATAGTGCCCAAGATCCAATGAAAAATCAAATGATTTGATTACCCGCGCTGACCCATTCGAATACTTCCCCCATATAATACCCAAAGGCTTCCCCAAGGCCTCATAGCAGAGGCTGGCTGTTTGTTGTGCCTAAGGTGAGGTAATCGTCCGCGAAGAGGATGAATCCATTGAAAAGGTACAGACCTCAAAAAAAGAGCCCAAAAGTAGCCCACAGAAACGACGCCGATTTGGTCGGTCTGGACGATCCGTGACGAGTATCGCGAGCAAATCGTCCTATCCGTCGTACCCAACAATCCAGGCGATTACAATGGGATGGACGATCCGGACGATGTGGACGATCCTTCTGCGTACCAGGGATAATTTCTACGTTGTTTTTTCCCCGTTCTGACCCCCTTCACACACATGCATGGAGGCGGATCGTGTGTGTGAAAGGTTCCGACATGACGGATCAAGAACAAGATAGCCACATCTTATTGCCATCGTTGGGGAATACCGACTGATGAATCTTGACTTCGTGCAGGAATTGTTCCCGAATCGATTAGAGTTGTCCGGAACAATGGGTGTGTGTATCCAGCCCCCTGGCAACACCTGCCCCAATGCCCCGCAATAGACCCACAAAATGCCCAAACCCACGCCCATCCTATGCCCCCGATGCCCTCCGTTCCGGGCAAGTTGTCTCACCATGCCATGGGAACGAGGGTAACACGCCACGGAAAATGGGGCGAAAAGGCAAGGTTAGTGCCCGTAATTCACCATCTGTTGCCACAAGTCGGTTTTCCTGAGACAGAAAGGCCATCCGGGAAGATTGTTCGCCATTGATCAAGATGTTTGAGGCAGGATAGGGGACTCGTGGGCGACAAACATTGAGAAACGCCCAAACCTAGTGGGGGCGGGGTGCCAGTAGCTTCCAACCGGGGCAAGATGTGTGAAACGACCCCTCGACTCCATCAAAAAGGACACAAGAAATAGAACGGACCATCATAATAGGCCCGAAAGCAGGATCGGTATAAAGAAATGCATATCAGTTCTGTTTCATTGACAGATCAGGAGGATTATGTATGATTCGAATCTATTCTCACAACAGCAGACAACTATCTGAGCGAGACCGGCAGATGAAATTCGTGAAACTTGAGATTCTTATTGATGAAGGCGCTTTTGCCAAAAGCAAAGAATGGGATATGATTTTCGATAACATTAAAGAATCCATTAAGGCGATCGGATGGCCGCAAGGTGCCTCTACCTTCACAATTCACAAGCAGTCAGGAAAGAAACGAGGGGAAGGGAGCGGCGTCAAACCGATCAAAGACGCCTTCATGGCCAAGCTTCAAACCTATGGCTGGGATCTTGAGACAAAGGTCGACATAGCCACTGTAAAAATCCCTGGTCCTTTAGATGCGACCTGTAGGGTTGGAAAGAAGCTATTCGCAGTAGAATGGGAAACTGGCAATATTTCGTCCAGCCACAGAGCAGTTAACAAAATGGCCTTGGGTATTCTCAAAAGCTTGCTTATCGGAGGAATTCTGATCCTTCCAACGAGAGATCTATATCAATACCTCACTGACCGGGTTGGAAATCTGCCGGAGTTGGAGCCCTACTTCCCTTTATGAAGAGCTCTTCAAGTTGAAGAGGGTTTGCTTGGCGTCATCGCCGTTGAACATGATTCCGCGAGCACAGATGTGCCAAGGATTCCCAAAGGGACAAACGGTCGCCATGCAGTCTGAGTAATCCTTATCCCTCGCCCTAACCCTTCTGTAGCATCACAATAAATTCAGACCGCATCGTGTTCGCCATTCCCGTTATCTGCCTTTCAATCTTGCGGACCAATTCGAGGCCGTGTCTCCTCCCAGCCTCGATTAGTGTCTCATGTATTCCAATGACTTCCTCTGGCTCGATCTGAAATATGCTGCTCAATTGATTGTTGTTGGTTCCGACCAGAATGGAACAGATTCCGCCAGACTTAAGAACTCTCGAACAATCTGAAAGCACTTTGGTCATGTCTTCTAAGTAGATCTCGTATTTCTGCCTTAAGGTTCTGCCCCTGAGACCAATCATGGACTCTCTGAGTTCATCAATATCAACACCCATGAATTTCAGATGATGTTCATCGTTCTTGAGATAATCAATTGCGAAGCTGTAAGGAGGCGAGAAGATGATTCCATCGATGGTTTGGCTAGGGATATCCATGCTTCTAGCATCACCAGTCATCACCCGCGCATTTCCAAGTTGTTCCTGAAGACCATTCATCACTTTCTGGATTTTCTCGGCAACGAAATAGTATCTCTCCAATATAGCCTTGAACTGATCGGGAAACGATTTCCTGTTGCTTCGTTCAGCATATCCTTTGGCATCGAGAAAGGCCAACAGTAGATAGTCATCAACCTCTGGTTGGCGAAAGACTTCCGCAGGATTAGATTGCACCCGGCTGTCTTGGGGTTTCCCATCAAAAAGGGAAGCTTGTTTATCTCGAAGAGGTCCCTCCATCCTGTTAACTCTGGTGTTCAGGTATTTGAAAGTGGAATCAAAATGATCCATCGCAGTTTTAATCGGATTGAGTGGCACTTTCAATCCTTCGATTTTTGCTCTGGCCATGAATGCGCAAAATGGACTGCTATCAATCCCAATGGAATTCATTCCCATCAGCGTGGCCTCAAGGGGGACAGTGCCTGAGCCCATCATAGGGTCTAGGACTGTCATTCCGGGCTTCAGCCCCATGACATTGATGAGACCTTTTATCATTTGAGGATGGAATTTCCCTCGATAGGGGAAAAGCCCATGAGTGCCATATCCTGTCTTGAACTGGTTGGTTTTGAAGAAAGACTTTAGTCTTGAGGAGGAGTGTTCCGCAAGCTTGAGCGGTTCGCCCTGGCAAATGAGAAAGTGCCGCGTCGGTTTACCATCGACACTTGCGAAATATGCACCATTCCGAAGAATCTCTTCATCAGAGAGGATCTTCGCTTCGTAATAAGCCAACTCAAGCTCATAGACTTCATTTAGCTGCGGAACCAGAACTAAGTGAGGCGGGAAGAGCGCATCCTTAAGGTTATCCGAAAGAATGCTTCCAAGGGATAAATCTTCTGCTTTTTTTGCGGCTTTGCTTGTATGCATTTCCATCACCTATCTTTCTGGGTCTCTTGTTTTGAGTGAATTCAGAAGTTCCTCTAGATCAGTCTTTCGATACAGCCTATATTGGTTCACGGGGTGCCTGACCGGAATCAGTTTTCCTCGGCGATCCCAGTTTCGAAGGGTAGTGGTCGTAACGCCAAGGAATTCTGCCGCTTCCTTCACTGTCAAGTAATCGCTGAAATTCTCCATAATCTGAAGACACTTTCGAAGATTGAAAAACCTTATAAAACCATCGTCATGCCAAGTCAAGGCATTTCTTGTCTTAGCAAAGAAAAATCTCGTGTCCGCCACCACACCGGGGACAATCTGTCCCTACCATGGTCATCCCCTCACATCCACCCCACCGTGTGTAACCGGGACCCAACAGCCATCTGAACGCATTTAAATCTCAGAGTTATTATAGCCACCCACCCACGCTGCCAATCCTATCCATTCCGCGATTTTGGTCAGCGCTGACCAAAACGAATGTAAGTCCAATTCCACCCCAACCCCCAGCAAGTAAATCCGATCACAATCACCAGCAGTAATCAGAGCAATAAGCCAAGGCAGTAAACAGGCGGACTACTTACTGGGATAAATCTAGGCATTGGGATTGCCCTTCTCTAGTGATGACAGGCAGTTAGGATGATTTGAGTGTCGCCAACCTATGAAATGCGAATTTTAGGACAACGTTGTCCGAAACCAAAGAATCGACTCTTGCTCCGTAAACGAGTTTCCAGACGCCTGGAAATCTAATCCAAAGATGATCTCAAGACGGCATCAGACGTGATGTCGGCGGACAAGACCCCGAAGCGCGCGCTTTCAACCTTCAACCCCTAACCCACTGGCAAAGGGTATTACGAACCTCCTCAGGCGGTAGGTCTCGACACGGATTTGCCGCCTTTTTCATGGAGGATAGAGATGAACATTCAATCGTTACACCGGCTGTATGAGGAGAGGCTACCGGAAATCGAAAAGAACATCGACAGAAAATCCAACGGAAACGCCGACCTGCGACAAGAAGGACTCTTCGGCGCGTATCAGGCGCTGAGAAATGAGCCGCATGGCTCTAAGGGGTTTCTATTGACCAAGGCGAAGTGGGAGATGGTCGAATCTTGGCGTAGAGGGAAGTCCGTAGACAACGGCTTCTACAAACGGAAAAACCTCAATATCATCCACTACCAGCACTTACCTCTGGAAGAAGGGATTTTCGCTGAGGCGGTTTCAAGTAATGGCAAAGACCCGCTCGATGAGCACGCGATTTTCCGAGTTGACCTTGGCCGGTTTCTTGAGAAAATCTCCCACAATGAAAGGCTTTTCATTCAAGCGAAGGCGGTAGATGGGCTGTCTGATCCGAAAATCAAAAGGAGGCTGGGTGTCACCTTTGACACCCTGAAGGCGATGAAGGTCAATATCAGAAAACAGATACAATTGTCCTTCGTCGAATAATCGGTGGCGGGGGCCTCATGGCTGCTGCAATGGGTTGTGGGATCCCGTCTGGTGAAAGCAGTACTTTTCCTTGTCAGAAAAGAATGTTTTCGGTAAGATCCGGTAGCATCGGATCGGAAATCTTAACGATTTTATCCTCTTTAAAGGGCGCCGGTATTGACTCTGAGCAAAGTGGGGGGTTTATACGGACAGGAAATTGAGATCCGGCGTCTTATGCGAATCCGTAAAATCCTTCGTTGGGCGGGAAGGTGACAGGATTTCCCGATGAATCTTGATTTCCTAATGCAAATTATGGGGTACCTTAATTCTCATCCTCCCTTGGTTAATTTACTCATATTCTTGCTGGGTCTCTTGGTTGCATGGACTACAGGTGCTCTGAAAGCAGTCAAAGGTTTATCCCAGAAGTTGGATAATAGACTGAGGATCAAGATTGCCCCGTCCACTGCCCGCCTGACGCTCTTGGAAGAATACGAGCACGATGGCGTTCAAGTGGCTCGTTTTGCTTTCCATCTTTCACTGTCCCTGCTCAACCCAACGGAGAAGATTTTGACAGTAGCTGATTTGAAATGAAATTTAGAAAAAGGGGGTTGCGGTGGTCAAAAGCTCTTCTGCCCATAACCTTCTCAAGTGTCCCGCGCCTCCAAATAGGGGACAATGTGAAGTTTCTGCCAGTATACTTCAGTAGGTTCCCCGAAATGGAGAGCGTCTTTGCCAATGGATTCAGCCCCAACGGTCGGGTTCAGCCCGGTGACATTCAGAGCGGCTATCTGCTGTTCATGGAAGAATTTTGGGGCAGTTGACTGCCGCGAGGGAACAAGAAAGGAGTAAGAATCAAGGTGAGCTGCCGTGACCTGCGGGGAAAGACCTATACGGCTAAAGGTTGGGCGCGTAGCATGAGCACCGAGAGGACTTTTTCTTTCATTCCTGGCTTGGATAGATATGTGGAGGGCGAAAGCTACCTCTCTTCTCTACACAGATGGGAGAGCGGCGTTGATCCATTGTCAAAACAAGGCATGAGGATCATTGAACAGATGAAGGAGTTCGAAAACGAGCGGACTCCGCAGCTGGCAAAGGACAAATAATGAAAGGAAATGCTACTCGCCCAACGCCTGCTTATCGGTCCTCCCAAAAAGCTGGCTTCAGTTGGATCTTTTTCGGACATTCTCGGGCTATCATCCAAT
>JAFGFY010000253.1 GCA_016930795.1 Deltaproteobacteria bacterium
GCCGCCAGGATACCGATGATCGCGATAACGATCATCAACTCGATGAGTGTAAAACCTTTTTCGTTCTTGTTGTTCATTCTTGTAAACATTTCGTCTCCTCCTTTAATAATTTATGTTCCTCATAGCGATATTTGAATACGGTCAAAACTTACTAAAGCTCTTTGCTTACCTCCCCTCATAAGTATTCTCATCATGCTGTCGAAATGAGATACAAATAACATGCCATTCAAAACACTGCATGGAGGTAATCGCTAATTCATTCTATTTTCAAATAGTTATCGATATGAATCATATAATTTTACTTAAACTGCCCAATCTTTTTCCTCCATATTTCATGGCTCTTGACATTTTTCGTCATGAGCTCTGACAATTTTTGTCATAAAACCGCTACGCGATTTTATAAAACGCGCCTTCGGCGCTCTAGACAAAAAAGAATTCCCATTTGGTGAGGATAGAGTTTTTGGCAGGAGGGTGTAGAAAATGGCACTTTAAATGCCGTTAGATCACTTCGGTCTTCAGCTTTTCATGACCTTCAGCCTTTAGCCTAACGACCTAGATATGCTTATTCATCATAGTTGCGAAAACCTAATTTCTCCAGGCGATACCTTAGGGACCTCATGGAGATGCCTAAGAATTGGGAGGCCTTCTGTTTGGACCCTTGGGCCATTTCCATGGCCTTCATGATGTAATCCGTTTCAATCGCTGCCATCACCTTGTCCAACTCTATGCCGTCGAATGTCAGGTCACTATGGCGCCTATTCACCGATATGGGGTCTTTTCGGAAGCTGGCCAGGGTCAGGCTCTCAGGCAAGACAATATTGGATGTTTCAAGGGCCACGCTTCTTTCAATGATATTCTCCAATTCCCTCACGTTTCCAGGGAATCGATATTGTCTGAGAATCTCCATGGCATAGGCAGAGATTTTTTTGACGTCTTTGCCCAGTTCGCTCGCGCATTTATTCAAAAAATGCTGGGCCAATACGGCCAGGTCCCCCGTCCTGTCTCTCAAAGGGGGCATAGAGATGTGTATGACATTGAGTCGAAAAAAGAGGTCCTCTCGAAACTCCCCTTCCATGACCCGCTCTTCCAGGTCCCTGTTCGTGGCTGATATAAAGCGGACATCCACCCTCTTCTCTTCGGTCCCCCCCACAGCGACGAATGTTCGCTCCTGTATCACCCGAAGGAGCTTGACCTGGATAGTCGGGGAGAGTTCCCCGACCTCGTCAAGAAAGACCGTTCCTTCATGAGCGGCGTCAAACAAGCCTTGTTTATCAGAGACCGCGCCGGTAAACGCCCCCTTTTTATATCCGAAGAGTTCACTTTCAATCAGGGTCTCCGGCATCCCGGCGCAGTTGATCACCACAAAAGGCCTGTCCTTCCGAGGGCTTTCTCTGTGGATAGCCCTTGCGACCAATTCTTTGCCCGTTCCACTCTCACCCGAGATCAGGACATTGGTCTTGGTCGGACCTGCGCGTTCTATCAAATCATAGACCTTCCTGATCTGCGGGCTTTCACCAATCAAACAGCCAAAATGATAAATGTCATCCTCTGAAACATCCTTTTCCTTGCTGTCAACAAGGGGTTTCCTCGATGCGAGGGCCTCTCTGACGATTCTCTTGAAATCACTGACCTTGAAAGGTTTGGGGATATAGTCGTAGGCCCCCTCCCGCATGGCGTCTACCGCGGTGTCGGCAGTAGCGAAGGCTGAAATCATCACGACCACAATCTCAGGCATAACCGATTTCGCCTTCTTCAGCACACCGATACCGTCCAGGTCCTTCATTCTTATATCTGTGATCAGGAGATCGTATTCTTCTTTCTCAAGCCGTTCGCAGGCCTCTTCACCACTTTCGGCCAATGAAACCTGATACCCCTCCTTGCTCAACATAATATCGAGAAATTCCCTCATGCTCCTCTCATCATCGACCACGAGGATTCTATATGTTTCCTCACCGGACAATCGGACCTCCAAAAAAAACCTCCTTGCCGATATACCGACAAGGAGGTTCTCCGTAAAATGGGACAATGAAGTATGCCATGTGTAAGCGGGTCTGTGTTAATATGTATTCAGCTTGTCCAATAATATCAAATAGGACACATTGAGATGGATCGGAAAGGATTTCTCAAAGTGATCCAGGATGAGCGCCGATTTCATTCTTCTCCGGACTCGCTATCTTTGGCGCTTGCCCTTTTCTCAGGATCTTTGTCCTCGACTGATCCCTTCTTCTCTGAGGTTTTCTTGACCTCTTTCTTTTTTGATTCGGTTCTGATTGCGGATTTTGCGCCCTTCACCTTCTTCTTCGTTTTCTTTTCCTGTTCGGCCGGCAGCAGCTGTACCACTGAGACCGGAGCGCCATCACCCCTGCGGCTTCCTTTCTTGACAATCCTCAGATAGCCGCCTTGACGGTCGGAGTAGCGGTCTTTCAAATCTTCGAAAAGCCTATGGGTCACATCTCCATCCTTTATATATGAAAGGGCTTGACGCCTTGCATGCAGATCTCCCCTCTTTGAGAGGGTGATCATCTTTTCCGCAATAGGTCTTAACTCTTTTGCCTTCGAATCTGTTGTCTCCAGTTGCTCATATTTGAAAAGGGAGGTGACCATGTTTCTGAACATGGCATTCCGATGGCTCGAATTGCGCCCCAGTTTCCTTCCTGTCTTTCGATGCCTCATTTATTCGAATCCTCTCCTTTCACCTTTTCCTGTGTCGGTTTGCCCTGCGGGAAATGATCTAATTTCATTCCTAAAGAGAGTCCCATTTCCTCTAATATTCCTTTAATCTCATTAAGAGACTTTCTTCCGAAGTTCTTCGTCTTCAACATCTCAGCTTCGGTTTTCTGGACTAGTTCGGCAATCAGGCTGATATTGGCATGTTTCAGACAGTTTGCCGAACGAACCGACAATTCCAACTCTGAGACCGGTCTGAATAGATTTTCGTTGAGTTTTTCTTCCTGCTCTTCCTCTTCCTCCGGCTCTGGACCCTCTTCAAAATTAACAAAGGGGATCATTTGCTCCTTGAGGATCTTCGCCGCAAAGCCTAAGGCGTCTTTGGGAAGGATGCTTCCATCTGTCCATATTTCCAGAGTCAGTTTATCGTAATCAGTAATCTGCCCAACCCTCGCATTAGTAACGACATAATTGACTTTTTGAATGGGAGAAAAGAAAGCGTCAACTGGGATCACACCAATGGGTTGATTCTTAGTCTTGTGCTTTTCAGCGGGGACATATCCCTTCCCCATCTTTACCGTCATTTCCATATGAAGTTTGCCTTCCTTGCTCAAGGTGGCAATATGCTGTTCAGGATTCAGTATTCCTATTAATCCGTCGCTTTCAATATCCGCTCCTGTCACCACCCCTTCCCCTTCTTTGGAAAGCCGTATCTTTGCCTCCTCCACATCAATCAACTTGAGTTTGAGTTCTTTCAAGTTCAGGATGATATCTGTAACATCCTCCATTACACCTGGAATGGCAGTGAATTCATGAAGAACATCGTCAAATGAGACTGAGACGATGGCCGCTCCCTGCAGTGAAGAAAGCAGTATCCGCCTCAAGGAATTACCAACAGTGATCCCGAAGCCTCTCTCGAGGGGTTCACAGACAAATTTCCCATATGTACCTGTGCGACTATCCTCATCGAGAACGATCGTTTTCGGTCTAATCAACTCTCGCCAATTTCTTGTTTTTAAATCTTTCAAGGAATCCCCCCTAATACGGTCCAAATCGATGGAAGTTGCTGGATTGACTTGTCCCTATTTGGAATACAGCTCCACAATGAGTTGCTCCTGAATAGGCATGGTTAGATCTTCACGATTGGGGAGAGTCTTCAAGATGCCCCTGAATTCTTCTTTTTGTACTTCAATAGACTCTGGAATGCCCCTTCGAACGACTGTCTCCATGGCCTCTGAAATCGCCGCCACTTCACGGCTTCCTTCCTTCACCTGGATGACATCACCAACCTTTACCTGATAAGAAGGAATATTGACCTTTTTATCATTTACTGTAAAATGATTGTGCCTTATGAGTTGCCTTGCTTGTTTCCTGGAGGAAGCGAATCCCATCCTATACACCACATTATCCAATCGACATTCAAGTAAAACCAGAAGATTTGTTCCCGTAATTCCTTTTTGTTTTTCAGCGCGATAATAAAACAACCTGAACTGTTTTTCCAAAAGGCCGTAGATTCTCTTGACCTTCTGTTTTTCTCTCAATTGCAATTTGTAATCAGATAGCTTACCTCCACGTCTCTGGCCATGCTGACCCGGGGGATAGGATCTCCTCTCAAACGCGCACTTATCCCCATAACAGCGATCACCCTTTAAGAACAACTTCAAGTTCTCCCTCCGGCATAGCCTACATGATGCACTGGTATCTCTGGCCAAAACAGATCTTCCTCCGTTGATCATTCA
The DNA here is from genome assembly GCA_016930795.1 of Deltaproteobacteria bacterium. GTDB lineage: Bacteria > Desulfobacterota > DSM-4660 > Desulfatiglandales > HGW-15 > JAFGFY01. The sequence continues at coordinate 4,407 of JAFGFY010000253.1, forward strand.
TCAGTTAGCATTGATCATCGATCATTGATCATTAAAACTATATCCTCCGTCTCTTGGGAGGACGGCACCCATTGTGAGGGATAGGTGTAACATCCCTGATGAGGCTGATGGATAGGCCGTGGACCTGCAAGGCCCGTATTGCGGCTTCCCTGCCTACACCGGGACCTTTTACTCTCACTTCAGCCATCCTCAGCCCTTGCTCCATGGCCTGTTTGACAGCGTCCTGAGCGGCAAGTTGAGCGGCAAAAGGGGTGCTCTTTCTAGAACCCTTGAAACCCTGCCTGCCGGCGCTTGAGGACGCGATAACATTGCCATTGTTATCTGTAACAGTAACAATCGTGTTGTTGAATGTGGATCGAATATGAATGATGCCCACAGGAACACTCATCTTCTCTTTCTTTGATCTACTAACTTTTTTTGCCGCCTTTGCCATGATCACTCCTCAGGTTCAAAACCGGATATAGAAAAGGGAATACCGATCTATTCAGTTCAGTCTTTCTTCCTCTTACCAACAACTGACCTGCGAGGCCCCTTTCTGGTTCGCGCATTGGTGCTTGTCCTCTGCCCCCTAACAGGCAGGCTCCTTCGGTGTCGTAAACCGCGATAGGCCCCAAGATCCATTAACCTCTTGATATTCATGGACACTTCTCGCCTGAGATCACCTTCCACTCGGTGTTTCTCATCGAGAATCTTCCTGATCGATGTGATCTGGTCTTCAGTGAGTTGATCCGAAGCCGTGTCCAGATCGACTCCGGCCTCCGCCAGTATCTTCCGGGAATTACTTCGGCCTATGCCGTATATATAGGTCAAGGCAATCTCTATTCTCTTGCCCTTTGGTAAATCAACGCCTGCTATCCTGGCCAATTCCCTACTCCTTTCAACCCTGTCGTTGCTTGTGTCGCGGGTTCTCGCAGATCACGCGCACCGTCCCTTTTCGTTTGATAATCTTACATTTATTACAGATCTTTTTCACAGAAGCTCTAACTTTCATGATTCAAATACCCTTTTCCAGCTATCTAACCTTACCAAGACCCTTTTTCATGAATCCTTCATAGTGGCGTGTCAACATATGGGATTCTATCTGATTAGATGTATCCATGGCCACGCCGACCACAATTAAAAGGGCGGTCCCGCCAAAATAGAAGGGAACATTGAGCTGGTACATGAAGATCTGAGGCAAAACGCATACGGCTGAGACATATAAAGCACCGCTAAGGGTTATTCGAGTCAGGACCCTATCAATATATTCGGCCGTATTTTTACCCGGCCTGATTCCCGGGATAAAACCTCCCTGTCTCTTCATGTTATCAGCGACGTCCACGGGATTGAACTGGACCGCCGTATAAAAATAGCAAAAGAAGATGATGAGGATGACATATAAGATGTTATAGACCGGATGATTCCCCCGCAGCAGCGTGTTGATCGCATAGTCTAACCAGGGGATACCTTCAAGATCGACAATATTACCGATGGTCGCTGGGAACATAAGCATGGAGGAGGCAAATATGGGCGGAATGACCCCGGAAGTGTTGATCTTCAACGGTAGATGCGTGCTCTGCCCGCCGTACATCTTCCTACCAATGACTCTCTTTGCATATTGTACGGGTATTCTCCTCTGTGCCCTCTCCATAAAGACGATAAACCCCACGATGGCGATCATGAGGGCAACCACAATGGCCATGAAAAAAACACTGATTTGTCCGACCCTAATCAGTTCAAAGACTTGACCCATACCAGGGAAGAAACGCGCGACGATGCCGGCAAAAATAATCAGGGATATGCCGTTTCCAACACCCCTCTCCGTAATCTGTTCCCCCAGCCACATCAGAAAAGCGGTCCCCGCTGTCAGGGTAATCACCGTAAGGAGGCGAAACCCCCACCCGCCCAGGAGAACGACCGGGGCCCCGTCAGGGCTGGGCATCCTTTCCAACATATAGGCTATTCCAAGACCTTGAACCACGCTTATGACGACTGTCCCATATCTGGTATATTGGGTAATCTTCTTTCGTCCCTGCTCTCCTTCTTTTCTCAGTTTCTCCAGATGAGGAACGACAATGGTCAACAGCTGCAGGATAATAGAGGCACTAATATAGGGCATAATACCCAGCGCCATGACAGACATTTGTTCGAGGGCTCCGCCGGAGAACATATTGAAAAGCCCCAGTACGGTTCCCTGCATTTGATTAAAAAAGGCGGCAAGAGCCGCAGCATCAACCCCGGGAGTAGGAATATGACACCCCACCCGGTAAACGATGAGCATAAGGAGAGTAAACAGAATCCTCCTTTTTAGTTCGGGGATCTTGCCAATATTTTGAAAACCGCTGATCAACGTTCTCTATCTAACCTCAACTCGAATATGGCCTATCAGATAATCTCGATTCTGCCGCCCACCGACTTGATCTTCTCTCTGGCGCTCTTGCTGGCTTTATTCACCTTCACAGTCAAAGGATGCGTAATCTCCCCGTCTCCTAACAGCTTCACGGCCTTTTTTGCCCGTTTCACAAGTCCCGCGCTCCTGAGTACCTCTAAATCCAGATCTGTGTCCGGGCTAAACCTCTCCAAATCTCCGACATGGATTAAAGCGTATTGCTCCTTAAAGATATTGGTAAATCCTCGCTTGGGGAGTCGCCTTTGCAAAGGCATCTGTCCACCCTCGAATCCGGGTCGCAAGCTCCCGCCTGAACGGGCCTTCTGACCCTTATGGCCACGACATGATGTCTTACCATGACCCGAGCCGGGTCCTCTACCCACCCTTTTTTTCTTCTTTTTTGCACCTTTCAATGGTGAGAGATCGTGGATTCTCATAAGTATTCCCTTTACCTAGACCTCGATCTTGACCAAAAAGGAGACCTTATTGACCATTCCCCTTATGGCCGCAGTATTGTCAAGGGAGACTGTTTTGTGCAGCCTTGTTAAGCCAAGCCCCCTAAGCGTTTGGCGTATCTTCTTATTCTTGCCTATTCCGCTCTTGATTAATGTCACCTTGATCGTATCAGCCATCGTCTTCACTCTATCCCATACACCCGTGGTACCTATTGTAGTAACTCCTTGACCGTCTTGCCCCGGCGACGAGCAAATTCTTCCGCACTCCTTAGGGCCTGTAATCCCTTTACCGTGGCTTTGACTAGATTATGAGGGTTATGAGATCCCAAGCATTTTGTCAGAATGTTCTGAATGCCTGCCGCTTCCAAAACTGCCCGAACCGCGCCCCCCGCGATCACTCCGGTTCCGGGCCTTGCGGGCTTGAGAAGAACACTTCCTGATCCCCATTTTCCGATGATTTCGTGTGGGATTGTGCCATCGAGCACGGGAACCATTTTCATGTTTTTTTTGGCCTTCTCAACGCCTTTCCTAATGGCCTCCGGGACTTCATTGGCCTTTCCCAGGCCACCGCCGACCATTCCTTTGCCGTCGCCTACGATGACAATCGCGCTAAAGCTGAAACGCCGACCTCCCTTGACGACCTTGGCGACACGGTTGATATGAACCACCTTCTCTATAAGCTGACCTTCATCCTCTTCCTTAAACAATAGACCTCTCCCTTTGCTTTGCTCCATTTGAGTAATATCCCTTATCTAAAAAGAATGGATAAGAATCAAAATTTAAGGCCACACTGCCGCGCACTTTCAGCAAGGACCTTGATACGGCCGTGATACAAAAAACCGTTTCTATCAAAAACAACCCTATCAATCCCTTTCTCCAGTGCCCTCTTGGCGATCCATTCCCCGATGAAGGCGGCGCCTTCTCTATTGCCTCCCTTGCCATGAATTTGTGGCCGAAGGTCCTTTGACAGAGATGAGGCGTCGACGAGAGTATTGGAGGTCATGTCATCGATAATCTGGGCGTAAATATGCCTTGAACTCTTAAACACAGAAAGCCTAGGGATTTCAGAGAGTCCCTTAATCCTCTTCCTCACCCTTTTCTTTCTCTTTAATCTAGCCTCTCTCTTGTTAATAGTTCCCATAATCCTATCCGAAGTCGGGGAGAATGTCCCAATCCCCACAAACAAATGCTACTTGCCTGCGACCGTCTTTCCTGCCTTTCTCCTTATCATCTCTCCCGAGTACCGGATACCCTTCCCTTTATAGGGTTCCGGGCTTCTCAACCCACGGATCTCCGCGGCGGTCGCTCCCAGCAGTTCCTTATCCGCGCCACGCAAAGTGATTTTGGTCTTTTCCACTGTCGCCTCTATGTTATCGGGCAGTTGGAATTCTATCGGCTTGGAATAACCCAGATGGAAAGTGGCTTTATTACCAGACAACTCAGCCCTATAACCGACGCCTACGATTTCAAGCCCCCGCTCAAAACCCTGACTCACACCAGTCACCATGTTGGCTATCAGGGCCCTATGGAGCCCATGAAGAGATCTTGACTCCTTACTCATGTCATTCACAGTAACAATGATTTCGTCATTCTCATTACGGATATTAACCCCGGGATGAATCCTGCGACTGAGTCTTCCCTTGGGCCCCTCGACAGTTAGAAGATCTCCTTTAATATCGATCTTGACCCCTTTTGGTATAAGAATAGGCTTCTTGCCTACACGTGACATCTTCACCCCCCGATCGGAAAATCATTTCAGGAATATACGGAATAACCTCAATTGTCGCGAAATCTACCACACAGAACAGAGGACCTCTCCACCAACCCCTCTTTTTCTAGCCTCTCTATCCGTCATAACGCCCTCTGAAGTGGAAAGGATGTTCACACCGAGTCCCCCCAGGGCCTGCGGGATTCCATCACACTTGGTGTAGAATCTGCGACCAGGTTTACTCACCCTTTTGAGACCGCCGATAACAGGTTCTCCGTTCTCATCATATTTAAGGGAAATCCTTATGATTTCTCTCGTCCCTTCCGTCATTTTTCTGTAATTCTTAATAAAGCCTTCCGCTTTCAGGGCATTAGCGATACTCACCTTAAGTTTGGAACTAGGAATATCCACCGTGCTGTATGATGCGGTCTGCGCGTTCCTTATTCTGGTCAACATATCCGCAACGGGATCGGTTATACTCATCTATTCTGCTCCTCTATAAGAATCATACACGATAGACTGAATTACCAGCTTGACTTAATCACGCCGGGAATCTCTCCTCTTAAAGCCATGTTCCGAAAACATATACGGCAGAGGCCGAACTTCCTAAAATAAGCCCTCGGCCTTCCACAAATGGGACATCTGTTATATTGTCGCGTCTTAAACTTCTGTTTCCTCTGAGCTCTCACAATTAAGGCCGTTCTAGCCACCACGTCCTCCTTATCAATTTCTAAAAGGCATACCAAGGGCCTTCAGCAAAAACAGGCCCTCTGCGTCCGTTCCTGCCGATGTCACAATGGAGATGTTCAACCCCCGTATCTTGTCTATCTTGTCGTAATCAATCTCCGGAAAAATGATTTGTTCCTTAATTCCTATGGTACAATTGGCGCGTCCGTCAAAAGTCTTGTCAGATAGACCCCTGAAGTCTCTCACTCTTGGGAAAGCCACATTAAAGAGTTTATCAAGAAAATCATACATCCTCTGATGCCGTAGAGTCACCATACACCCGATGGGCATACCCTGCCGAAGCTTGAACCCGGCTATGGACCTTCTCGCATTGGTAACAACCGCTTTCTGTCCCGCAATCAGACTCAACTCTTCAACACTCTTCTCAAGAGTCTTGATGTTGTATATGGCTTCGCCAAGGCCCATATTCAACACAACCTTTTCAGGGCGTGGCACCGCCATGATGCTCTTATAACCAAATTCCTTCATCATGGTGGGAACGATCTCTTTCTCGTATTTTTCTTTCAGTCGAGACAACCGTGTGTCCTCCGCATCAAATGGGCTGTTTGGCCCATCCGCTGCTATTAGGGGATCAGTCACAGCAAAATAATACTCCCTTTCTCTGCTGTAAACGATCGGCTATTATCTTCACAAATCAATCATCCAATAGTTCGCCGCACTTCTTGCAGGCTCGAACGCGTGATCCATCCTCCAATTTGCGTTTCTCAATCCTCGTGGGCTCAGCGCATTTGTTGCATACCAGCATCAGGTTAGAGATATGTATGGAGGCTTCTTTTTCTATGATTCCTCCTTGGGCGTTTTTACCGCCGGGCCTTGTGTGCCGCTTGACCACATTTACCTTTTCCACAATGGCACGTCTCTTATCCGCATCCACTTTCAACACGGTCCCAATTCGTCCCTTCTCTTTACCCTTTCGGACGATAACCTTATCGTCCTTTCTAATTACTGGGTGCTGTTTAGCCTTCACTTTTCCTGCTCCCGCCAAATCGATTTACCTAAAGCACTTCCGGCGCCAGAGAGATAATCTTCATAAATTTTTTCGCTCTCAATTCCCTGGCCACGGGGCCAAAAATCCTTGTTCCGATAGGTTCATTCTGCTGATTCACCAATACTGCAGAGTTATCGTCAAACTTGATATATGAGCCGTCTGGTCTGCGGATTTCCTTCGCGGTACGAACAACCACTGCCCTCATAACCTCTCCCTTTTTGACCTTGGAATTGGGTATAGCTTCTTTCACGCTGACCACCACCAGATCACCCACACCAGCGTATCTCCTCTTGGACCCGCCAAGCACTTTAATACACAAGAGCAGTTTTGCTCCGGAATTATCCGCCACATTCAGTTTCGTTTCGGCCTGTATCACGATGGCTGCTCCATTGAGCTGTTATTGTCTTCATTTGTTTCATCAATCACACTTCTCTCCAAAATCTCAAGCACCTGCCATCTCTTCTTCTTACTGATAGGACGTGTCTCAATAATCCTCACCGTGTCACCCACCAGGCATTTGTTTTGTGGGTCATGGACCAAGTACTTGGTTTGTCTTCTCACATATTTCTTATAGATCTTGTGCTTCTTCAGTCGACCGACCAGGACCGCGGCTGTTTTCTCCGACTTGTTACCAACCACGATACCCGTAAGCTTCTTCTTCACGCCTCTTTGTGTCATGTCAATACCTATTTATCTGTACCGCTTGATAATGCGTTCTCTCTAAGCACGGTTTTGACTCGGGCCAGGTCTTTCTTTGTCATTCCAATGATAGCTGTATTACTAAGCTGCCCTGTCGCCTTCTGGATCTTCAGGTTGAATAGCTCCTTATTGAATCCTTCTTCTTTCTCTCTCAATTCTTCGATACTTAAGTCACGCAAATCCTTCGTTTTCAACATGACTACCTCCTGGTCACGAATCTTGTGGAAAACGGCAATTTGTGACCGGCAAGCCGGAAGGCCTCTGCTGCGACACTCTCTCCCACACCTTCCATTTCATACAATATCCGTCCGGGCTTGACCACAGCCACCCATGACTCAGGCGCCCCTTTGCCCTTTCCCATTCTTGTTTCCGCAGGTTTCTTGGTAAGGGGCTTATCGGGAAATATTCGAATCCAGATCTTGCCTCCGCGTTTCACGTGCCTAGTCATGGCGACTCGAGCAGCCTCAATCTGTTGGGACGTCATATGGCCGCATTCCAAGGCCTGTAGTCCGAAGTCACCAAACTCCAGTGTCCCCCCTTTGCTAATAGTCTTGCCCTTCAATCGACCCTTTTGTTTCTTTCGGTACTTCATTTTCTTTGGACTTAGCACAAGAGCTCCTAACCTTTCTTCTCGGGTAAGATCTCACCCTTGAACAGCGTGACCTTTACGCCTACTACCCCATAAGTCGTATAGGCCTCGGCAAAACCATAGTCTATATCGGCTCTAATGGTGTGCAGAGGGACCCTGCCTTTTCGGTACCATTCTCTACGCGCCATCTCAGCCCCCCCCAGACGGCCGCTACAAGCAATCTTTATTCCCTGAACGCCGAACCGTAGGGCGGAACTGACACTCTTCTTCATGGCCCTTCGAAATGAGATACGGCGAACAAGCTGCATAGCCACGTTCTCGGCCACCAATTGCGCGTCGACTTCAGGTTTTCGAACTTCCTGAATATCGAGAATAATTTCTCTATTGATCCTTTTCTCCAAATCTCTCTTCACATTCTCGATTTCCGCCCCCTTTTTCCCAATCACCAAACCGGGCCGGGCCGTATGAATCTTAATCCTCACTTTGCTGGCTGCTCTTTCAATCTCAATCTTGGAAACTCCTGCTTGGGACAGTCTCTTTTTCAAAAAACGCCGGATATGATAGTCTTCCAGAATAAAGTCCTTGTATTCCTTCCTGGCGAACCATCTAGAGTCCCAATCTCTGTTAATGCCCAACCTGAAGCCGATCGGATTAACCTTTTGTCCCAAGACCCACCTCCATCATTTTCAACCTATCCATCGTTGTCCTCTCACAAACTCAACAAGCATAAGATCTTTATACCTCATCCAGAACCACGGTCAGATGGCTTGTCCTTTTCCTTATTCTCATGGCTCTACCCATGGCACGAGGCCGAAATCTTTTTAGAGTAGGGCCTTCGTCGGCATAAATCCGTTTAATATAGAGTTTGTCCACGTCCATCTTAAAATTCTGCTCAGCGTTAGCCACTGCGGAGTTGATGAGCTTTTTGAGGATGAAGGCCCCTTTTTGTGGGGCAAAAGAAAGCTGATTCAACGCTTCTTCTATTCTCCTTCCCCTGATTTCATCCATAATCAGTCTGACTTTCCGAGGCGATATTCTGATGTATCTTGCCACTGCCCTTGATTCCATTATTACCCTCTCAGGCGGGACTTCTTGTCGCCGGCATGTCCGTAAAACACTCTGGTTGGCGCGAATTCCCCCAACTTATGTCCCACCATGTCTTCAGCGATAAATATGGGCAAGAATTTCTTCCCGTTATGTACGGCAAAGGTAAGACCAACAAATTCAGGGAGGATCGTGGATCTCCTCGACCAGGTCTTAATGATCTTCGTACTGCGGGTTTCCGTTGCTTCATTGACCTTTTTCAGAAGGTGATCATCAACAAAAGGTCCCTTTTTCAATGATCGCGGCAAACCTATTCCTCCTCATTCTCCATCATCATGTTTGAAATCCATCTCAACGTTGAATCTATGTTGATCATTTCATCGATCCTGGATCAACAAGTGTTCAGAGTTCGGTATTCAGGAGAGAATATGAAAAAGTCCAAGGGTCCTCTTCCTGAACTCTGAACAATCGCTGACCTCCCTATTTCCGTTTCTTGACGATGTATTTATCGCTCGATTTCTTGCCTCTCGTCTTGTATCCCTTAGTGGGAACACCCCAAGGTGTAACCGGATGACGGCCTCCGGAGGATTTCCCTTCTCCACCCCCGTGAGGATGATCGACCGGGTTCATAGCCACTCCACGGACATGAGGCCTTCTGCCTTTCCATCGGTTCCTGCCCGCCTTGCCAATGCTAATATTCTCATGTTCCAAGTGTCCAATCTGTCCAAGGGTTGCCTTGCACTCGAGAGAGATCATTCGGACCTCCCCAGATGGCAGTTTTACTTGGGCGTATTTTCCTTCTTTGGCCATAAGCTGGGCGTAACCTCCGGCGCTTCTCACCACTTGTCCGCCATGCCCTGCGTTCAATTCTATGTTGTGAATCTGTGTCCCCAAGGGCATGTCCCTTAGACGCATCGCATTCCCAGGTCTGATTTCAGCCCCCTCTCCGGAGAGGACTCGATCACCAACTTGGAGCCCCAGGGGAGCAAGAATGTATCTCTTTTCACCGTCCGCGTAGTGTAGGAGTGCTATGCGGGCGGAACGATTGGGGTCATATTCAATGGATGCAACATGTGCCGGCACACCATCCTTGTCCCGCTTGAAATCAATGACTCTGTATTGACGTTTGTGGCCGCCCCCGTGGTGTCTGGTCGTCATGCGGCCCAGCGCGTTTCTCCCCCCGCTCCTCTTCAATGGTTTCATGAGCGCCTTTTCAGGACTCTTACGTGTGACCTCTTCGAAGCTGGACGAAGTCTGAAATCTTCGGGCCGGTGATGTTGGTTTGTGTTTCTTGATGCTCATTCTCAGTCTACATTCCCTCAAAGAATTCGATGTTCTCTCCTGGAGCAAGCCTGACAATTGCCTTCTTCCAATCCGCCCTTTTCCCTACATTCCTTCCTATCCTACGGGTCTTGCCCTTCATATTTATGGTCTTGACGTCCGACACCTTGGTCTTAAAGAGGGTCTCAACAGCTTGCCTGATTTCTATTTTGTTGGCCCTCCTATCAACCTTGAACACAATCTGGCTGTGGAGTTCTTTTAACCCGGTTCCCTTCTCTGTGATAAGAGGGGCCTTGATGACTTTATATAGATCCATTAGGAAATCAGCGCCTCCTCTATGCCGCTAATTGCGGATTGATCCAACATAAGATGATCGTACCTCAGAATGTCATAGGCATTGAGTCCTTCGTGTCTCATCACCTTTACCCAAGGGACATTTCTGGATGATTTTTCCAAGTTCTCGTTCTGATTTTTTGTTACGATCAACGCCCGGCTGACTCGAAAATGACTCATCACCTCAACAAAATCCTTGGTCTTGATCTCGGGAAACTCAAAACGGTCGACGACGACCAGCCGATTAGTCTGATATTTGTCCGACAGCGCCATGCGCACAGCAGACCTCTTGACTTTTCTTGGTGTCCTGTGAATATATTTCCGCGGGGAGGGGCCAAAGATAACGCCTCCACCTTTTCTCGTTGGTGACGCGGCATCTCCAACCCTGGCCCTGCCTGTCCCCTTCTGACGCCAGAGTTTGCTGCCGGAACGGTTAACTTCAGATCGGCTTTTTGTCGAGGCACTCCCTGATCTTCGTTTTAAAAGCTGGCCTGTAATCACCTGATGGAGGACGTGTGTCTTAATAGGTCCGTTGAAGACGTCCTCATTCAACTCCGCTTGACCCGTCTTTTCACCCTTTAAATTGTATACGTCAATAATGGCCATTAGATCTCTCAACCCATGTTAGCAACAGCATTCAAATTTTGACAATCTCGACCAGGCTGTTCCGGCTCCCAGGAACAGAGCCTTTCAGGGCGATAATATCCTGTTCGGGTCTCAAATCCAAAATCTCCAAGTTCTTGATCGTTATTCTCTGATTTCCCATTCTGCCGGGAAGCTTCTTCCCTTTAAAAACTCTTCCCGGTGTCGCGCTCATACCGATGGACCCGGGAACCCTGTGAGACCGAGAGCCATGGGTTTTCCTGCCACCTGAAAAACCCCATCGCTTCGTGACGCCGGCGAAGCCCCTGCCTTTACTCCTACCAGAGACCTGAACTATATCTCCGATCTCGAAAATATCCGATTTGATCTCTTGTCCGACTTCAAACGCTGCTGCATCATCCACTCTAATCTCGGCTAAATACCTACAAAAGATGTCTCCAGCAGCCTTAAAATGTCCCTTCAAGGGTTGATTGACCCGTTTCTCCTCCTGCGTCTCAAACCCCACTTGAATGGCCTCATATCCGTCCTTTTCAGAGCTCTTCTTCTGGATAACAACACATGGCCCGGCCTTTATGATAGTCACGGGAACACTCACGCCATCTTCAATAAAGTAGCGCGTCATCCCCAGTTTTTTCCCAATGAGCTTCTTACCCATTATCAAATATCCGTATTTCTCTATTTACAGTCTAATTTCAACATCCACACCCGCGGCAAGGTCAAGCTTCATAAGGGCATCAACAGTCTGCTGAGTCGGCTCCAGAATATCCAGAAGCCTCTTATGGGTTCTTATTTCAAATTGTTCCCGAGATTTCTTGTCCACATGGGGAGATCTCAACACGCAGTATTTGTTAATCATTGTGGGAAGAGGGATGGGGCCGGCGATTTTCGCACCAGTTTCTCTTGCTGTTTCGACAATTTCCATAGCTGACTGGTCCAGAAGCTTATGGTCATAAGCCTTTAGTCTAATACGAATCTTCTGATTGGCTATCCCTTTATCCATGATGTCCCTTTACTGTTATAGAAACAGCTTCCTTACTCATAGATTTCACTAATGACGCCCGCGCCTACAGTGCGTCCACCCTCACGGATGGCAAATCGCAACTCCTTCTCCATCGC
>JAFGFY010000254.1 GCA_016930795.1 Deltaproteobacteria bacterium
GGAAAGGTTCACATGGAAAAGGAACTGAATCCCATCCGCAACTATCAATATACCATGTGGAAAAAATTGGAAGACCACGATGAATTTCACGCTCAACAGTTTGACAGGATCTTTGAGCTTTGCGGGAGCTGCCTTGGTATGGTGATCGAAGGTCCATGGGAACCGGTCTATACAATCGTGAAGGCAAGGATGGTCCCCATCAGGTCCATGGGCCAGATTGTGGACCTGTCCAAGGATATCCAGCAAAAAAAAGAATTCATTCGTTTTGCAACTCCCACGCGGTGTGTGGCCATCGCCGAACATACCGTAGCCCCGGGAAAGGAAAAGGCATTTGAAAAAGGTGCTATCGAAACAATGGAAGCCTTGTCTGACTCAACCGGTTTTCTAGGGTATATGATTTTAAAACAAATCGGAGTGTGCGCATTGGGTAGCTTTATGCTCGACCCGGCGTCAATGACAGAAACCCTGCAGACACTCGGAGCCAACCCGCCTAAAAATCCAAAACCACTATTTAAAACACGGGATGCCATGCCAAGTCCGCCCGAATACCTTATTCACAGCGAATGGGACGCGGCTGAAATGGCTCAGTTGGGTTTCGCAAAAGTTCTGGTTAACCATAACATCAGAAAAATACATGATGATGGCGTTATGGCCCATCTTATCCGGGGTCCATACATCATGTTTTTTCAGCCAATGATGGAAGAACCTGGCTGGAGGTCATTTTTGTCATGATGAAAAGCCGAAAATCACTCATAGTCATTCAACTCAACGACAGCCATGCCTATTTTGACCTGCACCAGGAGATCTTCTGGCAGGGTGGTAAAGCAGTCTATCGTCCTGCGGGAGGATATGCCCGCATTGCCGCACTCATAAAACAAATTCGTGCCGTAAACCCGGAGCGCGTACTCTTTTGCGATTGCGGCGATACGATCCAGGGTACCTATCCCGCCCAGAGTTCGCATGGACAGGCAATGGTTCCTGTTTTGAATTCATTGGGCCTCGATGCAATGACGGCCCATTGGGAATTTGCTTATGGTCCCGATGCCTTCAAGCAGCGCGCAGCGGAACTCATCTATCCGATGCTTGCGATCAATGTTTACGATCAAGCTACGAATGAGCGGATTTTTCCAGCTTACAGCTTGAAGGAGATCGGCGGGTTGAGGATTGGTATCGTTGGCATTGCCTCCAATATTGTGGGCAAGACCATGCCGCCTTCCTTCAGCGAAGGATTGGAATTCACCCTTGGGCGAGAAGATCTCCCGCCGATCATCAATGATCTGCGCATCAAGGAGAAGGTAGACTTGATCGTCCTCATCTCCCATCTCGGGTTTCCCCAGGATATGAAGCTGTTGTCCGAGGTGCGAGGCGTCGATGTGTGCCTGAGCGGGCATACCCATAACCGCCTTTATAAACCGGCACTCCAGGGGAAAACATTGGTCATACAGTCAGGCTGCCACGGTTCTTTCCTGGGCCGCCTGGATCTGGAAATTGATGGAGGACGTATCGTTGACTACCGGCACCAACTGATTGAGGTAGAAGCCAAGATAAACCCCGATCCCGAAGTTGATGACCTCGTACGCCAAGCGATCGCTCCCTATCAAGAGGAATTGTCAACAGTTGTGGGTGAAACGGCGACCGCACTCAACCGAGGCGCCACGCTGGAAACGACAATGGACAATTTCCTGTTGCAGGCGTTGCTGGAAAGCACTGGCGCTCAATTGGCATTCTCGAATGGGTGGCGATATGGCGCACCGATCATTCCGGGGACCGTCACGCTGAATGATCTCTACAATATCATTCCGATGAACCCTCAGATCTCAACGGTCGAGTTAATGGGCGAGGAAATTGTAGCGATGCTGGAGGAAAATCTGGAACGAACGTTTGCCCGCGATCCGTATGACCAGATGGGTGGTTACGTCAAACGCAGTCTTGGTTTGAATGCCTACATCAAGATCGAGAATCCTCCCGGACAGCGTGTGCAGCAAGTTTTTGTCGGTGATGAACCGCTGCAACCCGGGCGCTATTACCCCACGACTTTTGTTACCGAACAGGGCGTCGCTGACAAGTACGGGCGCAACCGCCAACATCACACTGAGCGAAGCATAGAGGCGCTGAGAGCATATCTGGCCGGGTACCGCCCGCTGCGCGCAGAACTTCGGAGCACGTTCGTCGCGGTATAGGGTAACAGAATACTATAGAAAGGAGACATGATGACGAATATGCAGAAAGGTTGGGACGGGCATAAATATATAACTATCCTATCTTTTTAGCAAAAGATCACGAGATTTTGAAATAGCTTTCGCTCTGATAACAGTATTATCAACCCCAGGCTGAGTCATCAGGCATTAAGTGAATTCCTATTTGAACATATCTTCAGTGATATTTTCCCGGGTCTGCTGCATGGCATACAAATGGGCATAAAAGCCGTTTTTTTCTATCAATTCGGGGTATGTCCCCTCCTCAATAATCCTGTGATTATGTATCACGATAATGCGATCAGCATTTTTAATAGTAGAGAGACGGTGTGCAATGGTCAGGCTTGTTCTGCCCTTCATGAGGATTATCATGGCTTTCTGTATCTGGGCCTCAATAAGACTGTCAATATTGCTGGTAGCTTCATCAAGTATCAATATTGATGGATTTCTCAGAATCGCCCTTGTTATTCCAAGAAGCTGCCTTTCACCCTGAGATATGTTAAGCCCCCTTTCGGTGAGCACAGTATCATACCCCTTTGGCAGCCTGCTTATAAAATGACTTGCGTTGGCGAGCCTGGCTGCTTCGATCATCTCTTCTTCTGTGGCATTCTGATTTCCATAAAGCAGATTCTCCCTTATGGTAGTCGCAAAAAAGAATGGCTCCTGGAGCACCACCCCAAGTGATGATCTCAATGAGGTTAGCTCCATATCACGGATATCAGTCCTGTTTATGGTTATCGAACCCTGGTTAACATCATAGAACCTGTTGAGTAGATTTATCAGTGTGGTTTTTCCTGCACCCGTGGGGCCAACAATAGCGATAGCACTTCCATGGGGTACAGTCAGATTGATTGCTTCAAGAACCGGTTTACCTTCATCATAGGCAAAATGTACGTTATATATCAAAACATTAAGAGGTTATACGACCGAACTTAGCAAAGAAAAAAATAATTTAGTCTCCATGTAAAAAAACCTCCTGTCCCCTATTTTTCACCACCGCTCCCCCCTCCCAGCTTTAATCCCAAAATACAGGATCGGCCTTATAGTATTCCTGATCACTGTTAATTAATATAGAAAATCGGATTATAATTCATCCGTCTTTTTGAAGGATAAATTTATCATTTTACTGCTTTTATATAGCATGGAAATATATGAACTATCAGGAATATGATGTTATTGTGATTGGCTCCGGCACTTCTGCCTATAATGCGGTTGATGTTCTCAACAAAGCCGGCCGGAGGGTCGCCATGGTGGACGAGCGGCCCTATGGTGGAACATGCTCTCTGCGTGGATGCCAGCCGAAGAAATATCTGGTGAGTAACGTTGAGGCAATAGCAATGGCGAGTCACCTTGTTGGCAGAGGGATCGTATCCGGACCGAAAACCGACTGGAAAGCCCTTCAGGCGCTCAAGAATGAATTTCTTGATGGTCTGTCCGAGGCTGATTTGAAAAGATGGAAGGACGCTGGGGTTACGACTTTTCACGGGCGGGCTGTTATGACCGGCGAGGATGAGGTTCATGTCGAACACGACAGGCTGAAGGCCCGGTATATTGTTCTGGCGACAGGGGCTATTCCAAGACAATCTGAAATCCCCGGCAGCAGACATATTCGCGATAGCGAGTATTTCCTGAATCTTCCTGACATCCCGAATCGCATCCTGTTCATTGGCGGTGGAATTATTTCCTTTGAATTCGCCCATGTTGCGATTCATGCAGGCGCAAAAAATGTTACTATTCTGCATCGTTCTTCCCGGCCCTTAAAGGCCTTTGATCATGATATCGTAAAAACCGTCCTTAAAGCCAGCGAAGCAGAAGGAATCAGGATCGTGCTTGATGAATCGCCTGTATCAATTGAATCCACTGAAGAAGGATTGATCATTCAAGGTTCCGGGGGCGGGGTTTATGAGGCGGATCTTATTATCGGGGCCACCGGGAGGGTTCCAAATCTGAGTGTTTTAGAAGGTGACCACAGTAATGTGGAGAGTTCCTCTCACGGGGTCATCGTAAATGAATTTCTCCAAAGCGTTTCCAACCCAAAGGTATATGCAGTTGGTGACTGTGCAGCGACCACGTACATGCTTGCCCCTGTGGCC
>JAFGFY010000255.1 GCA_016930795.1 Deltaproteobacteria bacterium
GAGCGATCGAAGGCAACGCAGCCCTTCGACTTACTCAGGGCCATGAGCCTGTCGAATGGCAGATGATGCCTTGATGGTGAATCAGGGAAGAATGCTTAGGGTTGACTAATCCCGATAGGGAGGATAAAAGCATGGATTAAGTTTTCCGTTTGAGTAATTCTTCTTAACGTAACGAAAATAGAGATGAAAATCAATTGGTATCCAGGGCACATGAAAAGGGCGCGTCGCCGGATTGCTGACATGCTCCCTAGAATAGATGTGGTCATCGAGGTTCTTGACGCTCGCCTGCCCATGAGCAGCGCCAATCCGATTCTGAGAGAATTGAATCGACACAAGCCCTGTATCAAAGTCCTGAACAAGGACGATTTGGCCGATCCCGAGGTGACCCAAGAATGGGTAGGTTATTTTGAAAAGGAGGACGGGATTCGCGCCCTGCCTCTGGAGGCCAAAGAATCCCTTAGTGTGGCGTGTCTCCCCAAGCTTTGCCGAAACCTGGCACCTCGTCGCGGCAAGCCGGGAAGGCCTTTAAGAACTATGGTAGTCGGCATTCCCAATGTCGGAAAATCGACCCTGATCAACTCGCTGGCAGGAAAACGCGTTGCTAGGGTTGGAAACAGACCCGCTTTGACCACTTGTCCGCAACAGATCGATCTCCACAACCATATCCTCCTATCCGATACACCGGGTCTTCTCTGGCCGCGTCTGGACAACCGGAACGGGGCCTATCGGTTGGCGGTCAGCGGTGCCATTGGAGACAAGGCCGTCGATGATGCTGATCTGGCCCTGTTTGCGGCAGGATTCATGGCGGTTCGGTATCCGGAACAAGTCATGCGCCGTTACAAGTTCGAGACAATGCCCGGGACCGCCGCCGAAATCATAGAGGAAATCGGTCGCCGCCGCGGTTGCCTGATCAGTGGTGGACATATCGATGTACAACGGACCGCAGGGCTATTCTTGCGCGAGCTTCGATCTGGAAAGCTGGGCCGTGTGAGTTTCGAGAGACCTGAGGACATGTTTGTGGAGGAAAACTTAGAGATCTGATTGCGGTCTCTGTATCCTCTTTTTCTGTGGTGATGGACATTCAAATATCTGGCTCAAGTGACGACATTCGCGCTGCTTCTCGAGTCGTGTAAGGCAATGGGGCTCCAAAAATCCGTCTGCAAGAAAATTCATAAAAAAGTATACTCTAATGTACGAGGGCGGTCCTTCCAGATCCAAGGGGTTTTTCACATGAAGGGAGAATAAAAATGACAAAGAAAAGAGAAAACATGGCTTGGATGAGATCCGTAGTTGCTTTTGTTTTTGTGGCTTTCTTTCCACTCACGGCTGTTCCTGTGTTAGCTGAAGAGGATGTGGAGATTCTAGGGGTACGGTTCCCAACCGAAAAGGTGGTCGAAGGAAAAATCCTCAAACTCAACGGCGTGGCCTATCGAAAGGCCTTGGGGATCGTCAAAGTTTACGTAGTGGGACTCTATTTGGAAAAGACTACCGGAGATCCCCAAGAGGTTATCACATCTGAACAAATCAAGCAGTTGCACTTTCATTATCTTACCGATAGGGCAACGGCCAAGAAGTTGAGAGAGGGATATCTTGAATTGATGAAAGAATGCAATCCCGCGGAAATGTACGAACGCAATGAAGAGGATATTCTGCTTTACGCATCCTGGCTCGACAAAGACATGCAGCCGGGGCTGACATCCGTCTCCACCTATGTGCCGGGCAAGGGCCTAGCCTTGGAATACCAGGGCGAGGAAAGGGGGACCATAACCAACAAGGAATTCATTGAGATGTATTACCGTTACAACTTTGGAGAAAAGGCCGATAAAAAGATACGAAACGGATTGTTGGGCAATGAGATGCGCTGATGACCTCAGCCAGGCTGATACGGTTTCTTACGTCAGTCCATACCGATCTCGAAGGGTACCAGACAACTCCCTGACCACCTGAAAGGCCTTTTCCACGGTCGTATCCCCGTCCGGGTTGATCAAACAGCAAGTGGCCGGGGATAACAGACTTCGGGACAAGAGGAACTCTCGATCAATGCCCTTCCGGTCAAGGGCCAACCACACATCCTCTAGCCTTGAGATCAGGGAAGGGATGTCTTCTTTTTCAAAGGGCTCGAAATGAGTGGGGATGATGCCCCAGACAAGGGTTCCGCCACGATCCAGAAAACTCCGTACGGACTTGGCGTAGGACATAAAAATCTCGTTATTCGTATAGATATCAAGGGATAGAATATCCAGATCCATTCTCAATAGGAAATCCCAATCCGGATTTCCACACAGATGCACTCCCCGCGGCCTTTCAATCATGGTGAAAAACGAATCCATGTCTTCTCGGGCCGCCTGATCTCCATAACCCGACATGGCACTCCATAGAAACTGAAGCCCGGGTTCATCAATAAACATAAAGGCATTGGGATTTTTCTTCTTCAGCCTTTTCAACTGAACATTCACCCTTCTGGCCATAAAATCGAGCATGAACAACCTGACGGTATCGTTGAACAAAATGGGACGATCGTTTTCATCCACAACATTATATCCAAAGCTGATGGGACCCTCTAATTGACCGCGTATGGCGGGTCTTTTGGCGAGATCCAGATCCAGAAAACGACGATACACAACAGAGTATGTATCGCTGATGTCAAAGTATTCAGGATCATTAAAATGGCTCATAGCCTCTTCCAGTTCTTCCAGGAATTTCTCTGTAGAGAATCTGAGAGTCCTTGCTTCCATGTCGAGTAAAATGCCTGGAAAGTGTTCCGAGGCTTGAACATACATGTCTTCGTAATAATTGTAATGGGGCAGTTGCGGCCAGAAGGGGATATCCATTGAAAGGGCCAATTCAAGGGCCTTGTCCACATCCTCATAGGGCATGACGGCCATGGCCGTTGTGAGAAGGTTTCCGGGAATGGTCATGGTATTGCCAAAAATAACACTGAATTAGAAGGCTAAAGACTAACTTGGATGATTGAAGCAGGCATTCTTCAGAACCTTTCTTATTTTTTTGGCTCTTTGATCACCGTGAGTATCATCTTGAAGCGTTTTACAGCATTCACTGAATGAGGAATATCCGCGGGCATGACCACAACTTCTCCTGCCCTGGCAAACACCTCTCTGTTCCCAATCGTCAATGACACTTCCCCATCCAACACCTGCACCATGGCGTCTCCCGCTGCGGCATGAGTGCTCAGGCCTTCTCCTTCATCAAAGGCGAATAGAGTAAGGCTCACGGCCTCATTCTGTGCAAAAGTGCGGCTTACGACTCTCCCTTTCTCATAATCCACCAGATTGACAAGAGGGAGAGGCTCAGAAAAATCTATGTTCTTGATCAGTCCAGGCTTTTCCGCCATCCGAAAATTCCTTTCTGCTTGCTTGTCACGAATTTATAGAATGGTTTTGATTTAGAGCCCTTGGTTTTTAGCGTGATCTAAGTATACTGTCAAGAGGAAGTAAGGGGAAAGGAAATCTGCACCCTATATATGAAACCCACCTCGCCTCCAGGGGCGAGGTGGGCATTGGCAGAGGCTGTCATTCCTCTGCGCCTTGTTGTTTACTGGAAATATATACTTCCCCTTCTCCAATGTATTCATCTGCATTCTTCATTGTTATGACAACCTCAGGGTAATTATGGGCATCGATCTCTAGACAGTTTTGAACATTCAAGAGATCTTCCAGGCTGAATCTCAAGATCAAATTACCAAGACTGTCACGCGTCGCCTTAACATTTTCAACGGAATCACATCCGTTAAAATAGATAAACAGCCTATCTCCATTTGCGATAAAATTGGAATATCTCATTCCAGTCAAAATGCGGATGTCGCCCAATCTCTCACTCGAAATATTGATGATATTCGGAGAGAAATCAACATCGAGATCATATTCCGCCCCCTGACAGACCATGGGTGAAAATAAAAAAAATGAGACAATGGTAATGCAAACAAGGGACAGCAACTCAATTTTTCTACGTAGGGTTCTTTTCATCTTTGCGCTCCTTTCGATTTGTCTGATCAATTCAATATCATTTAGAAAAGTCCTTCTCATTTCCTGACTAAAAAACGATCTAATCTAGCAAGTCATATGCCGAATCCTCGAAAAAAATGGCAATTAGTGGTTTTTTTGTCTATTCAGCCACATAGAGATGAAGCCTTTATGTATACCGTTTTCGTCAGGCCTCAAACAAAGGCCAAGATTTGATGAGACGACCTTTTGGTCGTATACAATTTGACAACCTGTGTCGTGACAGCTTAGTGGCGCCTATTGCCTGAATATATAGAGTCCTCCTCTTTACCTGCGTCCTCCACGTCCTGGGCCTTTTGAGCCTCCTGGACTTTCAGTCCCTCCTTGGCCCCCTGCCCCACCAGCCTTGTTCCAACTACCGGATTTGCCCGGATCGTCATTGCCGAATTGCCCATTCCCTCCTCTGTTTAGAGCGCCCGCATCTCTCCCTTTTTGTATTTGCCTTTTGTACTCCCGGGCCAGACTCCCCGGATCAGAATGGCCGTATTGAGCCTTGAACCGAGTTCTAAGGGTAATCATATCCCAAGCAGTATATCTACGCCTTAAAGCCTGGGATATGACCTCTTTCGTCTCTTGTGAAGGCACGCCTACTCGAGCCATAAACCGCGCTGTCTTAAAACTCTCCATGGCGAGTTCATCCGCATGAATCCTTTCCATCTGTTCTGCTCTCTTTTGAAACTCAGACATAATGTGGTCGATATCTTCATTCGATAGGCCCGCGGCGCTGGAGTCTGAGATGATATCGCGTAAAAAATTCACTTGATCCTGCTTTTGGATCATTTTCTTCGCCTGCTCATTGGCAAAGGTATAGCGTGAACAAACGCGCTCCATGGCTTGCAGAAGACTCTCAGCTCGCACCTGTTTGGCAATCCCTTCATAGATCTTGCTCATAATAAGTTCTGGTGGCAGGCCTTCCTGTTTTGCTTTCATGATAATCTCATGGGCTCTTAGGAGATCTTTCTGTTTGAATTGCTTCTTGATCATGAGTCGGGTCAGCTTAATCGCCTCGTTACCGGGAATACCGTTCTGTATGAGTAAACGCGTGCTGCTTTTGATCTCTTGTGTAGTCGTGTTCTGAAAAGCGTCATCGATTTCATCACACAACGCGAAAGACACGTTTAAGAAGATAAAAATTGCTGCCAAATATATTCTTTTCACGATTGTTCTCCATTTGTCCCTGTCTACCTGCACAGGCACAGACCTTTATCTCTCGGTGGAAAAAATGCAGTTTTCAGAGCCGAAATCATCCCTCTCCTTTAGTGGACAAGCTGGAAGGAAAGGCTCTCCGTCCACTATGTAGAAATACTTGAACTCAGAATCAACATGAACAAGCATCTCCCAGATTTTATCGTCAGTTTTCCTCGCCTCATGCCTTTCATACCCATCCAATGAAGACAAGAAGAAGACCTGTTGTGCCTCAGGGTATTTGAGATATATCCTCGCCCCATCTTCCTGCGTTTTGTAATAGTGATCCGCGCATCCCGAACACAGAGCCAGAAGGCAAATTGTGAAGATCAAGATTTTGTTCATTACTAGATCTCCATATAGAGAATGGAATTCTCTCCACCAAAATCATCTTGTTCCTTTGTTAACACAGTTGGGTCAGTGACCCTTTGATTTCCTTCAAGGATATAAGTAAAACGGTGTTCCCCCTCGGAGAGAGGAAGAACAATTTCCCAGTAACCGCTTGGGCCGACTTTTGACAACGGCAGTGCCTCCCAATTCGTGAAGCTTCCGGATATCTCGACTTGATTCACGCTCGGGTTATATAGAACAAATCGATGAGGCGAACAGATCATATCCTTAGGGGATATCAGAAAGAAGAAGATCAGGGCCATGACTGCCGCGGATGACGCCATGAGGGCGAAAGGTCGAAAAAAGGATAGGCCACGCTTCTTACTTTCTTTAAAGTGTACCAAAGGGATACGCTCGGCTATTTCAGATCTGAGTCGTTTTTCCTGACGGAGAAGCTCCAAAGAATCATTCCTGAAATTGTTGTCTTCATGAACCTTTGATACAAACTCGATTTTTTCGTCAATACTCAGCTCATTATCAATGAACAGGCTAATTCTGGAATCCATTAGGAACTCCTTTTCCCAAGAATTTCTTTTAGTTTCATGCGCGCCCGATGCACTTTGACCTTTACATTCCCTTGGCTAATGCCAACAATGGAGGCAATTTCCCTATAGCTCAACTCACCAGTCAGAGTGAGGGCCAGAATATCCCTCTCATCCTTGTTGAGTTTCTGTATTCCGGCCAGAATTTGACGGTATTCCTGTCTTATCATAAGGACATGTTCCTGATTATTCGTCATATCCTCAGGGTCTTCAACTTGGTGATAGTCTCTTCTCGACCTCCGGAAATGGTCAGAGAGGGTATTCCTGGCAATTGTGTAAAGCAGTGAAACGTTTCTTGTGTGGCTTCCATAATGTTCTAAACAGCGGGTGAAACTCTCCTGCAGGATATCGTTTGATAAATAATAGTCTCCAGTAAGGCGCATCAGATAGGAAAATAGGTTTTCCCGATGCTCGCTATAGAAGCCTTTGAAATCCTTCATTGGTCTATCAACGTTTTCCGAGTGAAAAGGTTACAGTTTTTTTCAGTCTGTGTATTGAAGGAGTGAAAAACTTGTTACTCTCTAAAGCTACCATATGTTTAAATAATGACGGGCTTTTCGAAGCTGCCCCATTCGGCTCTTCTTCACTATTTCAGTCTTTAAGATAGGAATCCCGTCTCGAAATTGGCGGGGTCTTTCTCTTTTGTATTTGTCCCTATATATCAGTGTCGGGGATCATGCGTCTTTCTGTATGCCTTTTAACCTAGACTCCCTGATGGCACAGTAGAGGACCGGGACGATAAACATGGTGATGATGACGATCAGCATACCTCCGAAGGACGGGATGGCCATAGGCACCATGATATCAGAACCTCTTCCCGTGGAGGCCAATACAGGGATGAGGGCCAAGATAGTGGTGGCGGCGGTCATTAAGCACGGTCGTACCCTACGAGACCCAGCTTCGATAGTTGCCTCGCGCACCCCGGAAACAGACCGGGGCTGGTTCTTCGAGAAGGTCTGATCGAGGTAGGTGGCCATGATAACACCGTCGTCGGTCGCAATTCCGAAGAGGGCGAGAAAACCTACCCATACGGCGACACTTAGGTTGATAGGATGAACCTGAAAGAAGTCCCGCATGTGATTGCCAAAAACGGTGAAGTCCATGAACCACGGCTGAGCATAGAGCCAGATAAGAAAAAATCCTCCGGACCAGGCCACAAAAATACCTGAGAAGACAAGAAGGGTCGTGGGAACTGACTTGAATTGAAAATAGAGGATTAAGAAGATGATGAAAAGGGCGAGGGGTAGGACAACCATGAGTTTCTTTTCCGATCGAACCTGATTCTCGTAACTGCCAGCGAAAGTATAGCTTACGCCGGCCGGCAGTTCAAACTCGCCGGTTGTGATTTTTTCATCCAGATAGGCTTGGGCCTGTTCCACCACATCCACCTCGGCCCAGCCCTCTTTCTTGTCAAAAAGCACGTATCCGATCAGAAATGTGTCTTCACTTTTAATGACCTGTGGGCCGCGCAAATAGCTGATCTGGGCCAACTGTGAGATGGGGATTTGGGCTCCATCCGGGGCCGGCACCAGAATGCGGCCCAGGTCCTCGACAGTGTCACGAAGCTCCCGTTTATAACGGACCCGCACCGGATACCGCTCCCGGCCCTCCACCGTAGTGGTTATCTGCCGGCCTCCGATAGCGATCTCAATGACATCCTGCACTTTCTCAAGCATGATGCCGTATCGCGCGATGGCCTCACGATCAATATTGATTTCTATATAGGGCTTGCCTACAATCCGGTCCGCGATTACCGCGGCGGATTCGACAGCCGGCACTTCCTTGAGGAGTTGTTCCAGTTCGAGACCGACCTCTTCAATGGTTTCAAGACTCGGACCTTTGACTTTGATTCCCATGGGGGCCCGCATGCCGCTCTGAAGCATGACGATTCGGGCAGCAATGGGCTGCAGCTTCGGGGCCGAGGTCGTGCCCGGAATCACACCGGCCTTAACAATGGCGTCCCAGATGTCATCCGGCTTCTGGACCCCCTTCCATGTCTTGCGGTCCGGATTGAGATCAGGATCGAGCGCCGGTCGCCATAAACGAAACGGCTTGCCCTTTCGATCAGGAATCAGGCGACCTGAATCATCACGGGCATATACCCCTCGAACGCTATAGGGTTGTCCGTCAGGAGCAGGTAAAGAGACTCCATCCGGGTCGCGAAACAAATCTTTGTCATCCTCATTAAACCGAAAGGTCATGCGATGCCCTTTTTCATCTACGATATACTTGCTTTTGTAGTTAATGACAGTCTCGATCATCGAAATGGGCGCTGGATCTAGAGGGGTTTCTGCACGGCCCAGTTTGCCCACTACGGATTCAATTTCCGGGATACTGCGAAAAGCTATATCCTGCTTTTGCAGCACATCCAAGGCCTCGCCAATGGAGGCATGGGGCATGGTCGTCGGCATGTAAAGGTATGATCCCTCATCCAGAGGCGGCATAAACTCCTTGCCAAGGCCCGGGAATTCATGAGCCATATATGAAACGGGCGTGGTTGATCGGATGCCGTTGGGGAGCCACCCGAACAGCCCATCAAATCCAAGCCAAATCATGCCGCCAAAAAAGATAATTACCACGGGGATGCTCAAGAATAGTGTCTTGTGGGCCAGGCAGATTGCCAAAATCGGTTGATAGACGCGGATAATGAGCTGAACGAGCAGTAAAAGCCCTCCGATCATGATAGAGACAAAAATCAGATTGCGAATCATGCCCTGCTCCGGTCCCATGGGCACCCAGTGATCACTTAAAAGAATGGCAAAGAACAGGATAGCAATAACACATGTCAAAAAAGGAACCGCCTTTTGTATCCTCTGTGGAATCCGGACTTCCGCCAGATGATACGCCCCCATAAGGACAATGATGACTCCTAGATACCACTTCACCGTAAAGGTTGCGACGATGCCCAGGATAATAAGTGCCCAGAAAAACACGGCCTTCAATCTTTTTCCCCGAAATTTTCCGGCAAAAAGGATGTGGGCCAAAGGGGGGATAATGGTCAGGGCAACGATGACCGATGATATGAGGGCGAATGTCTTGGTAAACGCCAGCGGCCTGAACAACTTTCCTTCGGCCGCTTCCATGGTGAAGACAGGAAGAAAGCTGACGACGGTGGTGGATATGGCGGTAAGGACAGCACTCCCGACTTCGGTTGAGGCTTTATAAATCACCTCCAGGGCATTCTCTTCCGGTTTTGCCTCATCTAGGCGTCTCAGTATGTTTTCGCAAAGGACAATCCCCATATCGACCATGGTGCCGATGGCAATGGCAATCCCGGAAAGAGCGACGATATTGGCATCCACCTTGAAAAGTTTCATGGCAATAAAGCACATGAGCACAGCCAGAGGAAGAAGACCCGCCACCAGCATGGAACTTCTTAAGTGCATCAACATAAACAGAATGACAATGATTGTGACCAGGATTTCCTCGGTAAGTGCCGTGTTGAGAGTGCCGAGGGTTTCATTGATCAGGCCGGTCCGGTCATAAAAGGGAACGACCGTCACCTGACTGACAGTGCCGTCCGGAAGGGTCTTTTTAGGAAGTCCCGGCGCGATCTCCGCAATCTTCTTCTTGACATTTTTAATGGCCGCGAGCGGATTACCGCCATAACGCACGACCACAACACCCCCCACGGCTTCCGCACCCTCTTTATCCAGCGCGCCGCGCCGCAGCGCGGGTCCGAGCGTGACGTGGGCCACGTTTCTTACATATACAGGAACATTGTCATTCACCTTGATCACAGCGTTCTCAATATCCGAGAGGGTCTTGACAAAGCCGATGCCCCGGATAACATACTCGGCCCTGTTCACCTCAATGGTCCGAGCCCCTACATCCTTATTGGACATATTCACCGCCTGAAACACCTCATCCAGCTTTACATTCCAGGCACGCATGGCGTCAGGGTCCACATCGATCTGGTACTCTTGAACAAACCCGCCCACCGAGGCCACCTCACTGATCCCATCGGCCGCCAACAAAGCATAGCGGACGGTCCAGTCCTGAATGGAACGGAGTTCATGAAGGTCCCAACCACCGGTCGGATTTCCTTCAGGGTCCCGACCTTCCACGGTATACCAAAAAATCTGTCCAAGGGCCGTGGCATCCGGCCCTAACATGGGTTGAACGCCCTGAGGAAGGGTACCCGGCGACAGGCTGTTCAATCTTTCAAGCACGCGCGATCGGGACCAATAGAACTCTACATCCTCTTTGAAAATAATATAGATAGTGGAAAAGCCTAACATAGAATAACTGCGGATGCTCTTGACGCCGGGGATGCCCAGAAGCGAAACAGTCAGGGGATAAGAGATCTGATCTTCCACGTCCTGGGGGGAGCGCCCCATCCATTCGGTGAAGACGATCTGCTGATTTTCACCGATATCGGGAATAGCATCCACCGGGATCGGATCACGAGGCAGAAACCCGGTATCCCAGTCAAATGGCGCTACCATGACACCCCACACCAGAATCAACAGGATCATCAGAAAAACAATGATCTTGTTGACCAGAAAGAACCGGATTACTTTATCGATTAAAGAAGAGGGTGTGGACGATGGTGGAGTCAGCTCATCTACCATGGTATTCTCCTATGTTGGCAAAGCGAAGGTAGCTAAAGAGTCTCAGAACAAGTTGGCCCAAGGCTCATGGCGTAAGAGAAAAATCTGAAGGTGCAAACACAGCAAAATATGTACATCAGGTTCTGAGTCATTATTATGTGAAAGTCCTTCCTTGTGCCGTGTGCCTTATGGCATGCACCGTTTTGCTGATAGCAGCGATCTATTCGATAAGCGTCTATGTCTGTTTATTAATGTCCTCATTTTAAGGTTTCACCAAAGTCGCGATCTGCTCTCCGCATTGGGGCATAGCCTGTCCGAAATAGGGGTTTTGTACTTTGGACTCGCTCTGCAACCAATGGGCGCCTCTGCCGTTGAATGCCATGGGACAGTGGAATTGCAGGACGACCTGTTTCCCGCTGGTTCCGAATTTTTTGACGACCGATGTGAGGGTCTCGGAAACCAGATAGAAGGCCTCTCGTTGCCTGTTGATGTCCGGACTCTTCTCCAAAACCGTGGCTTGTTTGTTCAAATCCCCCAGTTCCTTCATCCAGGCCATGTGGGCATCCCCGCTCAATAGTCCCATATCGACTTCTTTGAGGGCGCTCATAAGATTCTTGCCCAGGTTTCCAACCTCCTTTGCCTCATCCCGATAGAGCACCTTATGAATCTCAAAATAGGCGGTCAAGACCCCATCGATCTGTTCTCTGAATGCCAAGGGCGCTTGGGTCTCCTGGTCTTCAGTTTTTGGAGCCTCTTTTTTTTCTCTTTGGGACATGCTCATATCTCCATGATGGGCATGGCCTGCCATCGGTACACCCCCCTCGGGACTCATCATGCTGGGCTTTGCAAGGATCTGAAGGTCGCTGTCAATCTTGAAATTGCCATTCACGACGACTCTTTCGCCCTGCTCAAGACCATCACTGACGAGATAATAATCTCCGGCCCTGGGACCTAACAAAATTTCACGCCCCTCAAAAATCCCTTCTTTCTCGGGATGAGCCACGTACACAATGGCCCGCTTACCCGTGATCAAAGGGGCGGAGGCGGGAATCACCAGCGGGGCAATATCTTCCTCATCGCCGGACACAGAGGCATATCCCAGTGATTCCGTGCGCGCCAACGGCATGCCGCAGATGTCACAGGAACCGGCTTGATCCTTGATGATATCCGGATGCATAGGGCAGATCCATTTGCCTGCCAAGGCTTCATCCATCACTTTGCCGGATTCGGCCACATGGGCATGGACCGTGGTGTGGACAAACATCTCCGGCTTCAGCCGACCGTCGATATTGGGAACATTGACACGCACCTTCACTGTTCGGGTCTTCATATCAAGGACCGGATCGATAAACGCGATGGTCCCTTTGAATAACTCACCCGGATAGGCCTCGGTTTCAATCCGGACCTCTTGGCCGTACCGGAGCCATACAAGATCTGACTCATAGGCGTCCAATCTTATCCACAACTGTGAAAGGTCAGCGAGAGTGTAAAGACGCGTGCCGGTTTGAACGTACTCTCCTTCCTCCACATGCTTTTCAATAACCACGCCTCCCATGGGGGAGTAGATCGTGATATGATCAGAGGCCTCTCCGCTCTTCTCGATATCGGTGATCTGCTTCCCGTTCAGTCCCCACAAACGGAGTTTTTCTCTGGAGGCCTCAACGGTCCGAAAGGCGGTCTCGCGCATAATTTTCATTCCGCTCTCCCTGAGCTCGCCCAATGCCCGGATGGCCTGAATCAATTCCTCCTGGGCTGTTAGGAGTTCTGGGCTGTATAGATAGACCATATGATCGCCCTTTCTCACAGAGATGCCGGTATAATCCAAATAAAGACGGTCAAGTCGTCCGGGCACCCACGCCGTAATGTGCCCCAAACGGGTTTCATCATAATCCACCTTGCCCACCATTCGGATGGACACTGAGACATATTTTCGTTCCACAGGGGCGGTTTGAATGTCCGCCAACTTCATGGCCGTTTGTGAAAGCTTCAATTCCCGTTCACCCGTCTCCTCGTCACTGCTTGTTGTGGCCGGAATCAGATCCATCCCGCAGATAGGACATTGCCCCGGTTCAGACAGACGGATTTGGGGGTGCATGGAACAGGTCCATATCTGTGCTTGTTGAGTCTCTCCTGAAACATGTTCATGAACTTCAGGCTCTATAGCCATTTCCGTTCCACTCCCTCGAAGCATGAAACCAAGAATAAAGGCGATAATCACTAAAATAAAAGGAAAGACAAATCGTCTTATTTTTGACTCTTCCGTCAGTTTCATTATGATGTTTTTCATGATCATTTCTCCTCACTGCTTCACTCAGGAAGTTTCTGGACCATATCCCCACCCGTGAGCATTTCGATCTCTGCCAGTCGCTGAGCGCGATCGACAAGGGCTCGTTTGTGTTCAAGTTGGAACCCAAGAAGGATGCGTTGCGAATCAATCAGGTCGAGAAATGTCGCCTTGTCTGCCGTAAAAGCCAGTTCCGTGACCTTTAGACTTTGCTCTGCCTTTGGGAGCAGCGTATCCATGTACAGGTCGATTTTTCGATCCGCATCACGCAGTCCAAAAAGGGCCACCTCAAGGTCTGCGATGAGTAGATTCTCTTTTTCCTTTTTCTCATTCACTACGGCGTGACGACGCGCCCTGGCCTCAGCCGTGACATCGTCATATTTCTGCTGCCAAATGGGCAGGTTGAAAGATAACATAGCAACGACAGGATCTTTGCCATTATCAACGGGATTTGCGTCAGTACGGGAGGCTGTGTAGATGTAATCCACGCCAAGAGTCATGTCAGGGAAATGGTTTTTATCTGCAAGTTGGATTGCCAGATCCTCTCTAGCTGTCATGTAATCAAAGGCCTTGAGATTCGGGTTATTCTCGTGCAGGAAAGAGAGCAGGTCATCATCAAAGAAAGCAGGTTTTTCATGCGGCAGGCCCTTTGGCATGGGAAGAGATAGATTTGAAGGACGGTTCAGGGCCATGTTCAGTTTCGTCATCATAGGCTTTATCAAATCCTGAAGGGAGTGAAGACGGTCTTCCAATTTGCCCAACTCAAGCTGGGCCTTGATCACAGCACTCTGGAGCCCTGCTCCGCTCTTGTACTTTGTTCGTGCAACTCCTTCCAAATAGGTGAGGAGGGTAACATTGTCCTTCGTGATCGTAATGGCGTCCGCCAGATAGCTGTATTCATAATAGATGTTCTTGACCCGGTAGATCAGATCCAATTTGGCGGCTTCATAACGCTGCTGTTCGGCATAAGCCGCCTGAAGCGCGATGTCGCCTTGGAGACCCAGCTTGCCAAACCAGGGGAAGGTCTGGGCCAGGCCGAATTTGTGCTCTTGCGCACCCACGCGGGTCTCCACTTCTCGAATATAGTTTGCATAACTAAAACGAGGATCAGGAAGGGTCTGAGCGGGACCCACCTGATCAAGGGCTGCTTTCCATCGGTCAAAGGCTGCACGCAGACCGGGATTATTGAGCATGGCGTAGAGTACGTAGACGTCAAGTGAGGCGTTTTCATCCAGCTCAGGTAGATGCACATTTTCCTCGTCAGTTCTATTCCATTTCAGGGCCTCTTCGTTCCAATTCGAAAAAGCCTGGTTTTCCTGAACCGTGGCACAAGCTGTGGAAAGGACAAACACACAAATCAGCACAAATGTGTTTCGAATGATCGTCATCCTTCTATCTCCTTGTCTAGGATTCTGTTAATATAAACACGATTTTTTATTAGTGCCACATTGTGGCATTCAAATCAAGGAAAACCTGGAGGGGATTGAAGCTCCCCGCGGCAAGCCACGGGGAATCTTCCAAATGTAAGGATCTTTCTATTGTTGTAATTCGCTCCGCTACTTCATCACCAACAAGCTGAGAGCCATCACCAGCATACCGGCCACCAGCCCATAGAGACTGTCGTGCCCTTTACCATAGGCTCGGCTAGTGGGAAGCAGTTCATCGAGACTGATATACACCATAATGCCCGCAACCCCGCCAAAAAGGACCCCCAAAATTTCCGTCGGAATAGCGCCGCTGCTGCCACTGAGAAGGAATCGGATGGCGGCGTACGCGATGATGGCTCCGATAGGTTCAGCCAATCCACTCAGTACCGAGTAGAAAAAGGCCTTATTACGGCTGCCGGTGGCGTAGAAGATGGGGACGGAAACGCTGATTCCTTCCGGTATGTTATGCAGTGCTATGGCGATGGCGATGGCCACGCCCAGGCTAGGGTCCTGGAGCGCCGCGAGGAAGGTAGCCAATCCTTCCGGGAAGTTGTGGATTCCAATGGCCAGTGCCGTGAACAGCCCCATGCGCAGGAGCTTTTGATGTGCGCGATGGTCGTGAGTGTCCGGAGGTCTCTCCCCCAACGCCGATAAGGCCTCGAAATCCGGCACCGGCACCGAAGGTGTGTGTAATGGAAGCGTTTCCTGTTCCGAATGGACCTCATGCGGGTTCTCCTCGGCCGGGATCAAGTTGTCAATGAGCCCGATCAGTAGCATGCCGCCAAAAAAAGAACCCGCGTTGATCCAGTGTGCCCCCGTTTCGCCGAACCGTTCCGCCAGCGATTCGACGCCCTTGAAGAAGATTTCCACGAAAGACACGTATAGCATGACGCCAGCCGAAAATCCCGTTGCCACGGAGAGAAAACGATAGTCCGTTCTTCTTGCCGTAAACGCGATGACGCTCCCAATCGCAGTCGCCATTCCCGCGAAGAGTGTCAATCCGAACGCAATCCA
>JAFGFY010000051.1 GCA_016930795.1 Deltaproteobacteria bacterium
AATTGCGTGTATTCGACGGTGATGGAGACGGGATAGCCATTGTCGACATAGGAGCGGATGAGTATATCGACGGGGATTATGATGGAATAGTTGATCGAAATGATCCAATAATTGAACCAACCGATACGGATGGCGACGACGGCGATTCCGGCGGTTCGAGCGGTGGCGGTTCGAGCGGAGGATGTTTTATCACAGCCCTGATTGATGCCGGGGAATAAGGCCTGTTTCAAATATGGACCAACAGCATTCTGAAAAGAACATTGTTCAGAGAAAATGGAACGCATCTTCAAGGGACAAGTATGAAAACCGCCCTCTGCGCTTTGCCTGGCAGAATCCTACGGTAAGTAGATTTATCAATAATCACTATTTGGACGGAAGCTATGGTGTGATGTATGTTTTGAAAAACTACATGGAAGAAAGGATTATCAACAAAGCGCTCGAACTGGGAGGCGGTATCGGCGATACGGCTCTTCAATTACATGATTTGTGCGATATTAGAGAATTTACCGTAATCGAGATATCCGACTATTGTGTCGAGATTGGAAACAAAAGATCGGCCGAGCATAATTTGAATATTCAGTTCATACAAGGAGATCTTAACTATCTGGAGTTACCTTCAGACACCTACGATTTAATTGTCGCCAACGGCTCCCTCCATCATATCAATAGACTGGAGCATCTTTTTTCACAAGTCAACTCAGCTCTTTCTGATAGCGGCGTCTTTTTTGCCAATGACTACATGGGCCCGAGTTATATGCAATGGACAAAGGTCCAGCTTCATATCATGAACTCAATCCTCTCTTGTTTCCCGGATCGATACGCGACTACATCACATAGAAACAACGAGATATGCAAAACAATAAAACCTATCCCCATCGAGATATTCCAAAAGTATGATCCAAGCGAAGGGGTTCGCGCAGCAGAAATTTTTAAAGTGATGTCAACCCATCTGAATGTGGAAAGAGTTATACCCATATGCCACTCAATCCTATACGAGCTATTGCGGGGCCGTATTCACAATTTTGATGATGACGATTTGCAGGACAGATTTGTCCTGGAACTCATGTGTATGTTTGAAAAGATTTTGTATGACTATGCTGTCGTCGATTCCGATTTCAACCTTGTGATCGCAGAAAGGAAACTCCATTAGGGATCATATTTATGTCGATTTGAAGAGGTTTAGAGAATATTGAAGGTTCCTGCGGCGAGCCGTGAGGAATCTTCCAAATGTAGGAATCTTTCTATTATTGTAATTCGCTCGCTGTGCATTTTCAAGGATATGAGAATGAAAAAAAATACTATTGTGATCACGATAATCATACCAATGGCTATTCTTTGCTTTTCGAATATAGCTCTGGGTTCACGTATTTTCAGCACCAGATTGGATGTCAAACTAGACACACGTCTTTACTCCGTCGTCACGGGGGACCTGAACGGCGACAACGTTCCGGACTTGATCGCAGGAGGCGAGGTAAACCTATTGGTGCTATTGGGAAATGGTGATGGGACCTTCACAACCGAAGCAAAATACCCGATCAGTAGCGGGGGATCCGCTTTGGCCATTGACGATCTGAATAACGATGGAGTTCTTGATTTTGCAGTCGCAAAATTGCGTAACTACACCTTTGGTGTGTCAGTGCTGCTGGGAAATGGGGACGGTACGTTCTCGATCGCGGGAGACTATGCAACCGGCGACGGGGCGACCTCCATAGCTATCGGGGATCTGAATGGTGACCAAACGCCGGACATGGCCGTGGCGAATATGTTTAGTAATGACCTGTCGGTATTACTGGGGAATGGGGATGGCACTTTCCAGATGGCAGCTAATTATGCAACGGGCGATTGGCCTTCTTCGGTAGCTATGGGAGATCTGGATGGTGATAGTGTATTGGACTTGGTTGTTGTAAATGAAGATTATGTAACAAACGGCAACATATCCGTTCTGCTTGGAAACGGAGATGGATCCTTCGGGACCGCAGTGAAATACCTAGCCTCCGGTTACCCTACATCGATCGTTTTAGGGGACTTGAATGGTGATGGCGCTCTGGACCTCGTCACCGGAAACGGCAATAGTGACAATATCTCGGTGCTGTTAGGAAATGGAGACGGGACCTTCAAGGATGCGATGCATTATTACTCAAAGGGCGGAGCCATTACTTCCGTAGCCATCGGGGACATGAATGGTGACGGAATCCAGGACCTGGTTACAGCAAACGATCGACATGAAAACGTACCGGACATATCAACGATCTCTGTGCGGTTTGGAAACGGAGACGGCACGTTTCAGAATTCTTCCGACTACCCAGTCGGGTCCGGACCTGAATCACTAGCCATCAGCGATTTTGACGGAAATGGCGTCCTTGATTTGGTAACGGCAAATTATTGGAGTGAAGATTTATCGATGTTGTTTGGAAATGGTGACGGAACCTTTCCGGTCTCGAACAGCTTCAAGGTTAGCGGCCGTGGACCCTACTCCGTAGCCATAGGAGATCTCAATGGAGACGGCATAATGGACATGGCCACTGCGGATTCTCTATATACTTCCTGGATTGATACTCATTTCGAATATAATGTCTCCGTGCTGTTGGGAAATGAGAATGGAACCTTCCAGAAGACCAAGGTGAACTATCAGGCCGGAAGTTACCCTCGATCTATAGTCATCGATGATTTCGATGGAGACCGCAGATTGGATTTGGCAGTTGCGAACATGTATAGTGACGATGTGTCTGTGCTGTTGGGAAGAGGAGATGGGACCTTTTACAATGCAATGAACTTCGCCGCCGGAGAAGAACCCTATTCAGTAGACGTCGGAGACCTGGACGAAGATGGTGCAATCGACCTTGTGGTGGCGAATTCGGGCAGTAATGACATTTCTGTACTGATTGGTAACGGAGACGGCACTTTTCATGCTGCGGTGAACTACCATGTCGGTGACAGTCCTGTATGCGTTGCCATTGGGGACTTGGATGGAGATGGCGCAGCGGACCTCGTTACGGCAAATTCAATCGACAATGATGTCTCTGTATTGATTGGTACCGGGGATGGAATATTTCGTGTCGCAATGAACTACCAAGCAGGCGACGGTCCTTCATCCGTCGCTATTGGTGACCTGGATGGAGATGGTGCAGCGGACCTCGTTACAGCAAATTCAATCGACAATGATGTCTCTGTACTCCTAGGAAATGGGAATGGCACATTTCGTGCCGCGATGAACTACAAAGCAGGCGACAATCCTACATCCGTCGCTATTGGAGACCTGGATGGGGATGGTGTTCTGGACCTTGCTGTTGCGATTCGGTTAAGTGAAAATGTCGCTGTGCTGAATGGGAATGGAGACGGCACCTTTCAATCCGCGATATATTACATGGTCGGCGCCCAGCCTCAATCTGTAGCCATCGAAGATTTGGATCAAGACGGCGCACTGGATCTTGCTGTGGCGAATTGGTACAGCGGCGATGTCACAGTGCTCAAAAACAGGTCTGTAACTCTCTATGAGGTCAATCCAACGAATGGGCAGGTTGCCGTGCCTGTGAATACGACCATTACCGCCACTTTCAATCAAGCGATGGCGCCATCCTCAATCGATTCCAATTCTTTTTACCTGATCGCTTATGATTCTTCCACCTTCGGTACTTACCCTACGAACATATCGGGGTCCGTCGCCTATAATGGGATGACAGCCACTTTCACACCTTCCTTTGATCTACTGCCCGAGACCCGCTACGAGCCCCATATCACGACTTCTGTGCAGAATCTGAGTGGTCTCCACCTGCCTGTTGAGTATACTTGGGAATTCACTACTGGAAAACGCCCTGCCATCACGGGTACCGTAATGGATTCGAACGGACAGCCCATTGAGGCATTGCCCGTTTGTGCCTATGAGTACTTCTCAGGACAAGAAATTTTCTGTTTCTATACGGAAAAAAATGGGAGGTTTGCGATCATGGAACTCCCCTCCGGTGTTTATAGGATTTATGCGGATACCTCAGGAACAGAATATAGAGCTGAATATTATGACAATTCAATTAGTTCGGAAAATGCTACTCCTGTTGAAGTCATTGATGGGCAAACAACCTCGGGAATAGACTTCGTTCTTGAAAAAGATTCGGATTGGGATGGATTGTGTGATTCTGTTGAAGAGGACTCTTGTACAGATCCTTATGACTCGGATACAGACGATGACGGCATTCCTGATGGGGCAGAAGATATCAACCAAAACGGAATTATGGATACTGGTGAAACAAATCCTTGTAACCCTGACACGGATGGCGACGGTATTCAGGATGGCACTGAGATTGGATACACGATGAACGATATCGGCGCTGACACGGATCTGAACATCTTTATCCCGGATGAAGATCCCGATACGACTACAGATCCCCTGGACCATGACATGGATCATGACGGCAGGCTGGACGGTTTGGAGGATGCGGACCGCAACGGCATGATTGACGGTACAGAGACCGATCCCAACGATCCCCTTTCTGTCTCTAATCAAGATGAATGGGCCGATATCTATGGGACAATAGCCTATGAAGGCACTCCTCTTTGTGCCATGGTACTGGCCAATGGTCAGTACATGTTTACCTGCGGTGAGACTCTTGGTCTCTGGGATCTTGAAGTCCCCCTCGATCAAAACGCGGAGATTACCCTGTATGGATTTTGTTCCGGGATGGCGCCATTTAAGACAGTGTTGACCCAGTTGGAGGCTTCGAACTTCGATATCAATATGACCCGTGCCGCTGCTGGAAGCCGTGAGATTGAAGTAGATGTGAATACGGAGCCAGGCTTTGTGAATTCCAACTGGATAAGGATCAGTGGAACAGTGTATTGGTCGACACCATCTAGCTCGATTCCTCTCTGTACCATGGTGCTGGCCAATGGTCAAAGCATGTTCAGTTGCGGCGATGCCCTCGGCACCTACGATCTGGAAGTGCCATTGGACGAAAATGGAGAGATCACATTGTATGTGTTTTGTTCCGGTTTTGCTCCATACAAGCAGGTTTTTATGCCATGAGATGAAGATTGTGTTTTTCAGTTCTAAGGAAATTCATTCATTCAAAAGGCGTCAAGTAATAACCATCTCGTGGCTTTGGCTGATATCAGGTTCTAAAAGGGAAAAATATTGAGAAAATGGTGGCGTCTTTTTATAAATTAATATTCCATGTCATGTTTTTCACATTCTAATGAACAAGGCTCTTCCGATATGAATCGTTTATAATACCCTGTTTAAAACTATGCTACTAAAGGCATCATTCTTAAAACTGATGTTTTCCAATACCCCTCGCCTCAAATCTTCAGAAGAGAATTTTGTTGAATCCATCATCTCACACAGATTCCGCACACTCAACACGGATATGAACATTCCCGGATAGGACTCGAAAGATTCTATCCTTTCCTTGTCGCGGTCAATGAAACCGCATGCCTTCAAATCACTTAATATGCGTGATATAGTTGAATTGTTTACGCACAGCAGCGCTGCCAGATCGACCCCTTTCATGCTGATGTTCTCGATATGTGTTAGGGTTATTATGTCGGCGCGGAAACCGGTCCCGTAAAGAAGTCTGTTCTTAATCATGAGAGACATCTGGGCCACATTTTCCACTGTGTTGATTTTTGATATCCTCAATCTTACACTCTCGTCAACAGGTTCGACCGTTAGTGCTCTGAGATCAAAGAC
The DNA here is from genome assembly GCA_016930795.1 of Deltaproteobacteria bacterium. Lineage (GTDB taxonomy): Bacteria > Desulfobacterota > DSM-4660 > Desulfatiglandales > HGW-15 > JAFGFY01. The sequence goes on from JAFGFY010000051.1 coordinate 5,681, forward strand.
GTTTCTGAACATCTTCGGTGTATCATGGAAATGTACATTCTCTAAGCTGGTAAGAATGAGGCGTTTGTAATCCTTCGATAACCCCCTGAAAATCGTCTTTAACTTTTGAAAATTGATAAGGTTTGAGAAACGATTGATCCATGCCGGTAGATCGGTAACCAGACGGTCTTTTCTCATCACCAGCAAAGTGGCTATGATCAATGCCTCTACATCGATGATACCCTCGTCCTTTTCTTCAATCTCGGGGAAATCAAAAGGCATGCCGAGGGCCACCCATGCTTCTTCAGCGAGCCTGTTTATCTCCTGTTTCAATTCTGTGATAGATGTTGTCAAAATCAAACCTCAAATCTTTCAGGATAACACGCAGGTCATCCTTTCGCACCTCGGTGCTGTCAAAACTCAATACAAAGCGGACCGCCTCAGTGATTTCCGCAGAATTAGGTCCCAGTCGCTTGATGTCATCCGTATGTTTACGATAGGACGGTATAGCGGCGTGCAGTTTGAGAGATAACAGGGCTTGCCTGCCAATGAGACTGATCTTTAGATTCTCGCCCACTTCGATAGTTCGCGATATCTCATTAAAGTATTCAGGCAACGACATTGATCTTTTTGTTTTCGAAAGCATATTGGCGACATCGGAATTGAGCCATCTGGAGCTCAGACGTCTGATTCTTCCGATGTGGGCCACACCATCTACAATCGGCTCTGGCAATACTTCCGGTCTTATAATATCGATATCCGTCGTCTGGTCTTTGAACCCTTCAAGCGCCATGGCCGCACCTCCGACTACAACCAACTCAAAATGATCACCTGGATGCTTGACACGAATCCAATCCGCAAGCATCTCTAAGTGTTCAAGAATCTCTTTTTCTTTTAATGCTTTTGCCATTCTCAATTTTTGGTTCGTAGCAGAGTTGAGAGAATATATACCATACTATTGCAATAATTGCAATTTTTATTGCAATTATTGCAATAATTTTCAAAGGCTTTTGAACAGGAGAATGTAAAAATGGGCATGTATTTTATGGGAATAGAAATCAGTGTAAGTATCTAGATATTTTGGATTTTTCCGGAACATGAGCATGAGCCAAAGTAGGCCTATTAGGAAATCATTTCTGCTATCGCACCGGGACACTTTTTTCCCTCCGCGAATCTGAGAATTCGTGGGGTCCATGAACTCCAGATGACAGCATCGGGATCTTCAACAAGCGATTTCCTCGAATGAAGGGCTCTATCTGACATAAGACACGCAAGCAAAATCTTTGACATTCACGACTCAATCCTTATCTTTTCTGTACCTATCAACAAATGACGGGTTACCAGGAAAAAATGGAGCCCCACGGGTACACCCGTGGTTCCCATTATATGACCCGCCTTCGCACAAGGCTTCGGCGGGTTCATCCGCCCCGGCGTCAAGGGTGACATCCGCCAAAGCGGATGACAAGAGCATTCCTCCCCGCATAAATGCGGGGTTTCCTGCCAAGGCGGATGAAAGGATTACGGGAACCTGCAAATGACACGGTGCTCATCTTAGGTTTAAACATTCATGACGAAGACATTATCTGAAACTTCTCAAGAAGCTCAAAAAAATCCAAAACAACTCTCCGATCTGATGATGATGTTACTGGTGGCCTCATTGGCTTCCTTTCCCCCATTATCAACAGACCTCTATTTGCCCGCATTACCTACGATGAGCGAACAGTTGAATTGTTCCGTCGCCCTGGTGAACCTATCACTGGTTGTCTTTTTCATTTTCGTAAGTACCAGTTCGATTGTCTGGGGACCCTTATCTGACAAATACGGGCGCAAACGCATTTTGATGATTGGCGTTCCGCTGTATGTCCTGTCAAGTATTTTCTGCGTGCTGAGTCAGTCGGTTTTTCAGTTGATCGCGGCCAGAATATTTCAGGCCATCGGCGCCGGTGCCGCCATGGCAGTTAATCTGGCGATTGTAAAGGATGTATTCCCGGGTAGGAAAAGAGAACGTACACTTGCTTTTGTTACAGTGCTCAATGGCACGATACCTGTCATCGCCCCTCTGATCGGAGCTCAAATCATCCGGTTTACTTCCTGGCGGGGGACCTTTGGCCTGCTTGCTGTTATTGGAATACTGGTCTGGGTGTTCATCCTTTTTTTCAAAGAAACAAACAAGGAGTTATCTGAAGTCAGTACCCTGAAAACCACTCTAAGATTACTTGTGGTCCTGAAAAATCCTCATTTCACCCGTTTGGTTACTGTCTTTTCAATCATTTCCATACCACTTCTTGCCTATATCAGTGTTTCTTCATTCATTTTTATTCAAAGATTCGGTGTCAGCGATTTTACGTATAGTCTTTATTTCGGTGCAATATCCGCGTTCTTTGTAGTTGGAGGACCCCTCTATTTGTTTCTTCAAAGACACTTTAAGCCGCTAAACATCATCACCGTATGCTTCATAGGCTCCCTCATCAGCGGGATGTTGATAGTGACAATCGGACAAATGAGCCCATTACTATTCGCCATTTCAATCGCCTTTGGCTATTTCTCTGCCAGCATCAGCCGACCGCCCTCAAGCAGTTTGCTACTGGAGCAACAGGATAGAGATACTGGATCAGCATCTTCTCTGATTCAGGCCTCCTTTGTGTTGTCCGGCAGTATAGGAATGCTGTTTATTTCCTATGACTGGAGTAATCGTATCATGGTACTGGGGATGATGAACCTTGTATTGAGCCTGGGTGGGTTACTACTCTGGATATACGCAAAAGCGAGATGCCGCATACCAAAGCACTTCATGCGATAATAACAACACAATTCATATTAAGAAGGATGGCGAGATCTTTTCGGAGTGACTAGTGGGAGGCCTTCGTCATTTCATGTGGTTACGGAATGGGGGACCTCCTGGATTCCCGCTTCTTTGAAGCGGGGAGAACAGTGGAGGGGGGAGGCATCACCCGTCCGTAACTGCGTGAAATGACCAGGTCGGAAGCTTTGGAATCGAAGAAAAGATTTCGCCATCCTTCCCGAATATCCACTCCCTATCGTGAACTAGAATAATATATATGAAGATACCCTTAGTCGATGATGTCAACAGAACCTTTCATTGTTCGCTCTCCAACCGAGAATTTATTCTCAGCGGCAGCATAGCCAACGATGACTCCGCACTGGAGTGTGTAGCCATCCGGGATGCCGGCCTCCTGTGCCAGGTCACGATTCTTCTCTCCATTCAACGCTAGGGCGGGAGAAACCACGTAACATGAACCCAGACCCAATCCGGTCGCTTCAAGTATCATGTTCTCGGCAGCAAGCGCCGCGTTGGCCGTACTGTGGGGGGCTTCGGTCGGCCCGGAAAGCAGGATCAGCATTGGCGCGCCATAGAGTGGCTCATATCCTGGCAGGGATACTCTTTGCCTTAAGAACTCAATCTTGGAATGGACCATAGCATCATGCGCCCGGTCATTGATCCTTTTCCGTAATCCCACATTATGGATTACCGAAATCTGGAATGCCCCCGCATTAGGGGCCCATCGACCGGCCTCGACGATCTTTGCCAGATCCTCTTCGGAAACCGGTTTATCCAGATACGCCCTTACGCTCTTCCTTTTTCTGATTGTTTCTGAAATATCCATGATTATCCTCATGTTTTTTTCGTGATAAATCCATAACAATTTGCTAATGAAACTTGGAGAAGAAGTCAAGGGGAAACATTCTGATGCCTTTTAGGTTGAAGACTTTTCTTGAAAAAAGCTAAATGCCGTTATATTGACCTATCATTCCTTCAGCCTTCTGTCTAAACCTCTTTGGCCGATTGTTTTTGTTTCAAGATTTGAGTTTGAAGTATCATCTCCCGGATTAAAAAGCGCTTGAGTTGAATAATTATCATTAAATAGGCAGGAGAAACTGGAGTCATAATCATGCGAGTGAAATCCGTATTCATCTTGTTACTGATCATGCTAGGGGCGGTATTCACGATCCAGCTGACAAGGATGATTTTTTCTGAGGGTCGCCCGCGCAAGTTTGAGGCGCGCAATGGTGAATTTTTTATTGATAACGAACCTTTCCTGCTTGTATCCGGAGAAATGCATTTCGGCCGTGTTCTGCCCGAAGACTGGGACGCCCGGTTAAAACAGGCCAAAGCCATGGGGCTTAACACAGTCAGCTTTTATCTGTTCTGGAATCTATGCGAACCGCGAGAAGGTGAATTCAACTTCAAGGATGTAACTGATGTGCGGCATATGCTTGAGTTATGTCGAGAAAACGGCCTGTATGCCATCCTGCGTCCGGGTCCATATTGCTGTGCTGAATTTGAATATGGCGGTATTCCATGGTGGACGGCAAAGTATCCGGAAGTTCCGATCCGTTCGACCCATCCTCAATGGCTTAAATGGTGCCGCAGGTATATTGAGCAGGTGTACGCGAAGATCGGCGACCTCCAGGTAACCCATGGCGGTCCGCTGCTGATGATCCAGATGGACAATGAACATGGCATGATTTCCGGCGGCAATGAAAGTTATATGATTGAAATGAAGAAGATCTTCACGGACGTGGGTTTTGACACATTGTTGTTCACCTGTGATCCGGGCCGCAGTGTGCTTAGTAGCGAGCTACAGGGTGTTTTACGTGGACATAATGGATACAAGGGCAGATCGCACAGTGGTCAAAAGAAGACGGGATATTCTGAAGGCAAAAACCCTATGCAATTTCCCATATTCGTGCCTGAATTGTATACCAACTGGTTCACTGGCTGGGGCATGTCACTGGCAACCCAACACTCCTCTATTGAAGCGGTCGTTAACTGGACATCAACCCTGATCGATGAAAGAGCATCATTTAACTACTATATGTTCCACGGCGGCACAACCTTTGGTTTTTATAATGGATGCAATGAGTATCTTCCTGTGCATACCAGCTATGACTACAGCGCGCCGATCGATGAAGCAGGACGGACGACGGAAAAATATCGAGCGTTACGCAAATTGATCAGTAATAAACTGAATATCACACTGCCCGAACCGCCTCTTGATCCACCAGTGATCGAAATTCCCGTCATACAGCTCAATGAGCGCCAGCCACTGATTGAACGCCTGCCGGCAAAACCGACGTGCATGACTGATCAACCGGCAACCATGGAGGAACTTGACCAGGCCTATGGATTTGTTCTCTACAGAAAAACATTCGAAAAAGGATTGCAGGGGACCCTTACGCTCAGGCTACCCATGGATTACGCCATTGTAATGGTCAATGGCGAGACAATCGGCAGGGCTTTCCGTGGATATGGCACGAAAAGTTATAGTATGGACTTGCCAGTCACGAATAGACCGGTGATCCTCGATATCCTGGTCTATAATCTTGGCCGTATCAGTGTGATCACAGCGCCATGGACACAGGACCGGGCACGGAAGGGGTTGATCGACGGCGCTTCAATCAACGGTACTGAATTAACAGGCTGGAAAATGTATTCCCTGCCCTTTGATTCAGTTAACCGCATCGATCCCTCTGACACAGGACATACCGGTCCGACCTTCTATAGTGGGAATTTTTCACTTACGAATGTTGGCGGTACTTTCCTGGATATGCGAAAGTGGGGGATGGGGGTTGCCTGGGTCAATGGACACAACCTGGGTCGGTTCTGGGACCGGGGCGCCCTGCGTTCTCTATTCGTGCCGCGTCACTGGCTGAAGAAAGGCGAAAATGAGATCATTATTCTGGAACTACATGACGCTCCGGAAAACGCGGAGATTGCAGGCGGAACGCAGATAATCACATCCGAACCGCGTCCCTTTGATTTCCGGCTGGATCATCCGCCGAGCTTTTTGCCTCCCGCTGAAGACAAACAGGAGTATCCAGGTTTTACCAGGATTCAGCCCCCTAAATTCAACAACTGACCTCTTTACAAAAAAACATTGTAGTCATCCTGTAATCACAGCGTTTATTCGTCCAGTTCAAGTCGAATGTAATCATACATAACCCCGTCGCTGATCGACCCGGCCGGAACAATCAGGGACATGATGTTCGTGCCGGGTTTAAGCATTGAAATGTCAAAGGTCAATTCCCTTTGATACCACACGCCCTGAATTCCGTTGCGCCATGAGAATGTGGCATCCGGAAATGAAAGTTGAATTTCTCCGGCCGGTTTGCCATTGACTGAGACATCAACTTTGCTCGCTCCGGTTCCTGAAACAGCCAGTCTCAGGACAGCACGCTCGGCAACGGGCTTTTCAGAGAGAGTGAACTCGATAGTCCAGGGGGTGGCATTTCCAAACTGGGGCGGACCGAAAAAAAACTTCTGACCTTTTTCCTTTGCTTCCTCGGCGGCCTTTGCTGAGGCCTCCTCATCCAGGTGAGGGACATGTTTGTAATAGATATCCCTGGTGAAATCGCTTTTGCCGATCACATAACGCACATCGTCGGGGAATAACTCAGCGTACATGGCCTCCATCCCATTATGAAAGTAGTCATCCCCCTTAAGAAATTCCCTGCTGTTTCTATTGGGAATGCCGATATCCCATAACTGGCGCCCATGTCTCATAGGCGTCCATCGAATCCTACCAAGATCGAGTATTTTCCCCTTCTCTACTTTCACATCAGCCCTGCTAAATTCTCCTAGTACACCGTCGGCGAACGCGCGCAATGTATAGGTACCGGGAGGGATCATATCTGTTTCAAATGTGCCGTCGTTCCGGCCCTGAAACCAGAACTGATAATATTTGGCATCCTGTTGCCAGCCAATCTTTAATTGTCCCCAGGGGCCTCCTGTATCAACCTGATAGTCGGGATGCGTTAAACCCACCATCACGTTCGATATTCCCGCCTCTTCCGGCGACAGGGGATCATCCAGGACCAGTTGTCCTTTGACACTGCCGCGCTCATGAGCGTTGAGATAGGCCGGTGTATTTACCCAGTCATACGGCCATTTGATCTCTTCAGCGGCCTGTCTGGACCTTGCGTCCCGCAGATTAGCCTGGGGATCGTCAGCATGGTTGCAGTAAATCATGAAAGGTCCTATAACCTTGTTCCAGTGTTCTCCTTTTTCTACAGAGACAAAAGCCCCGCCGTAATGACTGCTACGCCAGTAGTTCAGAACACATGGTGCGGCAATCTGATTCGTGTCGCGATGAGTAAGAAACTCCACCTTGGTCGGACCACCACTCATGTATTCCATGGATGGATTGATAAGAAAACAACCTATACCCGATTTGGTGCTTGCCCAACCGAACGCACGGTTTTGAAACTGGTTGGCTGTGTAGTTGTATTTATTCTCAAAATCTCCCTTTGGATAAAGCTTGTTTCTCTTCTCATCATTGAGCATCCAGTCAAACATATCGCTCAGTTTGATACAGAAGCGCGCTTCGGTCATACTGGTGTCAGGGTACTCCGGTTTGTGTTCAAAGATGCAATAAGTGTAAACGCCGGACTCTCCCTGTTCCAGGGCATATCGGATTTCCACATCCGCGAAGAAGTCACCTTTTTCTTGGTTAGCACCGGGTCCCGTACCAAGTGCCCGTGTACCTCCTGAAATACCCTTGACCGAAACTTCGACACGTTGTCCTCTGTTGTCTGAAGGGTCGATGGTCACTTTAGCAATGGCATCAGCGCTTCCGCGCTTACCCATGGCGTCGTGGGACCAGAACCCATACTGATGATCGGTCATTCCAGGATTAAGTCCATTTAGATTTTCACCCGGTGGGTCACACACAAGATCGGGTTCACCGCTTTCGGTCATAAAGGTGGCAAACATTTCTAGATTCTGATAGCGAAGTGAAACAATATCACCTGAAACCTTGGCTATTTGAGCCTGAATAATTCCATTATCAAGGATGTAAACCGCATCGGTTTCTTCAAGGGTGACCGGTTTGGAAGCATTCCGTTTACATGCTCCGTACAATACACAGGTTGCCAGGAGTAGGCATGAAGACATGACCAGCGGCCTTTTCATAATCACTTTTCGGGTCATCCGTTAGATTCTCCTGAATAATCTGATGGCCATTGAGGTTTCCATCCCGTGTTATCTCATTTTGTTACACGGGAGGGGTCCAATAATAAACATGACAAGTCAGAGAGATATCATAATGGAGAAAGACAAATCGAAGTATCAACTATTCCGCGAGAGATCGAATTTTCGTTGTTGAAAGATCAACGGGTTTTATTGTGTAAGAAAACCTATACTTGCCTGACCGTAGCTGATATTCGGGATGAGTCCTTGGCTGCCAGCTGTCATCTCCTCCCAGTCCTGCCTGTTTGAAATCAATATTGAGTGTTGTATAAGGGGCATTCTCGATATCTGTCGTGTGTTTGGCTTGAGTCAACTTTTTCAGCGAATAATGAGTCGCGCTGAATTCAAACGTCGGATCGCCTTTCACAAGTAAACCAAGGCTTTCACTGTTTCTGATGATTAGCCAATAGACATCAGACCGGTTCCCGTTTTCCTGGGGTTTGACGTAGGGAAAATACAACGCCTTGACCGGCTTTTCATACAAGCCGAACCTGGCGCCATCTTTTCGGTCTATGTAGTTCTCATGAGGTCCGCGGCCGTACCAAATGACATGGGCAAATTCCATTTTCAACAGCCACTCCGTACCGATACGGGGAATGGTTTTAACAGATTCTGGAATATCGATTTCATTCTTCACCAGAATATCGCCATTTCCACGAACAAGATAGTCCGTCTTAACTTCAATATCTCCGGATTTTGATGATAGGATACCTTTAACCTCAATGCCTACGCTATTGTCTCGCTCATCTAACGTCATATTTTGAACCGTAAATGTGAGTTGATCAAGGCCTGCGCTAATCCATTGACTACTGTAACTGTTCCCCCCGCCTCCTTCGTCATTGTCCGTTGGTGCCCGCCAGAGGTTAATTCGAGCGCCCCGCTCAAGCAGTTCGTTCCCGTCAAGCCTAAGAGAAGAAAATGTGGCCAATTCCTTATCAAAGACCGCTTTCAAACCCTCGGTCTCTACGATCAGCTCATGTCCGCGGGTTTTCGCAGTCACTCTCCCTTTAGGGAGACCTTGCTTCTCTTTTTTCTTCTTGGGAAAGGTAAATTGTTCCCACGACAGTTCATAACCCTTATTCGCCCAGGACTCGTTGTTCTTCAGGTTCAGCCGAACGTTCAGATAGAAGTCTTCACGGCTGCTCAGGGGTTGATAAAACGGGCCAATGACAAAAACCCTGCTTTCATGCGGCGGAATATCAAGTGTTTCAATCCTGCCAGATGCCACAATTTCAAAGGGTGTTGACAAGTCCCACTCTGCTTCCAGAAAATCGAGTGACAGGAAGTCATAGCCGTTTTCAATGGCAATAACGCCGCCATATAGATCGACTGCTTTAACCCGAACAAATTGGAATACCTTTTTAACCTCCTGCATGGCGGGTTGGGGTAATCGATCCGGATTGACAACACCATTGATGCAGAAATTCAAGTCATTGGGTGTATCTTGGTAATCACCGCCATAGGCGAAATACTCCCGTCCGTCATCCGTTTTTTTCAAAAGGCCCTGATCCACAAAATCCCAGATAAACGCCCCCTGCATGCGCGGGTGTTCTTCGAACAAGTCCCAGTATTTCTTCAAATTGCCTGTGCTGTTCCCCATGCTATGAGCGTATTCACAAATAATGACCGGACGGGTCGGGTCCTTTTCCGTCAATATGATGACCTGCTCAAGACTCGGGTACATGGTGGTGATGATGTCATATTTGGGAAGGGTTATCCCAAACTCAGGATTAAACATGTATGACGGAGTCTTGGATTCATAATGAATCGGCCTAGTCGGATCAAGCTTTTTCATCGCGTCATACATCAGGTCAAAGGCCGTACCGTTTCCCGCTTCATTTCCCATGGACCACATGATAATCGACGGGTGATTTTTGTCTCTCGCCACCATATTGGTGCCTCGCGTAATATATGCCTGGAACCACTCAGGCTTTTCATCCAAATAGATATGCAAATTTCCCCACAGCTCATGACTCTCGATGTTTGCTTCATCAATAACATAAATCCCGTATTCATCGCACAGCTCATACCAGCGGGTCTGGTTGGGGTAATGGGACGTGCGAACCGCGTTGATATTGTGCTGCTTCATTAGCAGAATATCTTTGATCATGATTTCTTCGGAAACCACACGTCCCGCGTCCGGCTGTATCTCATGACGATTAACGCCTTTGAAAAATGGGGCCTTGCCATTCACGAGTAACTGTCCATTGATAATTTCAACTTCTCTGAAGCCGATCTTCCGACTCATCACCTCCATCACTCGTTCGTTCTTATCTATCAACTCAAGGGTTAGTAAATAAAGATTGGGAATTTCAGCGCTCCACTGTTTCGGGTGCTTTATTTCTTTTGAAAATGATATCGTCTCATTTTGGTTAATTTTAATCCCAGGGACCGGAACGGATTCCACGAATTCTAATCCAAAACCTTCAAGCCTGATATTCATCGTATACCCTTCCTCATCTCGAGAACCGGCATTATGCAAGATGAAATTGATCTTCAGAGCCGCGTCCCTGTATTCCTCATCAAAGTCTGTCACAACATGAAAATCCCGTAAATATACTTTGGGCCTGGCAACGAGGAATACATCACGATAGATACCGCTCAGACGCCAGAAGTCCTGGTCTTCGAGGTAGCTGCCGTCTGACCATCGAATAACCCTAACGGCCAGGATGTTTTGACCGGTGTGGACACATTTTGTGATGTTAAACTCAGCGGGCGTCATGCTCCCCTGAGAATAACCAAGTTCTTTTCCATTCATCCAAACATACATGGCGGATTGTACACCGGCAAAATGCAGGAAAATCTCCCGGTCTTCCCATGTAGAGGGCACATCAAATTCAAGCCGATACAGACCGGTTTCATTGGCATCGTGGGGGACTTTGGGAGGATCTGCCTTGAAGGGATGTTTTATGTTCGTATAAATCGGCCGACCATACCCCTTTATCTGCCAGTTGGACGGTACTTTAAGATCGTCCCAATTTTTATCTGAAAATCCTTGGGAAAAGAAACCATCCGGTGTATCTTCGGGGCAATCCAAAAATTTGAATTTCCAGACACCATTTAATAATATATATCTATCCGATTTTTGCTCGTTGAAGGAGACGGCTGTTTCAGCATCCTGATATGGAATAAAGGTTGCGTGGGGCGCTTCTTTGTTGATGCCAATGATCTCAGGATTCTCCCATTCAGGAGTTCCAGTCTGGCCGAACATAGATGCTGAAATATCGACTGGGGTTGTAAAGAGAATAAAAAGTGAGAAAGCAAAGAAGAATAATCCATTATCGATATATTTTTTCATTTCTCAACTCCATAATCATATTTAGCCCCATCTGCCATCCGCCATCGCCAGCATCGCCGCCCAAATCCGAAATACACCCAGCCGATTTAAAACCGGTTATTTATTACCTGATACCTATTGTGCTTATAAAGCAGCCAGATTCTGAAGAGCCGCCATCATCATAGCCGCCATCACCATTACTTTCTACAGGAACAAATTTAGCCGTTATTGTGTGATCTGCTGTTATATTCTCGAACGTGTAGGAAGTTACTGATCCCTGTGATACACCGTCTACTAAAACATCCTCTATTTCATAACCGTAATTGGGAGTGATAATAAATTTCTGCTTGGATCCATTACTTACATCAATCTTGCCAGCAGGTGAAATACTGCCTTTGCTGCCTGCTGAGGCATTGATAGTATGATCATGGATAACTGGTACAACTGAACTGTAAGAAGCAGAAATTATTTCGCTGGTGGATTTTATAAAGGACAGGTCAATGGAATCGTCTATCCAATCGACTTCCAGCGTCTCGTACCCCCTGGGATAACTTGATGGAACAGAATCAAAGGTCCAGGATATTTTCCCCACAAGATCTGTTGCATCTATTCCTCTACCCATCAGAACTCTGTGGGTATCGACATGGTGAAGATCTCTCTGGGGATCGTAGGGTACCCATCCGAGAGACGGGTAATAAACCTCGATCCAAGCATGGGTCCCCTGCCCCCAATCCAGAGAAACCGGATCACCTCCTGTAAGAAGTGTATAGGACTTTGTGAGTGCGTATCCAATAGCTATCCTGGCCGGAATTCCTGCCGCTCTAACAAGAGCAAGTCCAATATGCGCATAATTCGAGCAGTTACCCATTCTGTAAATGTAGGTATTGAGAGCATCATATCCATAAGGATTGGTGCCATAGTAAATATTGTCTATTATCCATCCGTTCAGAGCTGCCAGCACCTTCCACTCGGAAGTTAATCCACTCGTGAGGGAAGAAACCAGGTCTATAAGTAGGGGATCGTCCGACTGTACCTCATCCGTAGGCAGGAGAAATGCTGTGACCGAGTCAGGCAAACCGGTACTGTCAAATGGGTAGGCATCAGCAGGTATTGATATGCGCCAGTCAGAACTTGACGAAACAGTGTAGCTGATCGTTACAGCAATATTACCCTGCTGTGGATTCGACCATACGAGTTTTTTGTAATGATTTTCATAGATATCAGTGTAGTCTTCTACAGAAGGAGTAACCGAGCAAGTAACATCCAAACCCATAATACTCTGCGTGGTGTTAGGCAGAGAGTACTCCTCAGGCAGTGTCGCTATAAAATTAAGCGAAGAGAGACCGGCTGGTACAACAATAACGAATGGATGGGTCATATCAAATCTGCTGTCCATGGTTCCTGAATAGTAGTAGAGTGTTCCCCATGTCAGACCCGGAAAGAATAGGCTTATCCATATCGTAAAAATAATAGAGATTCGTTTTGCCATTATGTCCTCTATTCAGAAATAAAAGTTATCAGATACTCATACTGAAAAAATTCGTTAACTTGTACTCTCCATTTTCTTGCACATAGAATTCAAATTCGAAAATCCCGGTTGCGGTTCCGAAAGTTAATGTGATCTCAAAATTGCCGTTTGTATCAGGGTCGATAATACGATCCACGGACAGATCGGGATTTAGACTATCCGGAGGAACAAGTGTAACCTCGATTTTTTTATAAGGGGTATTGCCTTTAATTGTAATGGAACGTATGACAGGTGTGGTATTCGATTGAGTGAGGTTGTACTGAGTAAAAGTTATAGCACGTTCAGTCATATGTACGGTCAACCAGAGGTCGCCTGTTGAGTCCTGTTTTATACCGATACCCGCGCTAGTCATATCAGAAGATAGTATTTTAGAAAGATTTTCAGGAGATTCAAGCTGCTGCAGCAAGAGTTCCCAGGTTTTTGCCTGTGCCACAGCGACAATGTTGTTAGTGTCCGTAAGGCCCGAAGCTTTTAATCTGTCAAAAGGCGTTCCCAGGGTCGGATTGCTGTCAGAAAGCATATTATACTCAGCCATATTCTCACTATGTGTCTCCGCTATTCTGTCCAGCTTTGGATCGATTGTGAGTTTTTCAAATCCCTCACTGGTTCTGACCTGGTTGATCCATGTTATAGCCGTATTAACAATATTGTCAGGCAATTGTTGGCCTCCATACAGCACGGCATACAAGGGCAGCATGATCAAAACAAGAGGCAGCCAGGAAAAAATTACTTTAAATTTTCGAAGTATTATCATTTTTCACCTCTCTTACAACATTTGAGTGGTATTTACATTACAGTATTACAATTTACAGCAAAGTCCTTACAGGACAATCTTAGCCTTACTTTGCATAAAGGCGGGGGTGTCAACCATCTCCGAAAGAGACACTACAAGCCCTCTCAAAAAAAGATTTTGGTTCGAGATCAAGGCGGAGTAGGATTGGAACGATTTTGAAAGGTTGTTTCATCGTTTCAATCCGTTGTTTAAAGATATTGGGCCAAAAGATTTTTTTGAGAGGGCTTGTAAATGGACCTGTGTGGTTTCATAACCTTCCGCGGTTGCTGAAATGGTCACAGGACCGGATTCGCCTTCTATGGGCCGTATCAACAGCATGGCTTTGCCATAAAAGAGGCTGTGCTCTGAATCCTGGAATGGTTCCATCGAAAGAGGATTACCATTACCAATCCCTGCGATCTCAGCAGGCCCATCCAGTTTAAAGGTCACCGTATCATCGGCAAGGGGGCATGGATTACCTTCTTTATCCACCGATTCAACAAGGACATAGGAGAGGTCATAGCCATCAGCGAATATCTTATCTCTATCGGGAGTCAATACAAGCCCGACCGGATCTCCGGCAGTTTTTTTGATGGATTCACCTATGACAGCTCCATTTTTGTAAATCACCGCTCGAAGCTCCCCGGGTTCGTATATGACATCCATCCAACGCAGGCGGTATTTATCTATGCCCGCGTAATACTCTCCTTTCAAACCGCCGGGAACATCATTCAACTTTGAGCGCTTTCCCAAGGAACGACCGTTTAAAAACAACTCCGCAGAATCACCGTTGGTATAGACAAATACAGGAACCGTCTTTCCTTTCCTGTTGGGCCAGTTCCAGTGGGGCAAAATATGTGCGGTGAACTCATCCGGCCTCCAGTAGCTGCGATAAAGATAGTAACGGTCCTTGGGAATGCCGCACAGATCTACTATGCCGAAATAGGAACTGCGCGCTTTTTTCATAAACGGAGAGGGTTCTCCAAGATAATCGAATCCGGTCCAGACAAATTCACCAGCAACAAAGGAATCCTCTTCCATCAGGTAAAAATCCCTGTCAGCAACATCTGACCACCACATGGCGTTCAAGTCGTAGGAACTTACCTGACCGGCTTCCTGATTGAATTGAGTTTTTTCTTTTGGTAAAGGGAAATCATAGTAACCTCTGGTACTGACTGTGGAGGCGGATTCACTATAGATAAGAGGCATACCAGGATGTGTCTCGCGGAATCTTTCATATCTTCTCATATAATTATAGCCGACCACATCCAGGGAATCGAGTACATCGCTGTCCCCATCTTCAACCCTATCATTTCCAATGGCCACAGGACGCGTGAGATCATATTTTAAAACAATATCCCTCATAAAGGATATACGCTCAACAGTTTTTCCCCAGTTCTCTTCGCCGGTCCATATCTCATTCCCGATGGACCATAGAACAACGCAGGGATGGTTTCGATCACGCGTAACTAGGTTTTTAATCTGCCTTTCACCAAATGTCTCAAGGGATTCTTCGGTCACGTGGTCGGCAGTCCCTTCCCACTTATCAAATGTCTCATCCCATACAATAATTCCCATCCGATCACACAGGTCAAGGACCTCAGGCGCAGGTGGATTATGGCTTGTGCGGAGTGCATTGACTCCCATTTCCTGCATGATTTCCAACTGACGCTCCATGGCCCGCTTATTAAAAGCAGCGCCAAGGGGCCCATGGTCGTGATGAAGGTTCACTCCTTTCAACTGTACCCGTCGTCCGTTCAGATGAAAACCATCATCAGCCGTGAATCGGAACGACCTGATACCGAAGGTGACGGTTTCGGAGTCCTTTATACGACCGGCTACGGATACCCTGATTTCAGCACGGTATAGTTCCGGAGTTTTGATATCCCAGAGACAAGGGTCTGAAATATCCAGTGCCTGATCAACATCAGAAGTCCCTCCCGATGAAATGGAGGTTGATACGTTTCCTTTTGCAGCCCGAACACCATCGGGATCCATAAGTATGATTGAGACATCCGCGGTAACATCTTTGTCAAGATGATCCTCAATTGTAACATGGATATTCACCGTGACAGAGTCATGACTGACTGAGGGTGTTGTAGCAAAGACGCCCCAATGAGCGATGTGCACCGGTTCCGTAACCGTCATGGTGACCTTACGATAGATACCTGCTCCCGGATACCACCGTGAACGATGGCGCCGGGTATCAACTACAACGGCAATCAAGTTTGACTTTCCAAATTCTACATATGGTGTGGCATCGACTCGGAAAGAGTTATAACCGTAATCCCATTCACCCGCGATCCGGCCATTGATATATACTCGGGGAAATGCCATGACGCCGTCAAAATCAAAGTAGACCCTCCGACCTTTATCATCGGCATCAAGTGTAAATGTCTTTCGGTACCATCCTACGCCTTTCCAGGGAAGCTTGCCTGTAGATCCGTCTCCTGCGGGATCAAAAGGCCCTGCAATGGCCCAGTCGTGAGGGAGTCGCATTGGTTCCCATCCTGAATCATTAAAGTCAGGCAGATGCACATCTTCAGCCTGTTCCCCTTTCTTAAAGAACCAGTCCTTGTTAAAGTCCATGGATATTCTCTCTGATCTCTTTTTTGAACAACCTAAAATCGATATGGTGAAAAGAATAATACATACAACTGTAATCCATCCTACCCATTTCTTATTGAGTATTCCTGTGGCTGATATATGCGGGATTCTTTCCGTCATTGTATCTTCACAATCCCTCCTGTCGTGAAAACACCAGACATCCGGATCATAACCGGCAGAACGCATTCATCCCCGAATAGTCTCTTCATGAGGCTGGAATAGTCCTCGAAGTGATCCTTATGGATATATGATTGAATGGTTCCGGCAAATCCCCCTCCATGAATACGGGAGACCCCCTTACCTCTTGACCGGAAGAAATCGTTGGAGACACCAATCGCCAATGCGGCCGGCTGGTCATTCCCAGAGTTCCCAGGTGGGATCGTGTTCTGAAGCATGCTGTTCGATGACGCGCCGCTTTCGGCAACTAGATCCAAATAGGTGTCGAACTCTCCGGATTTTAGGGCTTCCGACATCATTCCAACACGATGGTTTTCTGCAAAAAAGTGCTGGGCCCTGAGTAATGCCCGGTCACCTGCTTTTAACCTGACCATCCCTGTATTTTCACGAAATTCTTCTTCATCGACTTCCCGTAATGTATTCTTTCCAAACAATGATGCCACCTGTTTCATCTCAACAGGAATGGATGCGTAGGCCTGAGTTAAATCTGAATGGCTTGTCCCGATGTCCACAACCGCCAGAATAAAATCGGATTGACCAAAATCCACCTGAATCTTTTCAACAACCGGATTCTCATTGTCCTTGAAATCGATTTCCAGAACACCGCCCACAGCGGAAGCCAGCTGATCCATCAAACCGCATGGTTTACCAAAATAGACATTCTCCGCGTACTGTCCAATCTTTGCGAGAGTGACCGGGTCTATTCGGTCCTCATTATAAAGCACGTTCAAAATTCCACCGACCAGGACTTCGAAACTAGCTGATGAAGAGAGTCCTGAACCAATGGATATATCACTGTGCACAACAGCATTGAATCCTCCCGCGGCATAACCCCTCTTTTTGAATCCCGCAGCCACCCCCCTGATCAGGGCTTCGGTGGTTTCTTTTTCTTTAGCTCTGGGATTAAGCTCGGTCAGATCAACTCGAAAGAGTTGTGGAAACTCCGATGATTTCAGTTGTATAAGGTTATCGGATCGAGGTTTGAATACAGCGATGGAATCACGGCTGACTGCCGCACAGAGTACTTTGCCGTTATTGTGGTCCGTGTGATTTCCCCCCAGCTCCGTTCGACCCGGAACCGAGATGAGATGAAGAGGAGGCGTATCCTTGAAGCATTGAAGAAATTTCCTAATCAGCTTGCTGTAACGTTCTTGCTGCCTGGATAGCTCATTGGCCTCATAGAGTTCTGTCATCTTATTATTGTGTACGTTCATATGAACCAAATCAAGCGACCTGCTTATGACGTAATCGATCAACAGCCACGGCAATAACAATGACAGCACCTGTCACAATTTGCTTAACCCAGGGGGGCTAGCCGTTTAATTGACATCCCGTGCGTATAACGGTCATAATCATTGCACCGATTAGAGATCCTATGATTGAACCTTCACCACCGCTCAGGCTTCCACCACCGATGACCACCGCGGCTATCACATCAAGCTCCATTCCCACCGCCCCTGTCGGGTCCCCCTGTTCCTGATAGGAAAGGAGCATCAAACCGGATAATCCGGAGAAAGCCCCCGCAATGCCGTAGACGATGACTTTCACTCGTTCAACAGCGATACCGCATAGTCTCGCAGTCTGTTCGTTCGACCCGATCGCGAAAATATGCCGATCCTTCGGCATAACGGAGCATGATGACATCACCTTTACCGCTAAGAGATTCGCATAGCTTTGTTCCGGCAATGAACCCTCCCTTATAGTTATCCGTAGCAACAAAGCTGGTTAATAGATCGTCGGAATTTATAAGCTCCGAGTCTATGATAATGACAGGAATACCTTTACTAACAGCATTCTTTACCGGACGAAGAAGAGCGACATCGTCAGACGGCGCCAGCACAATACCATCCACCTGGTTGATGATCTGATTATAAACAAGCATAATCTGTTGTTGACGATCATCCTCAGTCGCAGTTCCGACCCAGAGCACTTCAATATTCAATTCCTTTGCAGCCTTCACGGCACCGGCGTGAATGGATTGCCAGAAAACATGAGAGGTCCCTTTTGGAATGACGGAGATGGTGATTTTAGTATCATCAGGATTTTCCGGGCCACAAGATACTGCAAATACCAGGGAAAAGGTCATAAACAGAATGGTGAAATACTTTCGCATGTGCACCTCTGTCGACATTTAAGAAAAATGATGCTTTTGATGATCTTACGCTCGCTCTGTTTGAGGGTTTGAGGAGTCAATTTATACGTTTTAATGAAAAATGGAAAGAAAAAGTGAAGATCAGATGGTTCATGCGAAATTATCCATTGAAACAGATGTGAGGCTTCTTTCAGTTCGTTATACCAAGAGTCAGGTATAATCTTGACGCACAAAGGCAACGCACCTATACTCTACCCACCGTAGAATAAGAAGGTGGCAACTCGTCATTTCCTCTTCTGGGATTGTGGCATAATTCGTCATCCCGGCAAAACCTCGTGAAACGGGCGTGAGCCGGGATCCAGAACTCCGTGGGATCATTCTTTCTTCCGGATTCCGGATCTTGCGATGAATAACATCGCTCGTCCGGAATGACATATTCTTCGAATCCGGACATCACCTCGCGGAAATGAAGGAAAAGCCGCAGCAGCGATGAAAACTGACCACAGATCACGTCTATCGAGTATTTCCATGTTAATGTCGGGTTGAAGATGGAAGACTTCGAGAAGCGGTTACTTAATAACTACACAAAACATTGGGAGTTATCGGTAATAAGAAAAAGATGTGTGCTGTCAGTGTTGATTCTCACCTCGACGGTTTTGATCATTCTTATTACGTTATTTCAGGCCTGCGCTCCGGGGCCGAAGCTGAGGAATATCGCCTTCAGGAGGGCAGCATGGCATTCCAGCGCTGCGAACTATGATAACACCGGCCATTTGATCGCGGACGGCATCATCGGCCTGCTTTCTGATGAAGTCATCGACTACAGCGGCACGTCCGACTCCAATCCAACCCATGGACAGATGATTCCCGGAATCGTGAACAGTGAATGGATCAGCGCATCCAATGGAGAGGAATGGGTATATCTGGACTTTGGCGCTGTTTCATCTCTTGAAAGCGTTGAGGTGTATTGGGG
>JAFGFY010000052.1 GCA_016930795.1 Deltaproteobacteria bacterium
ACCAAGGCCAAGCCAGGTCGTTTTGCCTTGGCAGAAGGAAGCACACTGTTCCTTGATGAGATTGGGGACCTCCCGCATCACTTGCAGGTCAAACTGTTGCGGGTCCTTCAGGAAAAAACTTACGAGCCTCTCGGAGGCATTAAGACTTTGAAGGCCGATGTCCGAATAGTAGCTGCTACGAACCATAGACTTGAGACAATGATCGCAGAGGGGACCTTCAGGCAGGATCTTTTTTACAGAATTAATGTCATTGAGTTGGAAATCCCACCGCTTCGGGAACGAATGGAAGACTTGCCACTGCTTGTGAATCATTTTATCAGGCGTTTCTCAGCCATTCACGATAAAGATATCAGCGGTGTCGCGAATGATGCTTTGAATATATTGATAAGCCATGATTATCCAGGAAATGTAAGGGAGCTAGAAAATATCATCGAACATGGCTGTGTCCTTTGTCCCGGTAATTTGATCCGAACAAAGCATTTACCGGAATGGTTGCGACCCGAAATAGAAAACACAGTGACAGCATCAAACCTGGCAGAAGTCGAAAAGCAATTTATCACATCAATTCTAAAGAAGAACAAATGGAATCGGCTTGCTACCGCCAAAGAATTGAAAATCCACAAAACTACGCTGTTTCGTAAAATGAAAAAACTTCATATCGAGCCTCCTGATCATACTGTAAAATCCAATAAAGAAAAATAAAATAGCAATATTGCAGTCAAAGATATCCTGGCAAGTAGCGATTTTGCACCCATTCCTTGGTCCATGTTCTTTGCCTCTAGCCTTTATGAATCATATCATGCTGAAATATTTCGAACAATTGATCGGATAGACCCAACTGTTTTTTATGGCATCCATTGTGCATATTAAAAGAAGTGAATAGGGCATAATTTAATATCAACCTCATAGATGAAAGGAGGTTACCATGGCAGAGGAAACTTACTATTATGATAGGGATGAAATGAGCACAGACACCCATAAGCCCGCGCGTCCTTTGAAGTTTTTCAAAGACAAAGACGGATACGGTTGGCTCTGCGATAAGGATATTGATCCGGAAAGAGATTTAAGAAAACAAGGTTGCTGGCGGTGCGACGAGATGGCTTTTCCGACCGGAGGACGTTAATACGAATGAGATGGGATCTCATCTCTAAGGTCTTGGCGGATTATTTTATTCCGGCTGATTGATCCGCCATGACACTCAAGCACGAAAACGACGCACCTATCAGCATAATCTCGGTATAACCCTAAGGACACTGGATTGGCTTCCTTTCCTTACGGGGGAGCGTCTCTAGCTGCTGTATAGTATTTTATGCCGCTTCCGGGGTATCCCCAAATACCTTGTGGTGATCTCCAGACTTAATTATCGCTTCATTTAAAATTACAGCAGATCCAGAGGAACGAGGGATCTGCTGTGGTGTTTCGACGGAGGCCAGCAAGCGAAGAGCAAAAGGGACGTGCTGAGACTTTATTCTTTCCTGATTAGTATCAAGAGTCAAAACAATCTGCCCTCCAACAAGATATTGAGAGTACCCACATTGTTCTCCGATGAGCCTTTTATCTGACCGCTGCGACCTGAGACGCATTTATTGTATGCCCGAAGAAGGCATAAGTTTTATTCCTCATAACGAA
Source organism: Deltaproteobacteria bacterium (assembly GCA_016930795.1). Lineage (GTDB taxonomy): Bacteria > Desulfobacterota > DSM-4660 > Desulfatiglandales > HGW-15 > JAFGFY01. The sequence continues at coordinate 1,630 of JAFGFY010000052.1, forward strand.
ATCCTGAGTTGTGAGGAGATGCTCCATTGAGGATCGCTATTGGATTGGCATTATGCCGTTAATCATTACAGACAAAATGATTGGGGATCTTTTTTTTCAGAAGTGCCAAGAAAGGATAGCCCATTGAAAATTGCGATTTCAACGGATGGTCATGATCTGAATTCGAGAGTGGAACACAGGTTCGGGACTTCTCGGTATCTGATCATCATTGATACGGAAACGATGGCCTTTGAGATTGTTCCGGATCTGGGGGCTAACGGACAAGGCAGCGGCATGCAGGCCGTAGCGGTCGCCATCGACAGGAAGGTTGATATGGTTTTGACCGGCTATTGCAGTCCGATGGGGGAAGAATATCTGTCGGCGCATAACATCAAATTATTGACAGGCGTCGAAGGAACCGTGGGAGAAGTTATCGCGCGATATCAAAATGGTGATTATGATTATCCAAGACCCAGTGTACCGGATGATAGAATCAGTAGAGACAAGCTCATTCATGCACTGAAGGTTTCAGGGGAACAGATCTTCAAGATCATGCCGATCATCTTGGGTGTGATCCTGCTTATAGGGCTTTTCCAGGTATTTGTGACTGAAGAGTGGGTCTCCTTCATATTTACCGGGAACCGCGCATTGGACACGTTTTTGGGAGCTTGCTTTGGTAGTCTTATTGCGGGCAATCCCATCAACAGCTACATCATCGGAGGAGAACTCCTGGATTTCGGCGTCGGTCTTTTTGGGGTGACGGCCTTCATCCTTGCATGGGTCAATGTCGGTTTGATCCAATTACCCGCCGAGGCAGCAGCCTTGTGCTGGAGATTCGCCCTAGTTAGGAACGGCCTCTCTTTTGTTCTTTCGATGTTAATCGCCACTCTCACCGTAGGTATTCTGTCCTTTATTTAAGGGTAAATTCCGTGATCAATCCCAGACTTTCCAATGCCATCCCCAAACGACGAATTCTTCAAAAATGGCTCTTTCCCGCCTCTGTCTTGGGCATCTATGGAATTCTCTTCATCGAAATGCCTGATAAGGCTTTTCAAGCCTTTGAATGCATCTGTAAGATTTCCGTCAATGTCCTTTTTCCATTCTGTCTCGTCTTCATCCTTATGGTGTTTTTAAATCTCTTCTTGACACCTTTGCATATTACAAAATGGCTTGATAAAGGCGTCTGTATCCGTGGAGTACTTCTCACGATGACAGCGGGAATCCTATCCACGGGTCCTATATATGCGTGGTATCCTTTGCTCAAAAACCTCCATAAAAGGGGTTTCCCCAACTCATTGATCGCTGTTTTTTTGGGAAACAGGTCCGTCAAGCCCTTTCTTTTGCCGGTTATGATTTCCTATTTCGGGTGGGCATACACGCTGATATTAGCGGTTCTCAATGTCTTGGGCACACTACTGACCGGATACAGTGTCGGTTTTTTGGTCAAAAAATAACACGGACACAATTCTCATAAGTCTGGTATATTGATCTGAAAATATACCTTATGTGATCTTCGCGTCTAACCGCTCCTCTACCGCTCAACACGACTGTGCCTAAGTCTTCGAAAAAATGATAACGATAGCCACCAAGATACCGGCACCCAATGCAAAAAGGCTGTACCTTTTAGGTTCGGTTTCAGCCTGAGGCAAAAGATGAGTAGCTCCGACATATATGAGGGCGCCAGCTGAAAAGGATAGGAGGGTGCCCAAAAGAGGCTCCTCGATTCGACTGATGAATGGATACGATACGACCATGCCCAGGGGTGTGGTTAAGGCCGCGGTCAAAAACGCGAGAAACAATGATGTCCTTTCCTTAAAGCCACCCCTTATCAACAGCAGATACGTGATAATCCCTTCAGGGAATTCGTGAAGGACCATACCAGTGGCCGTCAAAATTCCGGTGAAGATACTCACGGTAAAGGTGATGGAATAGATAAATCCGTCGATAAAGGAGTGAAATCCTATTCCCAGCATAGGGACGAGGCCGATATCATAATGTGCATCCGGGGCCTTGCCGCACACAAACGCGTTAATGAACCGATCAAACAGGTGCAGAGCGAGATAGCCGCCTAAAAGGTAGAAGGGGGCATTTGGATTCATGGAAAAGGCCTTGGGGATAATGTGCAAAAATGACACTGAAATCAGCACACCTGCCGCGAAACAAACAAAATAGATGGTATTCTCGCGGCCCCATGCCTCGAAGCGGCGTATGACGTAAATGCCTATCGAGGTCACCAAAGCGGCCAGAGTGCTCGCTCCAAAAGCCGTCCAGAACGTGTTCTCCATAGTATTCTCCTATTCTTTATTCTCGCGTCATAGCCGCGCCGCATTTTGGACATTTCTGCTCATAGCAGTGGATTCCCAATGATGCACTGCTCGTTCACCACAATTGGGGTAGACGCAATTTCCACCAGGTCTTACACCGAAACCTCCGCCTCGACCGCCGGGGCGACCCTCGTCTCGGCCCATTCCTCTACCTGTACCTGGTCCTTTCCCTTTCAGACCTGTTCTATCACGTCTTGGCATTTGATTCACCTCCTTTCAATCTGTTTCTTACTAAGATATTTCGCGCAGGTACGCCTGTACCTGTTCCAGACTTGTTTCTTGCGTGAAATTGTCCGAAAATCCCTTTAAACAATTCACGCAGAATGAAGGCGATTTTCCGCTTCTGTAGGTTCTCAGAAATCGCCTGTATTCTTTCTGATGCCAGATCTCATCCAGGGAATTGTCTTTGATGTTTCCAAAACTCATCTTTTTCAGGGGCTGTTTTTGCTTTCTAAAATAGAAGTCATTTCTCCCTTGCACAGGGATTTGGGACATAACGCAAGGGAAGACGCCCCCATCAGAGCCTACGACAACAGCGTGTGCAGCGTTTTCCATGCAATGAAATTTCTCCATGAAAGGCGAAACAATATGAAAGTGTACTTCCGTACCCAGATTCTCAGAGTCTGCTCTGACTTGAAGCAGGCGATCCTTTAATTCCAGAAATTCTGCTTTTGGCAAAGAGAAAACAGATTCAGCCTCTATTTCCGCGTTGACCACAAGGGATAGGGAGCTGATAACGGCTTGTGCGACGCCTGCATTTGCCAAGAAGCCTGGAAGCTTGTCCAGATCGTCAAAACCTGAACGCATGAGCATGTAGGCAATATGAATCTTTGGGTTATCGGTCTGATACTTCGCCTTGGCCTTGTGGATTTCATCAATGCATTCAAGAGTTTTTCTTATAGAAGTCCCCCTGCGTATCGAATCATTTCTTTCGTCTATACCGGCCAGAGAAAAGCCGATAAGGTCTAGGTCCTCTTTCACAAGGGCTTCGATCTTTTCGCGGCTAAGGAGGCTTCCGTTTGTCGTCGTGCCCACCATACAGCCGGCCTCCTTGGCGGCTCGTAACATGTCGAAAAACTCGGGGTGGGTAAAGGGCTCTCCCCATCCCTGTAAATGCACAAGGTTCGTTTTTGCAAATGCGGGGATGAGATTTTGGAACAACTCCATTGTCAGGTATCTGTTCTGCCAATTTTTCTGGTATTCCGTGTGGGGACAATAAACGCATTTGCCGTTACAATATGAGCTGATTTCGATTTGAATCCACTCTAAGGAGGGATAACTTCGCTGAAAAAGATGGTTTATAAATTTCGGTCTTAGCACGACTATATCTCCGTCCCTGTCAATAGGCCCCTAATATTCTTCATTAGGACTCTTCTTTTTCAAAATTTTTCTAGGTTGAACTGCCCGCAAAAAGATAAATCTCTTTAAATTTAGATCCCTTCAGTTCTCCCTGTCAATATAAATGAGCATACGCTCGAAATAAAAACTTGACTTTTTAGAATATAGAGCTATATTATGAGCGTAAGCTCATAACTGGAGCAAAGAATGCCGAGACCGAGAAAGCCTAGATTTGTTCAGGGACGCCCCATTGTTGAATCCTTTGTCCCCACCAGCACGCCCCCATGGGGAACAGAGGAGGTCATCTTGTCTATAGAGGGGCTTGAGGCGATCAAACTGAATGATCATCAAGGTCTTGATCAGGAGACTGCGGCCCGAATGATGAACGTCTCCCGTCAAACCTTTGGGAGGATCTTGATTGAGGCAAGGGCTATTGTTGCCGATGCCCTGGTTATGGGGAAAATCCTTCGAATCGAGGGTGGTCATTTTGAGATGCCGCCCGGAGGAAGAGGAAGATACCGTCGCCGATGGCGCGGCGGATTTTAATAGAAAGGAGGTGTTTGCTATGCCAGGATTTGACGGAACAGGACCGGCCGGTATGGGACCTATGACCGGAGGCGCGCGAGGTTTCTGTAATCCTTCCTGGGCTTCTTATGGCCCAACATCGGCACGATGGGGGGGGTATGGACGCGGGTTTGGTCGCGGTTTTGGGCGTGCGCGCGGTTTCGGGCGTGGTGCCGGGTACGGCTGGGGCCGCGGCTTCGGCTGGCGCGGGTTCTTCCCACCCACTGGAGCCTTGGGTGGGCCGGCGTATGGAACCGGCTACGCCAATCCCTATTATGCGCAGCCCGAAGACGAGATCAGGACCCTGAGAGATGAAGCCAAATATATGAAGGATGAACTCGATGCCATAAACAAACGCATTGAAGAACTGGAAACGGAAGCTTCAGAAACATAAGCTAGAGGGAAAAATCTTCGTCAGGGTCTTGCCCTGTCCGAAGACATTGACATTTCTTGAAACCCCGCACTCAGTTCGAACCGAATTGAGTGCGGGAATGGTAACTCTGGATCATGCTTTACAGAAGAACACCGGCTTCCTGAAGACTGTGATCGTTCCACTCATACACAGCCCTATCAGAGATTCGCAAAGTTGCATTCCGGCAAGGTCATACCGTTGCATAGCCGATACCCTACCAGAAGGCTTTATTGCATCCCTGTAGGTCGAGTTCTCGTGTAACTTATTGATAAGGAGTCATTTATGTCAGGGTTAGACAGCCTTCTCGGTTTGGCATACACTTTACTCTCCACGTCAATACACCGAAAGGATACTTCATATGATGTTTCAAAATGCCTGACAAATCCGGGGCAGACTGATTGAACCCCAACTGAACACAAAGACACCGGAATCTATTATGGAATTCTGAGCATTGAGGAGTGATATTCAATAATGAGAGCCTACCTTGATTGCCTTCCCTGCTTTTTATCCCAAGCACTTCGAGCCGCAAGGATAGCAACAGACGATGAGAAAAAGATCAAAAACATACTGGATGAAGTGGGAATGTTGCTGAGGGATATTCCTCTGACAAGCTCGCCTCCGGAAAGTGGAAGATTGATCTACCATAAGATATGTGAGATGACGGGAAATCCGGATCCCTACAGAAAAATTAAGAGCGAAAGCACCAAAGAGGCCCTGTCTTTATATCCCTACTTGAAAGGTGAAGTTGAGAAGTCTGAGGATAGGCTCTTTACCGCCATGAAAATCGCCATCGCGGGAAACGTTATAGACTCTGGTGCTAATTGGGACTTTGATATAAGACATGATGTGAATGAGGTCCTTAATAGGGATTTTGCCATATGTGATTACGGTGTATTCAAAAAACGCTTAAATGAGTCACGCGAGATCCTGTACATTGGAGATAATGCTGGAGAATGCGTCTTTGATCGAGTTCTTATAGAGGAAATGAAAAAGCCGACAATCTATGTCGTTAGAAGTGCGCCGATAATCAATGACGCTACCTATGAGGATGCTCTACAGGCCGGTATCAATAAAGTAGCGACGATCATATCCTCCGGCATGGATGGACCTGGAAATATTCTTGGAATATGCAGTGAAGAATTTAAAACGGTGTACAAAAACGCAGATTTTGTTATCAGTAAAGGGCAGGGAAATTATGAAGCGCTTTCAAATGAGGAGCACCCCATTTTCTTTCTTTTAAAAACTAAGTGCCAAATCATCGCCAGAGATATGGGCGTCACGGAAGGGGATATCGTGCTAAAGGGGATGCCTAGTAGAAGAAAAAGTGAACATGGGAGTCAAGATCCAGATGAGTAGACCCCGAGGACGAAGGCGGCCTAACAACACCGGAATGCGTGGCTGGAGAGGCAATAATGCACAAGGGTCCGGAAAGAAATTTGTCAATGGAATAACGACCAAAGGCATGGAACAAACACCATTATCCTATCCTTCATTCCGTGATCCATTTACAGGCCCCACAAATACGACAAAAAGTCGAGCCCAAAAGATTCAAGCACTAAAGAGACAGGTGCAGGCTTTCAAAACCGAATTACTTTCTCTGGAAAGACGAACTAACACCCTTGCGCATGACTCCTCGATTTCAGGTTTTAAGGTTTCCGTGGATCCGGACAGGTGTGTGGGATGCGGGATTTGCCAGAGCGTTTGCCCTGTGGGCGCCATCTCTGTTGAGAACGTCGCCCTGGTCGATTCAGGGCGATGTACAGGCTGCCGGCTCTGTCTTGACCAATGCCCCAGGGGCGCACTCAGCATTATCCCTCTCAAAAATCTACGAGGACAAGAGTCCTGTGCCGATCCATGATGCCGCTTCGGCTTACTTACCAAAATGAGAAAAGGAAGTGAGTATGATCCATGTCGAGACCATTCCCTTCTGCAAAATGCCCGGACCAATATGAGATGTTGTTCGTGAAAAATCTTAGGATGAATGAGGCCAAATGACGGATTGTCATAGGGGTGTTCCCAGCCCAATGCGAGAAAATGAACCCATAAGGGTTGACAATCCTGCTCTTTAAGGAAAGAATAGGATGCGTTCTGCAAGAAAATAGATAATGTGAAATACAGAAAGGAAAGCCGTGGACCATAAGAATAGGAAGAGGAACAACGCAATCAATCATCATTCTGTTCCGGCTTCAGAACAAGATTTCATTCATGAACAGCCTGAAAAAATCAGCTGGCTCAGAAATTTTTTGAACTGGATCTCCAAAGGGGCGGCCAAATCGAGCATGAACACAATGGATTGCCCGACCTGAAGGATTAGGCATTAACGACCTGCCAGGTGGGTGGGAAGCACGGTCTCAGCAATAGGTGATAAATGATACATTCAAGTGGAGTTTTAAAGAGAGGAGCAATTCATTGAAAATCCTTGATCATGTCATTTCAACCCTTGATCTTAATACTCCTGTAAGAGATATACGGCAAGGGGTCTTTCATACTGGGGTCCTGAGCCGGCATTGCGGCCTGGCCGCGACCCTACCTAAAGACGCCCTCCGCCAAAAGCCACCGATGGTCAAAGAGCCCGGCCACCTGTTGGATAGGACGCCTGAAGAGCTGGTCCAAATGGCCTACTCCGAGAGTATCTTGGAGGCATCTATCGGTATGGCAGCCGTCAATTCTTTTCTTAACATCAATGAGGACTCATGCGTTGAGCTTAATGCTGCTGACCTGATTTTGGAAAAAGGCGAAGGGAAAAGAGTCGCAATTGTGGGGCACTTTCCTTTTCTGGACAAAGTCCGGAAAAAAGCAAAAGAGCTTTGGGTTATCGAAAAAAACCCAAAAGAGGGGGATTTTAGGGAGGCCGATGCGGATCATTTGATACCTCGGGCCGATGTGGTCGGCCTTACAGGCAGTGCCTTTACCAATCATACCATAGAGCACCTGCTCGGGCTTTGCGGGGCCGGGGTCTATGTTGTCGTGTTGGGAGACACAACGCCGCTATCACCTGTTTTGTTTGACTACGGAGTCAATGCCATTTCAGGCACGATGGTTGTTGATTCTACTCTTGCATTGCGCTGTGTCAGTGAAGGGGCCAACTTCAGGCAAATAAAGGGAACAAGGCGTCTGAGCATGATAAGATAGGCAGAGATCATCAAATAGAGGAAGGTTGTTCTCCTTTGTGTTCAGAGTCCGGACAAACAGAATCGCCACCCGAGATCGAGCCGCGGAGGTCGCCCATCCGTTTTCCCCTTTCCACCATATTTCTCAGCTCCTAATGATCACATACATTATTTCCCGTGATCAGCATATCTGAAAGGTACTGATTGACCAAGGACTCCGGAGGATCCATGGGGGCTCCGGTAATAACCTTGATGTCTTTCTCGGCAAACAGATCCTGTGCACTGGCCCCCATTCCCCCGGCTATCACAATATTTGTACCCAAATCATGGAGCCATTTAGGCAAAACACCCGGTTCATGGGGCGGGGGTGTGTGGATGGATTGGCTCTTGATCTTGCCATCTGCAGTCTCAATCAGAGTAAACTGCTTACAATGACCAAAATGGGCACAAAGCTTCCCTTCTGATACAGGAACCGCAAAAACGATCTTGTTCGATAGACCTTTTTCTTTCTCTCTCAAAGGGAGACGTTGTTCTTTGGCCGTGAGTTCCACGATTCGATCAACCATCTTGTTGAACTCGCGAGTGAAAGACAATTGGTCATCTTCCAGACTTGCCATACTCCCCATATCCCCTTCTTTGACAATGTTGGGTTCAAATGGCAGAGATCCCAGGAGTCTCAAACCGCTTTGCTTTGCCATGATTTGACCGCCGCGCGTCTTAAAGAGTTCAATATCTTTCCCACAATGGGGACATTGAAGGCCACTCATATTCTCCACCACGCCCAAGATATCCATGTTCACCTGACGACAGAAATTGATGGACTTTCTCACATCAGCCAGTGATATCTCTTGGGGAGTTGTGACCACCAAGGCCTTAGCATCCGGGATGACCTGTGCGATCGTCAAGGGTTCATCACCGGTCCCCGGAGGAGAGTCAATAATCAGATAATCGAGTTCCGGCCACTCCATATCTGACAAAAACTGCTTGATGACGCCGATCTTTAGTGGTCCTCTCCAAATAGTGGCCACATCCTTATCTTCTCCCAGGAGGGGTTCAATAGAGATCACCTGCATGTTAGGCAGATAATTGATCGGAAGCGCCTTTCCTGGATGAAAAGAGGGCTGGAGCGTTCCCTTAAGACCTAGCATTCTCGGTATGCTGGGTCCATGAAGGTCCACATCCATCAGACCCACCTTGTATCCACTCTTGGCCAATGTTACGGAAAGATATGCTGCGACACTGCTCTTACCCACACCCCCTTTTCCACTCATGACCAATATCTTGTTTTTGATGTGTCTTAGGGTCTCGCGGATCTCGGCATCCTGTATTTCACGCTGCTCTTGCCTGCTATCCGACTCACGGCTTTGGTTCGTCTCTTTCATGTTGTTTTGACCTCCTACCTCTCAAATATCTTCATATCGTGTGATACCTTCAGGTCTTCATACTTGATCCTGATGTTTATCGCTTCCTTTTGATCCCACGTAAAAAAGATGATATATGCGGACATCACTGGCGAGATCTGTCTCTCTGAAAACCCGGCATCAAGAATTTCGAATGGGAGAGGTTCCCTTGGAGATAGGCATCCAAGACAGCCTCTGGTTGGCCGGAAATTCCAGGGATAATGTCAATACCGGAGGCCTCTAGCATCTTTGAAAAGCTGTTTGATACAGCACCGCATATGAGGGTGTGGATGCCGAGCCTACGAATATGAGCACATCTATGGATTAATTCCTGATCCTCCAAATAGGTCTCAAAACGGGATGCCTCTTCATGATCCACCACCTCCACGATCAACAGCCTTGAGGCCGCGTCCAAGACGGGAGATATTCTATCTTCCCAAATCGGAATTGCTATCTTCATAGATGAACAACCGTCTTTCCTATGGATTTATGGCTTTTCAAACCTTTTGATCCACCTCTGGACCTTCTCCGTTTCCTCCATTAACTCCTTGGCAAGCTCTTTCACAAACCTTTAATACCTGGTCCTCGTTCAGAATCCTTGCCTCCGTCTAATCCGGATCATTCTATCAGGACATGCCGCCGCCACGACCCATGCCGCCGCCACGGCCCATACCGCCGCCACGGCCCATGCCGCCGCCACGACCCATGCCGCCGCCACGACCCATGCCGTAATGGTCAGCCACATTGGCCCCTGTCACGGGCCTTAATTCACCGCGTTTGTGCTTTTCCACAGCCTGTCTTACAGTGCCTGCTTGGCCCACAAAGAGTTCTAATCCGGCTGCTGAAAGTGTACGCACAGCATTTGGACCACAATTGCCTGTGATCACAGCCCCGGCACCCTTGGAAGCCACGAACTCCGCCGATTGAATCCCCGCCCCTCCTCCTAAGGCTATATTTTCATTATCAAAGGACTCAAAACTCATGTCGTCCGTTTCAACGACCAAAAAATAGGCACATCGTCCAAAACGAGGATCAATTTGGGAATCTAGATCTTTACCACTGGAACTCACTGCCACTTTCATCACTATTACCTCCTCTTCTAATGCGAAGCATTGTGTTGGGTTCTACTCAGGTCCCCTGTCTCCCTTCGCTGGGATTTTTACCATCATTTCCTTTCTAATCTGCGCCCCCTCCTCTCCATGTCCATTACCTTGATTTTCTCAGAAAAGGCTATAGATCATCATCCTTGACAGCATCTTCCGTGCCGAAACTTTGGAAAAATGAGAAAAAACGCAAGTTATTGAGATTAAGAGATAATTAGAGCAGATGATTGCTTGTTGCGAGGGTAGAATCGCTTAGGGTCATTTCAATGAGGCAATGTTTAGGGCGGGGAATCATTGCAATCGTGCATCAGTATCTTGGGCGGTTAATGAAAAAGCAGGGTTTGTTTTAAAAACCCGACATCACTGAAGCCTTAAAAGGCTGATCAGATCGTTCGTGAAGGCATTGAAGATATTCGTACAAATAAGGATTTGAATCTGGGGGATATTCCCTTCGAATAGTATAAAGTCCGGGAAATTCCATCATTCTTTGAGAATAAAACGGCTCAAATCTAATTTAGGCTCCTCACAAGAATTTGTGGGTGAAAAAAGAATCATAAAATTGAACTGAAGAAAGGTGGTGAAGTCTTTTCGGAGTGACTGGCGGGAGGGCGCCGTCTTTTCTTCGCAGTCGCCCTCACGGGCTCCGGTCAGACCCCACCCCTTCGGGTCGGGTCCCCGGTTTCACGACTTATCTGTGGGGGAAGCCCTGGCTTCCCGTCTCGAAGAGACGGGGAGAACAGCGGAGAGGGCAAGTTTCCCTCGCAGATAAGTCGTAGAAAAGACCAGGCCGGGAGCCTCGGAACCGAAGAAAAGATTTCATCACCTTTCTCAAATATGCACTTACAATCAGATACTAAAAAAAACAGAGCAAACATCATCGGTAAAAACCTTTGAATTTTCGAGTTATTTTAGTTTTCCATATTCCCTGGGAACCCACGAATTCTTGTGAGGAGCCTTAATTTGACATCATGTCATCCCTATGGAATATTGAAACCAAGGAATAATATTTATAATCTCATACTCTTCGTCTCTTCAAATCCCCTTTGAACACATCTTCTATTCCCTTCCAGTCTACTACCATCAAAATAGTCCTCCAGACCGGCCAGAATGGACGCCAGTTTTATCCATCCCGTGGCTGCGGCAAATACACCAAGCATGCCGGTGTTGGGTGCGGGTAGGCCTATCTCCTCTACGGCGATACGAGTCGCGTCTGCCATTGCGACCAGTGCCAGGTTCTCGTGAGGATCCTTTGGCCCCATGGTCGAATTAAGAATCAGGATGCCATTGGGTTTTAACCCTTCATACACGCGTGGGGAATCTCTCTGAGAGGAGTCAAGGACTATTAGGCAATCCGGATAATAAATTTGGGTCTTCTCCAGCACGGGCTCATCATCGAATCGACCATAGGCGGTCACCGGTGCTCCCCGTCTTTCGAAACCGAACATGGGGAAGGCGCTCCCGAATTTATTTTCTCTAACAAAGGCGTTCGCCAGAATTCGCGATGCAACCACCGAACCCTGGCCGCCCCTACCGTGAAATCGCACTTCAATCATCTTATTCTCCCGCTGTCTGGTGCTTTGTAGCAACGCATTTTCGGAATTCGGTCAGGTGTCGTAAAAACTCATATTCATAGTCGACTTCCTCCTGAATCCTCTCCAGTTCATCCTCCTTCAGATGGTTATACTTCTTGATGAGTCTGGTGTATTCCATGATAGGTTTGGGCTTCTTGACCTGATGGGTCAACGTGAAAATCCCCTTTTCCGCCTCCCAAAGGGGAAAATAATTGGTTCTCACGGCATTTCTACAGACCTCGATCGCTTGGTGCGTGGGGACACCCCATCCTGTGGGACAAGGGGCAAATAAATGGATATAGGCCAGCCCTTCATTCTTCTTTTCTTTGGCCTTAAGAAGCTTCTTGGCAAAGTCCTCCAGATGACTCAGAGTCGCCGTGGCGGCATAGGGAATGCGGTGCATAGCCATGAGAAGGGGCAGATTCTTCCGCCTGGTGGACTTTCCCCTCTGTTTTGGTCCCACCGGGGTTGTGGCCGTTTTAGCCCCTATGGGTGTCGTGCCGCTCCTTTGAACCCCAGTGTTCATATACCCTTCGTTGTCATAGCAGACGTAGATGAAATTCTCACCCCGTTCAGCAGCGCCTGAAAGGGCCTGAAATCCGATGTCGGCGGCACATCCGTCACCATTGAAGCAAACAACGGTCGCATCCTGACCGCTCCTGCGGTATTGTCTTGAAAGGCCTGTCGCATTTGCCGCTGCGCCGGTCATGAGCGTACAATATGCGGTCAATCTGTGCCAGGCACCAACATTCTGTCCCGTCATGACCGGGTTTGAGCAAGAGGGTGTACCCGTCATGACGAGATCTTGGCTGCCCAATATCTTTCCCAGCAACCTCAGGGCCAATTCCAGAGGACAACCCGGGCAAGGGGAGAGGCCTTCCGCAAAGGGATCTTCATTACAGAAATAATCGAAAACCTTGGATAGTCCGCCTTTTCTATTCGTCATGTCTCATTCCTCCTCCATACCTATCCATGTCACTTTCTGATAGGAATCGCCCTCTGACGCCGATTGTAAAATCCTGACCATTCTCTCGATATTGGCAACACTCACATCCATGTTCGCGATACCATCGATAAAGCTCATCATGGGGATATAACCTATTTCTGGAGATAGTGCCCTCAGCTCAACATATATAGGCCCACTGTTCCACCCAAAGCAGATGCTCCGATCAATGACCCCTATGGCTTTCTTGCCTCTAAGAGTCTCAATAAGTCTTTCTCTCGGAAAAGGACGGAACATTCTCAGGCGTATCAACCCTATTTTGAGGCCCTGATCTCTTTTAAGATCAATGACTTTTTGTGCGGTTCCTGACAGACTTCCGGATGCCACAAGAACCATGTCCGCATCAGCGGTCCGGTACGTATCGATCTGGCCGCCATAGCTTCTCCCGAAATGCCTTTCAAATGCCTTGTCTATCTCATCGAACTTGACTTTTGCTCGTTCCAGGGCAGTAGAGTGCTTGTAGCGAAGTTCAAGATACCCTTCCAAAATCCCATGGGTTCCGAAACCCATGGGCTCGCCCGGTTTAAGTATGGGCCTTTGGGGTTGATCCTTGAGAGGCGCCAGAAAACCGTCTACATCGGCCCTGCACGGGACCTCCACCTTCTCCGCAAGATAGGAGAGATAGAATCCGTCGTAGTTCACCATCACAGGGACCTGGATGTCAAAATCCTCGGCAAGCCTGTAGGCCATGATGATGGAATCCAGGATCTCCTGACAGCTCGATGTGATGATTTGAATCCATCCCGAATCCCGAGTCGAGATCATGTCCTGTTGTCCTGAAGAGACAGCCGTAATCCCAGGCGTCTCCCTATTGACATTCACCATGACTATGGGCACTCTGTAACCTGCTGCCTGCAATAATGCGTCATACATATAGACCAGTCCGTAGGAGGAGGTTGCCGTAAAAGCGCGGGCCCCTGCTGCAGAGGCGGCGGTGATGATGTTCATAGCCGAGTTTTCTCCTTCAACTTCCACCACCTCTGCGTCTAACTCTCCTGACGCGTAAAATCCAGATATTTCTTCGACCACCTCTGTCTGCGGGGTAATGGGATAAAGGGCCAGCACTTCGGGTCGGCAAAGCATCGCGCCATGGGCTGCGGCAGAATTACCAGTGATGACTTTTATTTTCGTCTTATTGAACTCTGTCCCTTCCATGTTAAGCATCCCCTTCTTTCCGCATCCTAAAAGCCTTGCGTGGGCATTCATTTGCACAGATCCCACATCCCTTGCAGAACGCCAAATTGGGTTCAAAATGGTCATCCCTATCCACCATGCACTGAGTCGGACAAAAAAGTGCACAAAGTCCGCAATAATTGCACTTTTCCTTGTTCAACACCGGTCGCTCGACTCGCCAACTCCCGGTATCCAAACAGAGAAGTATTTCGTCAGCATGTGACCACCCTGCCTCTTCTCTGAATTGAAATTTCTTAATCATAAAGCAAACCCTCCTTTTGCAACATTCATACAATCCATTATGAGTACTACGCTTGCATTCAACGGCGTTAAGGGTGCAGGACAAGACTCACCTTATTGGGTTCGGAGCCGCAGACCGTCATATGCTTCCTTTGTATGACCATGGGGATCATTATATCAAGGGAGGGAAAGAATTTCCTGGCCCCGGCCCCTTTGATCCAATCCTTAACGGAAATCTTTGCTGTTTCCGAGGAATGGAATGAACCCAGGATGCAGAAAAAGCAGCCTGTTTCACACAGAAAACAACATCGCCCTCAGGTCGGAGTACGTTCTCAAGCACTGATACGATTGTCTTAGGATCAAAAAATTGACGTATAGGAAAAATGTCTAGTTCTTTAATGAGTTGGGTCAAAGAAGAAGACCTGCAAATGGACTGTTGTGTGTTATATATCGCTTTCGATTTACTGTCAACAGTCGTGCAAGACAACCGGGCGGTGTTGTGTTACATCTCCTTTTCAATCAACCAATCTGCCGCGAAAACACTATCCATGATATCGTGTGGAAACGAGGCTTGACACGCAAACACGATTCCCATATTCTTCTGCACGAAAAAAGAAAGAAGCAATGACTATCCTCAGTCCTTATCCTTTCTATTTAAAACACGTTGACCATGCTGTAGGAATAGGTATCTGAATAATGGGCTGAAGGTCATTGGCCTTTATAACCTATTATGTTATCGCCTTAGGAGGACTTAAGCATGAACATTATTGTCTGTATCAAGAGAGTTCCCATGACCCAAGAAGCCGATTTGGAGATCGATGAACTCGAGAAAGACGTGAAAAAGGACGCCTTGCCTTTTGTTATAAATGACTGGGACAACTATGCCATCGAAGAGGCCGTTCTGCTCCGTGAAAAGACTGGAGGCACAGTGACCGCTGTAACCATTGGCACCGAGGAGGATGAGGAGATCCTGAGGAGAGCCCTCGCAATGGGGGCGGACAAAGCGATCAGGATTGATCCGGGAGATCTTGGTTTGGACGGTTTTGTCACATCAAGAATCCTTGCGGAGGTCATCAAAGGCGGAGATTATGACCTTGTGCTCACCGGACTACAGGCTGATGATTATAACTGCGGGATGGTCGGTATGATGTTGGCTGAGCATCTGGGCATAGCCCATGCCGCTGGAGTGACCGGAATTGAGCCCGAGGGGAGAGAAGCCACTATAAGGGTGGAGTTGGAAGGGGGTATGGATGGAGTTTTAAAAATCCGGTTTCCCGCACTCATGAGCGTTCAAACCGGAATCAATGAGCCGAGATACGTCTCTATCATGGGCATTAGGAAGGCAAGTAAAAAGGAGCTGAAAGTGATCAAAACAGGTGATCTTAATCTAACAGAGGATGATCTCGCTCAACGTACCACTGTTGAAATGGTTTTCCTCCCGCCTGAAACAGAGGGCGCGGAAATTATAGAGGGTGATTCATCCATGGTTGCGGAAAAGATTATTCGTATCCTGGCAGAAAATGGGGTGAGTGTCTAGATGGCCGATATATTTGTTGTTGTGGAACACAGGAAAGGTGAAGTAAGGGACATTACTTTTGAGATGCTTTTCAAGGCAAGCGAACTATGCAAGGAATCCTCCCATAACCTGACAGCCATATTGCTAGGGGGAAGAGATTCGGCATTTCTGGATGACATAGCCCCATGGGCCGACAGGGTCATCACTTTAGAGGATGAACGGCTGGAAAACTACAATCCTGACCTCTATAAGGAGATACTTCACAGGCTCATTCAGAAACATCATCCTTTCCTTACCTTCATAGGACATACGTCCTTTGGAATGGGGTTTGCCCCTGCCCTTTCGGTTAAATCCGGATATCCCATTGCAACAGACTGTATAGATATCCTGATCGACAACGGCCGTCCCATGGTGACTCGACAAATCTATAATGGAAAGGTATTTTCCAAGGACTCTTTTAGAGAATCCGAAGGCTATATTATTACCTTGAGGCAGGCCGTCTGCACACCTGAAAAGACCGAAGAACGCCGGGGAGAGGTGTTCAAGAGTGAACTCCCCCCGGACCTGCCGGAACCTCGCCAGGAATTTATGGAGTTCGTGGAAGCAGGAGCCGGTGAGGTAGATATTTCCCAGGCTGACCTCCTGGTCTCTATTGGACGGGGGATAGGGGAAGAAGAGAATGTTGCTACTGTAAAAGAACTAGCGGATCTTTTAGGAGGAGTGATCTCCTGCTCTCGCCCTGTAGTAGACAAAAACTGGCTGCCCAGTTACCACCAGGTGGGGACCTCGGGTAAATCCGTGAAACCAAAGGTCTATCTTGCCTTGGGCATCAGCGGGGCATTCCAACACGTGGCAGGCATTGCAGGTGCCGGAACCGTTATTGCCGTCAACAAGGACAAAAAGGCCCCCATATTCAGGGTCTCGGACTACGGGATCGTGGATGACCTCTTCAAGGTTGTAGAAGCCTTGAAGGTGAAACTGTCCGGTTAGTCCGTTTCCAACCCGGAACGGGCCTCTCCTTAAAATGGATTGGGGATGAACAGTAACACGTATTAGAAGGAGTTTTGAAAATCCGGGTTCAGTCTTCGGCCTCGGGTTGGTTCAACACAGATGGAGGAAACATACCGATTGCTGGAGACAAACGAGATCACCTCCCGTTGATCATCCTATCCAGGATCTCGTCTATCTTCTTATGAGGAAGAATCTTTTTCTTCTTAGCCACTTCCCTGACCGTTTCCCCTGTCTGATACGCTTCCTTTGCTATGGCGGCAGATCGGTCATAACCTACCTCGGGCACAAAAGCCGTGGCCAAAGAGAGGCTCCTTTCAAGGCTGGACGTGCATTTGTCATGATCGGCTAGAATCCCTGTAATGCACTTCTTGGCGAAATGGGTGGAACAGGAAGAGAGGATCTGGACGGACTGTAATAGGTTGTAGGCGATCAACGGCAACATCACATTGAGCTCGAAGTTCCCTGCCTGGCCTCCGAATGAAATGGCCGCATCATTTCCTATGACTTGACCCGCCACCTGGATCACCGCCTCGGGAATGACGGGATTGACTTTCCCGGGCATGATAGATGAGCCGGGCTGCATATCCGGAATCATGATCTCCCCCAACCCGCACCGAGGTCCGGAAGACAAGAAGCGAATGTCATTGGCGATCTTTATGAGACTTACGGCATAGGTCTTTAAGGCCCCGCTGGCTTCCACCGCTGTGTCCCTGGCAGCCTGGGCCTCAAAATGATTTTTCGCCTCTCGAAAAGGACATCCGGTTTCTTCGGCGATGCCCTCAATAACCTTTTTGGCAAATTCAGGATGAGTGTTCACACCGGTACCAACTGCTGTCCCGCCCAGTGCAAGCTCTCCCAGGTTGCTCTCCAACCCCGTAATGCGGCCGATATTCATCTCCACCTGCCTCGCGTAACCGCTGAATATCTGCCCCAGGCTGATGGGTACGGCATCCTGAAGATGGGTCCTCGCTATCTTCCTCACCTCTTTGAATTCCTTTGCCTTTTCACCCAGGGCCGTTTGAAGGGTTTTCATGGCCGACAGAAGATCTTCTCTGAGCTCGATTAATGTGGAGATATGAATCGCGGAAGGGATAACATCATTGCTGGACTGGCCTTTGTTGACATGATCGTTGGGATGGACCGGGCTCTTCCCTCCCCTCTTTCCCGTCATCATCTCGTTTGCACGGCCAGCAATGACTTCATTCGCATTCATATTCGTCGATGTCCCCGAACCGGTCTGAAAGACATCCACAACAAACTGGTCGTCAAACCTCCCGCTGATGACTTCTTCACAAGCTTGGATCACTGCATCAGCCAAATCATGCTCAAGAAGGCCGAGATCTCGATTCACCCTAGCCGAATGCTTCTTGATGAGGCCAAGGGCCCTATAGAAACCCCGGGGGAATCTCAGATCGCTAATTCGAAAATTACCCCTAGCCCTCTCGGTCTGAGCGCCGTAATAGGCCTTTTCCGGCACTCTCACCACACCCATACTGTCCTGTTCTTCTCGATATTTTAAATTCATCTTTGCCTTCATGAGTCTATTCTGGTTTGCAACAAAGGATATCGAAAGCGTCCCAAAATGCAGTGTGATCGTGTCGCCACCGATCAAGACAAAGTTGCCGAAATTGAAGATTCCCGAACATCCCCCTTAGCAGACTACTGCGGAGTACAGGCTACAATGAAACCGCGGTCCCTCCCTAACGGTTGGGACTCCGGATAAATTCCGCATCATCTCCCAAATGCAAGGAAGCCCTCTTTTGTAATACGCTTTCCCCTTGGCCCGAAGGGAGATCATGACAAAGGGCTGTATATTTTCAATGCCCATCTTCTTATTCAGGGGAAACGCCATGCAAAAGCCAGTTCATGGCTTTTTGTTCCCAATCCGGGTCCGAGCCATCAATATACACTTCCCTTAGCCCAACTCCGGATCTCGCGCCGAGGTTTCTCTGTTGCTCTTTTGTAACGGCATTGCTGACTATGACTGCTGATCCTCTTCCGCCTTTTTCTACATGAAGCCTTTGACCTTCTTCTAGAATCTTCTTCGCATCAGGCGGCAATGTCTTCATCTTTCTCATATCCACCAAGACTTTGTATTCTTCTGTCACATCTTCAAGAGCTTTCTTGGTTTCTTCATACCATTCTCTCATTTCATCAGCCTGTATAAACCCTCCAAATTCAAGTCTAAAACCGTAATCCGTCTTTTCAATTTTATACATGATTACCTCCTTTTCATCAGCCGATCAAGTTGCATAAAAAGATAAAATAAGTTGGGATTCACTAGCTCCGAATTTCCAAAGTCGATCTTCTTACTCAGATCGAATCTTATTTATAAGCCAGTCCAGGGCCTTTTTCCCCAATCTGGTTGTGAACCATCAATATACACTTCACTATTGCTGACTCCGGATCTCACAGCGATGTTCCTCTGTTGCTGTCTTGTAATGACATCGCGGGCTATGACGGCTGATCCTACTCCGCCTTTAGATATGAAGTGCTTTTGATCTTCTTCCAGAATCGTTTTCGAATCCGGCAGTAAGGTCTTCATTTTTCTCATATCTACCATGACGGTAAACTCTCCCGTCACATCTTCAAGGGCTTTCTTGCAGTCTTCAAACCATTGTCTCATTTCATCAGCCTGGATAAATCCTTAAAAATCAAACCTAAAACCATAATCCGACTTCTCAATTTTATACATAAACATCTCCCTTTTCTTAAAAGAGACATAGGCCATTTCATCAAAGTCATCGATCCGTCAATCCCCGCGACGAATAATCATGATCGAAATCGATATCCATGACGGACTTCATGTAGTTCCTATTCTACACCTCTGGCATTTCTCGGGTCAATGGCCGGACGAGTTCAAGGCACTCTTCCATCGTTCCTGAAACATGGTCATCGTTCCGATGATCTCTAATTCGATACTTATCTGTAGCGTCCCTAATCATACGCCTAGACTATCATTGGCTATCCAAAAAATCAATCCGATATTATCTCCGAACCACTGGAACTCACGAGTTGAGTCCCACGTCCTGCGCAGGCCCAATCCCGTTGAACGATTTGTCAGTCGTCCTTCCCCTTGATTGCCTTTTGGGCTTCCTCGTGTGTCCTTCGGCCATCACGGCGCCGGCTTTGAAGACTCGATCAGTTTCCATACCACCAAGGCGCCAACGGCATAATTGTTCTTTTCTTTCACCAAAGCGCTATCTTCAAATACAGCCCCGTCGAGATTGTTCCAACGTATATAACAACCAATGGAAAGTTTGGGGGTCATTTCTCTAAAAAGGCTGCCGGAGACCGAGAAGCCGGCATAGCCACCATCGGCTTCATAGGGCTCTCGATGCGAATCGGCATATTGGCTTGGCACACCATAGAAGTATTTGTTGTACCTACTGTCGGCAAAATGAAGCCCGCCTTTGACATAGATGCTTAGTTTCCGATCTCCGATCAGTGTCTTTTTATGATAGCTTAGATCCACACTGCTGTGCCATCCCTGATAGTCCATATCAATGTCGAGTCCGCCGTTAAATCCGAAGGAAAATGCCGTTCGCCAGGCCGCTTGTAGATATAAGTGGTCTTCCCATCCATGGCGGTAAAAGTAGTATCGAAACGCCGGTCCGATTTCGCCGATGGCATCCAGTTCGGGCATACCCTGGCGGGCTTCGTTTTCATCCGAGACAGGCGGATTGCCCCACAAGGAGATGCTGGTTTCAAACTTCTCTCCTTTATAGAAAATCCCCCGAATGCCTTCGCGGTCCGCCCGCAGGATTTCCCCGCGATAGATAACATATGGGAGAGGATAAACGTAATTCTTATATTCGTCCGACCCGATATAGTGAGGCAAACTCGCTGCCACGCCCGCTATACCATACTCCCATAGAGGCAGCCGGTTATCGGTTTCTGTGAAGGAGGCACTGTCTTCCGAAGTGTGTCCGTTGGCAGGAAATAGAAGGACGCCGAAAAGAAGGGTCCAGTAAAACGCTCTTTTCAATTTCTTCCGGGTCATGGGATTTGTTCGTTAATCAGGGTTATCGTCGAAAACCTTACTCAAGAAAAATCTGAGGGTTCAAGTCAGCGTGAGAATGACTTGCCGAGCAAAGCAAGGTCGGGTCCTTCCTGATCTTCGCCAGCATAACTCCTGCCTTTTGTATTCTCCAAATGGTCCGAGTCTGTAACAGGCTTCTCCTACAACACTGACAATACATCATTGTATCTATCTTGTTTTAATCGGATCCGCAGGTCGGGGTGGCAGTTTCATGGGTTTTTCAGTCATCATTTTTAGTACTTCTTGTACGCCTCGCTCGAGTTGAGGATCACGGCCTTCGAGCACTGACTTTGGATCATTTTCCACTTCAATGTCAGGATCAACGCCATGGCCTTCAATGATATATTTTCCATTTTCATCATTGGTGCTATTTTGCGGTACGTAAACCTGTCCGCCGTCGAGTAATGGGCCCTGGTCATTGATACCAATAACACCGCCCCAAGTACGTTTGCCGACCAACGGTCCAAGCCCGGATTCGCGAAAATAGTAGGGGAAAATATCGCCATCTGACGCGGAGGTTTCGTTTATCAAACAGACCTTGTGGCCATAGAACACGGTACTAGGATATGTTTCGGGCATATCGCTCGCGTAATCAAACCTTGTCCCCAGCAAGTTGGTATCCAGTCGCTCGATAATCCATTGAGACACATTGCCGCCGCCATTGGACCGGACATCAACAATAAGACCCTCCTTACGGATTTGGGGATAAAACCATTTTATGAACTCATAAATACCATCCGAACCCATATCCGGTATATGCATGTAACCGACACGACCATCGGTCATATCAGTGATTTTCTCGCGATTCTTTCTTACCCACTCCAGATAAAGGAGATTCGCCTCGCTGGTGATAGGCCTATATGTCATTTTACGCGCATCCTTGAAAGTGGGTTTTGGATTGAGTGTGAGGGTCACTGGATCTGTTTTGTGTTGTAACAGCCGGTAGGGATTATCATTGCCTTTAAGTTCTTCACCGTCAATGGCCAGGACGTAGTCCCCAATCTTAGCATCTACCCCGACCTCCATCAGAGGGGCATGGTATTTCGCCTCTTCATTATTACCTCTAAAGATTGTTGAAATCTGATAGCGTTCTGCGTCTTTATCTAACTCGAATCGAGCTCCGGGTAACCCCACTTTGGGACGGTCAGGAATTTCAAAGTCACCTCCGGCGATATAGCAGTGCCCCGCGTTTAATTCAGAGACCATCTCGCCAAGGACATAGTTGAGGTCAGAACGATGAGCCACATGTTTCAACCAGGTTCTATATTGATCGCCGATCGCTTTCCAGTCATAACCATTCATATTCTGCACATAGAAGAAGTCCCGATAGCGCCGCCAGACTTCATTATAGATCTCTTCCCACTCTTGAGCTGGAACTCGGTCCATCATAAGCTCTTTGGTAGAAATGGTTTTTTTATCCTTTGCCTCTCCGTTTGCCCCTGGCTTTACGTCGTACAGATTATATGTTTTCTCCTGCTGCACCATCACTTTATTGCCGTCGGCTGCGAGAGCGTATTTGGAGATGTCTTCAACAAGTACCGTGTCCTTACGTTTTTCTAAGGTGAAAATATGCAAGTTCGATTTTTCGTAGCTGTCACGGCCATAAAACCCCGCGCCAGAGGTCATGTAGACCAACTTATCTTTTGTGACAGAAAACCCATTGATGTTTTTCGATTCTATCGGCACACTGGCTACACGTTCTACAAGTCCATCGAAATCAATTTTGATGTACTCTTTCTTCTTCTTTTCCTTTTTGTCCTTATTTTCCCCCTCTTCACCCTTCTTTTCTATTTTATCTTCTTTTTTCTCACCGATGGTCACTTCATCACTCTCCGGTGGAAAGAGCTGTTTAACGTCCTTCCGCAGTGCCAGGGCAAAAATATTGGTTTGGCAATTGGTGGCAAAGTTCCACTCAACAGTACTGATCTGCGGCGCGAATTGTCGTTCCGAAAGGTAGTAAAGATAATTGCCCTCAGTATCCCAAACGGGATTGTATTCATTGAAGTAAGTACCTGTAACCCGCCTGACTTGACCATCAGCAACGCTCCAGATATAAATAGAGCGGTATAGATTAGAATCTGCCATTGAGAAAGCCAGGTGACCGCCGTTTGCAGACCAGGCATAGTCATCGATCATTCCGTACGCGTCGTCAGCGATTGTCACGACTTTTTTGTCAGCAACATTTAGAACATAAAGTCTGCCGTCTTTGTCGGAGAAGGCAAGCCGCTTTCCATCCGGAGCCCATTCCGGGGCGTACAACATAACCTTTAATTCGCTCGTCAATTGTTCAGGCTTAGCCGTACCATCCTGATCGATTACATAAACCTGATCCTCGCTGGTTAAGTCAGAGATGAACGCGATCTTATTACCGTCGGGAGACCAGCGTGCCCACTTATCATGGGCGTTTGAAGAATTGGTCAGGTTTCTAACGGGCCCCTTTTCGATAGGCGTGGTGAAAACATCTCCTCGAGCCACAAACAAGGCTCGTTCACCTTTAGGGCTAAGCTGAAAGTCTTCTATGTTTTTCTCAGCCGAATATCGTGAGGGCCGCATGGCCAAACCATCGTCTGGCACCGTAATGGAAATCTTGCGGTCCTGCTCAGAGGCTATATCGTAAACCTGTAACTCTCCATTCAGCTCGTATACGATCCTACTATGATTGTCCGAGCTAGGCCAGCGAACATCCCACTCTGTGCTGCGTGTGATTTGCGTAAGCTCATCCGAATCAACATTGTAGGCGTATAAATTGAGGGTACCCTCGCGGTCCGAAGCGAAATAAATCGTGTTTCCGATCCACATGGGATCGCGTTCTGTACGTTTACCTGGGGCAATCTTCCTGACCTCATGGGAATTTAAATCAAAAATATAGAGGTCTTGAGCCCATCCTCCCTCATAACGTTTCCAGGTACGGAAATCACGAAACAGGGGTGAGTAGACTATTTGTTTGCCGTCCGATGAAAAATCGCCCGCTCCTGATGTGGGCATGGGGAGTTTCACCGGTAGACCTCCCTCGACATTCACTGTGTACAACGCGGTCAACACGCTGCCTTCATCTGCATCGCGAAGGGAACGAAAGAGCACTTTCTCCCCATCCGGCGTCCAACCATACACCTGGTTGTCATATCCCCAACGTGGCGCCAGTGGTCCACGTGCCGGATAGTACGTGAGTCGCTTGGGTATTCCCCCCTCTGAAGGGATCACGTAGACCTGCTCGTCACCGTCATACTGTCCAGTAAATGCTATCCATTTGCCATCCGGTGAAAATTTAGGAAACAATTCCTGTCCTGGATGCGCGGTAAGACGCACGGCAATATCCCCCGTGACGGGCACTTTCCACAAATCCCCCCCATAACAAAACACCACTGTATCCGCATGAATGTCCGGAAACCGCAATAGTTTCGTTTGAGCAAACAGAGGACCGGCTGTCAGCAAAACGCTCAAAAGTAATATAATGGATAGTTTTTTGGAAGAACGTAAGTTCATGACTCTACCTCCAATCTAAAGTGTGAGAATGGGTAATCTTTTATAGCACTCCAGACCTCCAATAACAACCACATCAACAATGAAAAAACAAGGCAGGCTATGTTAAAACGTAAGACATACTTGAATACTCCAATTTCTTGTTCGGGTGTTCCATTCATCTCTCCTTTCAAAACCTACCTGCATAAGCGGTTGCCATAGCAGCGCAACTGGGCTAGGATAGCTCTATATTTCGTCTGATGGCTCGCAAACTACAATCGTTGATAACTTATTGATTATTAGATAGATATTGCATAACGGATTTCTAGGGCCGACGGCTACAGCCTTGATTCAGAATGATCTTAACTTGGAATAATGCGGGCTGTCCATTAAGATAGCATTCTACGAGAGACTATGAAACAAGTATATGTAAAAACACGGAAAGAATGGAGAAACTGGCTCAATCAAAATCATGATAAGAGCAACGGCATCTGGCTGGTTTTTTACAAGAAGCATGCGGGTAAGGCCACGCTCGAATATGATGAGGCCGTTGAAGAAGCTTTGTGTTTTGGTTGGATAGACAGCATCATCAAGAAAATCGATGATGAAAAGTATGTGAGAAAGCTGACACCTCGTCACGCTGATAGCCGATGGTCGGAATTAAACAAGAACCGCATCACCAAACTCAAGGAGCAAGGCCTTTTAACTAAAGCCGGCATTGTGAAGGTACGGGAGGCAAAAACATCCGGGCTGTGGAACAAATCAGATAAACCACAAATACCATTGAACGCCCTCGAGGAATTGGAGTCAGCACTAGCAACAAACAAAAAGGCGAAGAGTTTCTACGATCAACTGGCTCCTTCCTATCAAAAGCGGTTTGTCGGCTGGATATCAGCTGCCAAGCGGAAGGAGACAAAAGAGCGACGACTGAGAGAGTCCATTGCTCTTCTTGAGCACGGTGAGAGATTAGGCATGAAATAGATTTTGAGAATGAGTTTGAGATCATTAAGCCGAGTTGTCAAACATGGACAAAATATGTTGTTCCTTGGGCTATATCAATAAAACGTCGCTGTGCTATACCAAAAGCAGTGGACCTTGAGCGGATGCTTTTTAAGACCAAAAAAGAAATGGGATAAAACCGCCGAAAGGTCATCGGCTTTTTGCTTCGTTATCTGTGGAGGATAATTGCATGATGAAAACAAAAGAATGGGCAGCGGCACGAGGCATAGACACGCAGGAGGTTTTACCGCCCATAGAGGATTACGATGAACCATACAAACGAACCGCCGAGGAAATTGCTGTTCGCACGATCATCCTTCATGCGGTTGCCGCAGCCGGCCATGGAGTAGATCGCGGACCTATCATTGAATGGTTCAAGAACCAGAGTATTTGGGATCAGGTATCACCTCGCGAGAAAGCCTTCCTTCTATCACAAAAACCAAGCAGATTATTGGAGGAAGATCGAAGAGGGGCTCGATGGCTTCAAGAGGCGCAATGGGCATTATTGTGGACCATTCAAAAGGTCGAGACTATTGGCTTACCCACCAAAACCTGTGATACCACGAAACTGGCTAAAGAGATAATGCCAGGGCTTGGTGATGATATTCAACCATTCATTTCCTCTGCAAAGCTCAGACCTACACCGACAGTTCGTGCGGAGGATGAACGTGTTTTCAGACTTCAGTTCGAGGCTCAACAAGCATACGAGCTGGATGCAATGCCGGATGATCTAGTCTATGGCGTTTCATTCCAGCGCCATTATGCCTTTGAATGGCTACGCAGTGGAGATGATTGGGATGATGTGAAGACAAACACCCTAATGAGCTAGTGTCATATCTCAAAAGAAACTCACATCATTACATATTCGATATAGATCCGTGAGTAACAAGGAGGCCTCTTCTATTCGCTCTGGATCTATTGAGGATAATAAAAGCTGTTTCTGATACACGATACTAGGAGATCACAGAATCGGAGGGGTCCCACTATTTGACCTTCAATCTACCCAGCTTTATGGCGTTTTCAGGACAGACTTCATGATAGCAAAAACAACGGAAATGATATGTGAAGAAACCTTGTCGATCTGAATCAGATCATGTGAGTCGCGAGCAAAACGGCCGTTACTATACCTAAGCCCACCCGATAGTAACCAAAGAGGGCCAAGCCGTGACGCTCTAGATAGGTCACCATCCATTTTACCGAGATGATAGCTGAGACAAAAGCGAACACGAGGCCTATGGCGAGAGAGGGGACATCGAAGGTCTGTAACATAACCTCTCCATGCGCGATGGCGTCGTAGACAGTGGCCGCGCCAAGAGTCACCATCCCGAGTAGGAAGCTATACTCAACGGCAGCCGGCATAGACAGTCCCACTAACAGACCTCCAACAATTGTGACTAGGCTTCGGCTAACACCCGGCCACATGGCAATGCATTGAGCAAAACCAATGACCAGGGCCAACTGCCAAGTCAGGTTGTCGAAGGAGATACCGCTATGGATCTGACGGAGACCAATATAATTCCTCCAACTCACGGCAAGTATTGCTAAACCACCTATAAACCAGGCTATCACCACCGGCCAGGGCCCAAAGAGGTGCGTCTTGATGGTTTCGTTAAACAGAAGTCCAATTATGGCAGCGGGTAGAAACCCGGCAGCCATATTAAGCAGCAACCGGCGGCCGACGGGATCCTTTCCCATCAGACCTCGAGTCATCTGTATAACGCGTCTGAAATACAATCCCAGTACGGCGATGATGGCGCCCCATTGGATGCAAATAGTATAGGCATCTGAAGCCTTTTTGGCCTGCTGCTTGATCTCTGACGTTCCAGACCTAGACTCACCAATGCCCATGATCCGTTCCGCTATCAGCAAGTGACCGGTGGAGCTGATCGGCAAATACTCTGTGAGACCTTCAACCACTCCGAGGATTACTGCCTGTCCCTTTGTCATCCCCTTTTTGCCGCCATCTGTTGCTAGGAAGGATGCGGTGTCACTCTGCGATGAAGCGATTGAGATGCAACTCAACAACCAAAGGGATACCCATATCAGATGTGAGATGATGTATTTTCTGTGCCGCATATGTTCTTCTCGAGGTTTGGGTGATCTATTAATGCCAGAAACGGCAATATTTATAAATCATTCAATACGAGTATGTAGACTGATGAGATTGAGAAAATGGAAGAGTCTCATCAATCGTAACCCCTTTTTTCTTTTGAAGAAGTTGTTTTGTCTTAGGGCGGCTATAAGAAGTATTCGGAAGGGGTGAGTTGTCCTCGGGAACAGGCCGGAAGATCCGGAGAATGAGTCGCACAGTCAAATGCCTCCTGCTTGAGCCGGAGTTGTAAAAACGGCCCAAGACCTTTGAAGATACCTGCAGCAGATTAGATTAAGTAGAAGGACGTCAGCAAATGTTCCTGAATATTCATAGTATATCAAAGAAAAATTCATCCGTAAAGCTGACTATGACGCCAAGCCCTGAACAATCAAAACAGACTTTAACACTGTTTTATGATCAATGCATTTCTGAAGAATCCGTCTGATAACCTGAAGATGGACGGCGGGCCGCGGAGGACGATCTGCAGGTATCTTCAATCTTGTCTGACTTGCCGTGATTGCCTGAGGACCTTTCCAACAAGATCTGGTGAGGTCTCTTCGCTTTGAATAACTCTTACAGCCGGGCCGAGAGGGTTCCATTGAGGAACGGAGCCTCTTTTGAAAAGGGCGATGGTCGGTGTGCCGAGCATGGCGGACAAATGGGTGATACCGCTGTCATGCCCCACATAGAGGGAGGCCTTCCCTAGCAGAGATATCAGGTCTTTTATCTCAGGGTAGAAGAGGATTTGCGTATTTTTATGGTGGATATTTTCAGTGAAGAACGGATAGAGTCTCTCCTCTGCTGGACCGAGCAGAACCACGAAATCATGTCCGCCCAATAAAGGGGCTTTGCTTGATTCATCGATCAACTCGATCCAAAAATCTGGGGGATGGTTCTTGATCTGTCCACCCGATCCGGGATGAAACACTATCTTAGGCTGTCGGATCAGAACTGGCTCCGGATGCAAGAGAGCGCGATTGCGGGCAGCCTTCAAGGCCTTTTCGGGATCTGCCGGTAACCCCGCCTTTTCAATGCATTCAGCCAAATACCTGGCTACGTGAATCCCTGTTCTCTCCGGTGGAAAGGCCGGGAAGAGATGGATTGAAGCAGTAGGCAGGTAGAACCTCAAATTTTTCTCAACAGTCCCCTCCGGATCATTAAGGAAGGCGACTACCCGATCCACGCGGGGAATAGTTAAAGAGAGATGTCCATCATATTGCTCTAAAAATAATCGATGCCATCCGGGGCCTTCATAGTCAATGGATTGCCCGACATAAGGACTTAAGATGTCGAGGGACGGCTGTCTGCACACCAGCACCACATCTGTGGAAGCACTCATCTGAACCATCGCAGGCACTAACATCAGAGTATCACCCAGGGCGGCTGGTCTGATGATCAGGGCTCTCATCTGAGATATGTCCTTTCAAAAACGGAAAAGGCTCCGGCATCCCTTACTCCAGGGGAATTTTCCGCCAAATCGGTCAAGTGACTCTTCTTTCTCTTAGAGTTTCGCATCAAATGTATATCTCTTATAGGCCTCTGCTTCAATCTATTGGATCCGGAGCAGGGTCATCAAGTCTTTTTTTGAAAAAAGCCAGTTCACAGTATCCTTTAGGGAACATTTTGGGAGGAATGTGTGATTATGTGCACATCTGAACTGAGGGAAATCCCCTATGTGGTTGAGTCTTTTCGGTGAATCGGGCATTTTCATTGCTGCCTGAGCGCCTGAAACGTCCCGGTATTCCTGGCTTTGATAAACAAGGCCGGTTTGCATTCATTGGCTTTTATCAAACACTCGAGATCAATGGCGTTTTGGCATAAATTTTGCTGGTTTGATCGATAACCATACCGGCAAGACCACCCTAAACTTTAAAGGATGCAATGATGAAAGAGATCACACCGCCCAATACTATGGAGAATGAAACATTTGAGAGCAACCCATTGTCCCCTCACTATCATAGCGTAGAATTTTCCATACAGGGTGTGGAGCTTGCATATCAATTCAAGCTTTGGAATATCTCCTCAACTCCCATGTGTGTTCTAGTAAAAGAAGACTCTGCTATTTTGCCTAATCTAAAAGAAGGCGACACACTGGATTTGAAATTCTACTCCAGTGGAACGAGTTATTCCACCGCCTCCCTGAAAACAAGGATCCGACACATCACAAGGGATCAGGGAAGATTCAGAGGACACTATCTTGTGGCCCTGGAAATCCAAGAAACCCCTTGTCCGAAGAGCATCCACTAACAATCACTGTTTAAGGGTAACAAATGATATCTAAACGGTACCAGATAATAGGAGGGTGTATGCAAGCGATACAAAGCGATGCAAAGGTGAGTAAAAAAAGGCCGGATCTTGCTGTTCTCTGGAATAACAAAGGTGCTGAATTTTTTAGGAATAATAGATTTGAGGAAGCAAAGGCAGCATTCAATCAAGCCAAGGTTATTAAGCCCAATCTTGTCCCTGCGTTATACAATCTGGCTAATGTATACGTGATAGAGGGGAAAAGAAAAGAGGCTATCTTCCTTCTGCAAAAAGCCATCGAGACCGATCCAAATTTCAAAGACACCGTGAAGAAATCCAGTTGTTTCGACAAGCTGAGGAATGACCAGGATTTCATGAAGCTCATTAACTGAAGGTTTAGTGATCGCCAGATAAAAAATTCGGAGGAGACATCCCCAACGATCCTTTTGGGGTTGTCTCCTCTTTTTTTTTGTAGTAAAACAGCCGTATTCAATATGAATCGGAGCTGACATTTTAGATCATTGAGACTCACCTTCTACTGCCCCGGTCATGGGATCAAATCAAAGCTGTAAGGTATACGTCCTGGAAGACAAGGAGAGGTCCTTATTGTCTTCAGCTTGAGCCCCAAGCCTTCCTACGGTGTTCTAACCTCAAGAGTAGACCCCATGACCAAAGCGTGAGAGTGACTCATAAACGCCAAAGGGGTTCTGTGGGAGGGGATTTCCAGGGAAGACACCACTTCGGGAGAAGATCAAATGACCCATGAGGACAGAGGACACTATGCTGCCAAGCATCCACCGGGCCGAAGCGCGAATCAGAAGATCGTGGACGCTTTGACTTCCGCCGTTTCAGACAACACGATTCCCTGTGCTGTTGCATTTAAAGTCGCCACTGAGCTAGATGAGTCCTCTGAGGAAGTCGGATTTACTATCGACACGCTTGAATATACCATCACCCAATGCCAGTTGGGTCTTTTCGGCTATGGTCCGGAGAAAAGGAAAATCAAACCGGCCGACTCTGTTTCTCCCGCATTAGAAAAGGCTATTAAGAAGGCGCTGATCCATGATCGGCTTCCCTGTGTCTCCGCCTGGGGTATCGCTAAAAGGTTCGGCCTTGGCAAATTGTCGGTTGCTTCAGCCTGCGAGACTCTCGGAATCAAGATTTCTCCTTGCCAGTTAGGGGCATTCTAACAATCAGTCATCCTCTCTTTACTGCATCAAGAATGTCCCGGCCGTGCGTTACTATCCCTCAACACACTTCGTCACATTCGTAAACTGCCATGAATAAACGAAAATGGTCAACCCCTATTCTGGTGAAATACACCTTGCTCCAGCTACCCGGGCTGGCTGTGCTTGTTATTATCATGCTGTTTGTCCTGCGCTGGTTTGAGCTTCCCTCAAGTTTGCTGTGGTGCTCTGTTTTTCTCTGGGTGGCCAAAGACGTTATCCTATATCCTTTTGTGTGGCGCGCCTATGACCAACACTATAAGGAAGATGCGGATGCGATGATTGGAGCTTGTTGCATTACCAAGGAGCGAATGGCTCCTTCGGGATACGTCCTGGTGCGCGGTGAGCTTTGGAAGGCCGTATTGACTTCCGGCAGCCGGTTTGTTGAAAAGGGAGAGCGAGTGAGAGTTCAAGAAACCCGTGGACTTACCCTCGTTGTGAGGCCCTGGGATGAGGATTGCGAGGGGCTATGAGGGATTATCGTTCTGACCAGCCGACTCCCCCCCTCCCCTCTGATAGAACCGGACCGCCATGTTATGATCGGAAAGGGTTTTAGAAAAGTGATGGGAACCGTCGTTCTTTGACACAAAATAGAGATAATCGGTTTCCTCTGGAAAGAGGACTGCTTTGATGGCCTCGAGACCTGGATTTGCGATGGGCCCGATCGGAAGACCCCGTATCACATAGGTATTATAGAGAGTCGGTTCCTCAAGGTCTTTTCGTGTCAGGTTTCCATTGAATCCATTAATGCCATAGATGACTGTGGGATCGCTCTCAAGACGCATCCCTTGCTTGAGACGGTTCAGAAACACAGAAGCGATCTTGGGTCTCTCATCTCCAAGACCGGTCTCTTTTTCTACGATGGAGGCCAGGATGATGACCTCTTCCATGGTCATGCCTAAAACTTCAGCCCTCTTTTCTAGAGGACCTGTCAATTGCCTGAACCGGCTGATCATAGCATCAATGGCGGCTGACGGGGATATACCCCTGGGAAAGTGGTAGGTATCCGGGTACAGGTACCCTTCTAAGCTCGGCCCGACAATATTGTATTGCTTCAGAACGGCTGGCTTGTGCGCGAGAATAACAAACTCTTCTTTTTCAACCAATTCGTTACTATCCAATACATCCGCGATCTGCTCTATGGTATATCCCTCAGGAAATGTGACTGGATAGGTGATCACGGCACCTGTTGTTAGTATTTCTAGAATTCTGATGGGTGGCATGTTCGGGCTTAATCGATACTCTCCCGCCTTGATACGCCTGCTTGAACCCATGATCTTTCCCCAGAGTCCGAAAAGGGCCTTGCTGACGATGATGTTCCTTCTCTCCAATTCACTGGCCACTTGGTTCAGGGACAGGCCTTTCTGGACGAAAAGGACCTGCTCCCTCCCCTCTTGTTCAGCAGGCGTAATGAGAAAACGCACCGCACTCACGACGAGAAGCAGGATAACCAAAAAAAGCAGACCTGATAGGAGAAGGATTGCTCTCTTTAAAGAAAATCTAGCCATGAATGACCCTCTCTAGGAACAACCCGAGGGATATTATACTTCGATTCATCATGCAGGCCTGCTCCAGTTATAGCAGAGAGTAAGAATGGTAGACGTTGTTCGATTCCGACTACTCTCTCTAGGTCACGCATAATCTAGTATTCCGTGGCTGTGAAGTCAATCTTGAGGGTCAAACACGGGGTTCCTCCAGAATGCAGTTTGATTATTGAACTCAGAAATTCACCGGGGATTCGGTGTCTTCATCCGAGGCAAATCACTCGACTCAAACAAGGGGTGGAACCGGTCCCCACTCTTGAAGAGGACAGAGATGGCAGAGGGATTTTCTGCGACAATACTCCTTTCCTGTTCTGACGATCAAGGCATGAAACTCATTAAAAAGGGATGGTTCCTCCGGAAGATGGTCCATGAACAGAGACTGCAATTCGTGATAGTCGGTTTGCTCGTCCGTCATGCCGTGTCGTCTTAGAATACGATGGGTATAGGCGTCGACAACGAACACAGGCCGGCGGGCCGCATAAAGAAGAATACTGTCGGCGGTTTCAAATCCAATGCCATTAACCGAAAGGAGTTCTTGCCTGAGGGTGTCAGTCTTTTGGTCGAGTAATCTGGAAAGGTCTAAACCATAGCGTTCTCTCAGAAGATCAATCAAGTTTTTCAGTCGTTTTGCCTTTATATTATAATAACCTGCAGGCCGAATCAGTTGAGCCAGCTCTGACACAGAAAGGGCGTTTAACCGATCCGGAGATAGCAGTCCCCTTTCCTTTAGATTAAGAATGGCCTTTTCCACATTCTTCCAATTGGTATTTTGTGTCAAGACAGCACCAACGATCACCTCCAATTCGGTTTCTCCCGGCCACCAGTGTTGTGGGCCGAAGTGATTCAGGAGTCTCGTGAACATATCCTCCAATCTCTGAGCCATGGAATCGATCAAGTGTCTCACCTTTTCTCAGTCTTAATTACCTTGACAGGTTCAGCAAGATAACTTAGGTTTACGCTCCGTGTCAATGTAACTCTGTGGAGGTTGGGCATCTTTTAAGGTTGCGCATGCTGATGATTGATGTCTTGGGGTTTAAAAGAAGGGAAGGCATGTTTGATTCTTCCGGTTAATGAGATCGATTGAAAGGAGTATAAATTCATTACTTATGTTAAAAGTATACGGATCATGGCATCTTTTCTATGGTTCCGAGTCTCACGGCCTGGTCATTTCGAAAAGACACCATGACCCTTAACAGATATAAAAGGGTCTTATCATGAGGGGACTCATTAATCGGAAGACCGCATGATTTTCACGTCAGATCAAAAACAGCGAATCTGTTCCTTTATATTATAAAGACATGACATCAGAACAAAAACTCAAGAGGATCCGGAACATAGGCATCATTGCGCA
Source organism: Deltaproteobacteria bacterium (assembly GCA_016930795.1). GTDB lineage: Bacteria > Desulfobacterota > DSM-4660 > Desulfatiglandales > HGW-15 > JAFGFY01. Next base: position 35,331 of record JAFGFY010000052.1, read on the forward strand.
TATTGATGCAGGAAAGACCACGATCACGGAGCGGATCCTGTACTATACGGGTCGGGTACACAAGATGGGAGAAGTCCATGATGGGGAGGCCACCATGGACTGGATGTCGGAAGAAAAGGAGAGGGGGATCACCATTACTTCAGCCGTGACTTCATGTGAATGGGCTGGTCGCACCATCAATATTATCGATACACCCGGCCACGTGGACTTTACGATCGAGGTAGAACGGTCTCTAAGGGTCCTGGATGGGGCTATTGGTGTCTTTTGTGCCGTGGGGGGTGTTGAACCCCAATCAGAGACGGTCTGGCATCAAGCGGATAAATACAAGGTTCCTAAAATCGCCTTTATCAATAAAATGGATAGAATCGGCGCTGATTTTTTTCGGGCTGTTGATATGATCCGGTCCCGTCTAGGGGCCACCCCCCTTATTCTTCAATTGCCGTGGGGATCTGATGATGACTTCATGGGGGTAATAGACCTTCTCAAGATGAAGGCCATTATGTGGGAGGAGGAGACCCTTGGGGCCGAGTATCACGAAATGGACATCCCTTCTGAGATCGCTGAAGATGCTTATAAATACAGGGACAAATTTCTGGAAACCCTGGCGGAAAAAGATGATGTCATCATGGAGAAATACTTGGCTGAAGAAGAGATTAATGACAGCGAACTAAAAAGTGCCATTCGAAAAGCTACGATTAGTCTGGAAGTGGTTCCTACTTTCTGCGGAGCGGCTTTACGCAATAAGGGAGTTCAGCCTCTTCTGGAGGGTATTGTGGACTACCTGCCCTCTCCTCCTGACGTCCCGCCCATCGTCGGACATGTTCCCCAAACCGGGGAAAAGGCCGTCCGATCATCGGAAATCAAAGGGCCCTTTTCCGCCCTGGCGTTCAAGGTGATGATGGATCAGGGTAGGAAGATGACCTATATCCGCATCTACTCCGGCTCTGTGAAGACGGGGGATGAGGTCTACAATCCCGGAAAAAACGTGAATGAGAAATTGGCCCGGCTTCTTAAGATGCATTCAAATAAGCGGGAGCGGATGGACCAAAGCTCAGCCGGTGACATTATCGCTGTTATGGGCCTAAAACAAGCAACCACGGGTGATACGTTGTGCAGCGAGGCCGATCCGATTCTGCTTGAGCCGATTCAATTCAATGAACCTGTGATTTCCGTGGCCGTGGAGCCTAAGAGCGTGCAGAGCCAGGATAAACTCATGTTAGCTCTTTTGAAACTGTCGGACGAAGACCCCACTTTCAAGTTCAAAGAAGATGAGGAAACCGGCCAAATCGTTATTTCAGGGATGGGAGAGCTTCACCTTGAAATCATCACGGATCGGCTTGAGAGGGAGTACTCCGTGGAGACCAACCAGGGAAAGCCCCAAGTCGTCCACAGGGAAACCATCCTCAAGAAGATTCGACATGAAGAGGTCTTCCAGAAAGACTTGGCCGGACAACAGCACTTTGCCGGTGTCAATATAGAGGTTTCCCCCCTACCTCGTGGTAAGGGTAACCGGTTCGTGAACCGATGTGAAGCACCTGAGTTAACAGATGAATTCCTCACCGCGATCAAAGAGGGCATTGAAGAGAACAGCAGCAGTGGTGTGGTCATGGGTTATCCTGTTATAGATGTGGAAACAACCCTCCTGGGTGTCCAAATACGGGAAAACCATTCGGACGAGATGGCCTTTAGAATTGCAGCTGCTATGGCCTTCAGAACTGCCTGCGAACAGGCTGATCCCATCCTTCTTGAGCCCATCATGAAGACGGAGGTCCTAATTCCGGAGGAGTTCATGGGGGAAGTGATTGGTGATCTCAACACCAGGCAGGGAAAGATTGAACAGCTCATCAACAGAGGGCCGATTCAGGTCTTGACCGCCCGTGTCCCACTCTCAAAAATGTTCGGATACTCCACTTCTCTCCGTTCTCTGTCCCAGGGACGAGGCACCTTTTCTATGCAGTTCAGCGAATATGACAGGATATAAAACCATGCATGAGTTTTATGAAACGCGGCTTCGCCTCCGTGGATATCCCTATCGGCCAAGACTTCCAGGCCTATCGGCTGTTTTCTCTTCCGGGATAGACAAGGGACGGGATGCGACGATAGAGCTTCTCCAGAAGATATACAATCCGCGACAATCAGCGGGTAACATTAATCCTTGACAATAGTGATCCCCATCCAGTATAAATGGTATTTATAAGATTGCTATTAGGTCCTTGAAGTTGGGACGAACATATTGAATTCATTTAAAAAGGAGGGGGAATTTCTGATGAAAAGAGGAGTTCTGAGTCTGGATATTACTATTTTGGCAGTTTGTCTGCTTCTTATAGGTACGACGTTTACGGTAGCGCAAGGTCCTGAGATGCCCGACGAAATTTCCATTGGAAATGATGGGTATAAGGCCGATGCAAAGGAGCCCGTTCCATTCAGCCACAAGAAGCATGCAGAAGAATATCAGACGGCCTGCACCGACTGCCACCACGCATATTCGGAGGGAGAAAACGTCTGGAAGCAGGGAGATCCGGTGGAGAAGTGTTTTAAGTGCCATAACCCCATCAAAGAAGAAGCTGAGGGTACTGACCTTAAGAAGGCCTTTCATGACAACTGCAAGGGCTGTCACAAAGCAGCTGTGGCCAATGGGAAGATGAATGCGCCAGACAAGAAATGCGCGGGCTGCCATATCAAGTAATGGCACAACCGTCCTGCGATTTCATGGCGCTTCCGCCAAAAGGCGGGATCAAACAAAATAAACCCAATGAATTGAAAAAGAAAAGCCGTTTTCAAATGAAGCGGCTTTTTTGTCGGGATTGGGATTTTCGTTTCCTAGATCTCCGTTACGGTAATGGCTTCTTCATCGCAAACTTCCACACAGCTTTCACAACCCAGACACTCCTCAGCGTTAACGGGCTCGGATTTGTCGTCCTGCATCTCGAAGACGTCTACGGGACAGACCTCAACACATTCCTCACACCCTTGACATTTTTCCTTATCAACTACTACTTGGTATCCCATTTGGTTTTCCTCCCCTATACTTGGATTTGAATGATTTATCAGCAAATTTATTAAGTTATCGTCGTCTACAATCGGTTTCAGTCTCCCCGAAATTCAATGGTGGGGTATGTAACAGAGTGAAATAGAGGTGTCAAGCTTTTTTGTGAAAAATTTCCCTACCGGATCCTTTCCTACTACGTTACCCCCTCCACTTCCTCTTTGACCGAAACAGCGACCTTGAAAAGGACAGTCAGCACAAAGAGGCCAATGGCCCAGACCATCACGCTGATCATGAACTCCGTCAGGGTGGGCCAATAATCGGTCACCCGTTCAAAGGGATTGGGTGTGAATCCCCCTATGAGCAGGCCTAGTCCCTTGTCTATCCACGTGGCAATGATTACAGCGACACAACCCACCATCATGGTTCCCTCATTCTTGCGTGTGGTGGGATTGATCAAAAGAATCAGGGAGACCAACGCGAAAAAGGCTGCAGTCCACATCCAGGGAACGAGCCGTCCATGCCCCTCATATCCGGCAAAAAGAAATTGAAAATGGACCATATGACTGGGAATTTGACTGTAGAAGGCCGTAAAAATCTCGAGGAAAAAGAAGAAGACATTGAAAATCATGGCATAGGTGACAATGACGGCCAGGGTCCTCATCTGTTTTGTTCCCGGATCGAATCGGGTGAACTTCCTCACAATCATACAAAGCAGAATCAAAAGAGCCGGGCCGGAACAGAATGCCGAGGAGAGAAAACGGGCCGCCAAAATGGCGGTCAGCCAATAATGTCTTCCGGGCAGGCCCGAATATAGAAAGGCTGTCACCGTGTGGATGCTGAACGCCCAGGGGATGGAGATGTAGATCAGAGGCTTGACCCAGCCGGGGTAGTGAATGCCTTTACGCTCCGAACTGAGGACATTCCATCCAATGATGAGATTGAGTAGAAGGTAGATGCTCAGGACAGTCGCATCCCAGAACAGGACCGAATTAGGCCTCGGATACAATAGGACATTCAGGAACCTCATGGGCTTACCCAGGTCCACGAGTACAAAAAGAATACACATGACCACGGCAGAGATTGCGACGAATTCCCCCAGAATGGTAATCCTGCCGAATGCCTTATAATCATGGAGGTAGAAAGGGAGAACGACCATGACGCCCGACGCGGCAACGCCCACCAGATAGGTCAGCTGGGCAATATAAAACCCCCACGACACATCTCTGCTCATGCCTGTGACTTTCAGGCCTTCAAAGTACTGGGTCAGATAGAATAAAAACCCTATCCCGATAAATGCGAGTAACGCGATAACCCATCCCCAGTACAGTCGACTTCCTTGTATCGCCTTTTCTAACATAACCACCTCATACGATGTAAAAGATATTGGGCCCTGTACCCAATTCCGGTTTGCGTATAATCGTGTAGTGTTCATGGAGGAGTTTCCTGACCTCGGAATCCGGGGCGTCCAGGTCCCCGAATGTCAGAGCCCCTTTCCTGATCTCGTTGGCGGCCTCCACGCAGGCCGGGTATTGTCCCTTGGCCAATCTCTCCGCGCAGAAATTGCATTTCTCCACCACTCCCACGGCCCTTGTGGGATATTCCCGATTAGTGGGAAAGTCTGGGTTGAGTGCTTCATCCATGGTTCGCGGGTCTCCCCAGTTGAAGCTCCTCACACCGTAAGGACATGCGGCCATGCAGAACCGACAACCGATACATCGATGCTGATCCATCATCACGATGCCGTCTTGCTCTCTCTTCCAGGTGGCCTTTGTGGGGCACACCCGACAGCAAGGGGGATTGGTGCAGTGGTTGCAGAGCAATAGGAAGTTTCTGTTCTCGTATTTTTCCGTAACGTAGTCATGGTGTTGGCCGGGAAAGGTGTGTTCATAGGCCTCTTTCCAGATCCATTTGATCTCATGTTTGGGATTTTCAATCTTGGGAACATTGTGGGTGCGGTGGCAGGCCTCAATGCATTTATCCATCAAGTGCTCGTCCATCTTGGTCATATCCACCACCATACCCCATTTCGTCCCCGCAGTCAGGGGAACCTCTTTAATGGAGGCCTCCAATTCTCCGGGGGCGAATAGTTGAAATGCTGTTTTGCCCCCCAATCCTATGAGGGTTGAAAGTCCGGCCAGCTTTAGAAAATCTCTCCTCTTGATGCCCATCACATGTTCTCCTCAGGTTCAATGTGGCAGTCCCAACAAAAAGGGTCCACTCCCGCGTAGGTGTGGCACTGATCGCAAAATTTGGTCTTGTTGGAGTGGCATTCTATGCAGGTATTCTGAAGGCTGATGTCATAAACCTTTCCCGTGCTGTTCTCGTATTGCCGGATGCCATCACGGACCACACTGTCTCTCCACTGATCCAGCAATTTCATATGCTGGGTCCTTATGTATGACTTCGGCTCCACACAGACCTTGGCCTCCTGTGCCTTAGCGGTGAGTTCAGGCTCCGGTGTCTTTGCAGCCCATTTTTCCGCATCAGGCCAGAAAGGGTATGCCAGCAGAATGACGCCTATGATAAGTCCAACCAAGATCTTCCATCCGTCGTACATGCTATTCTTCCTCCTCTATCTCCACGCCGGGAAGCGGTTCGTTACGCAGATCAGTGGTTCTTTCCTTCTCTCCATCCAGTATCAGGGCATTGCCCACCAGTTCATGAACACCGGTGACACCCACTTCCGGGACCCAGTATTGCATGAGATCCGGGAAGACCGCTCTGTCAATGGCGCAAACACAGGCTAGCATGTTGACCCCGTGTCTTTCATGGACATATTTCACGGCGTTTGCCCTGGCAAGCCCGCCTCTCATTCGAAGCTCCATGTCTTCCCCGGCGTTCAGGCCTGATCCACTGCCGCAACAGAAGGTCTGTTCCCTGATGGTGTTTTCCGGCATCTCGAAGAAATGGTTGCATACATTCCGAATGATATACCGCGGCTCCTCAATGAGCCCCATACCTCGGGCGGGATTACAGGAATCATGAAAGGTGACCACGAGATTATCGTTCCTGCTCGGATCCAGTTTGAGTTTCCCGTGCTTGATGAGATCCGCTGTAAATTCCGTGATGTGAACCATCCTAGTGGATTTTGCATTCTCGAATTTTGTCCCGGTGATGGGAGAAACCGGTTCTTCAAGAAAATCGGCGGGTCCGTTAAATGTGTCCATATACTGGTTGATCACCCGCCACATATGGCCGCATTCTCCGCCCAGAATCCATTTGACACCGAGGCGCTTGGCCTCGGCGTACATCTTGGCATTGAGTCTCTTGGCCATTTCGTGGGAGGTGAAATAGCCGAAGTTTCCGCCTTCGGATGCATAGGTGCTCCAGGTAATATCGAGACCAAGGCTCTGTAGATAGTGGAAAAGGATCAGATACCCCATGCAGGTGTAGGTGCCCGGGTCCGCAAAGACATCGCCTGAAGGTGTGATAAAAAGGATCTCAGCCCCTTTCCTGTTAAAACTGGGCTCCACTTTGACGCCTGTGACCTCTTCTATTTCATCCACAAAAAAGTCGATCATATCCTTGTATGCATGAGGTTGTATCCCCAGGTGATTCCCGGTCCTGTAACAGTTGGCCACGGGTGCGCCTATCCAGTCGATATTCAATCCCAACAGATTCAGCAATTCCCTGGCTATGATGGTGATCTCAGCCGTGTCAATGCCGTAAGGGCAGAAGACCGAGCAGCGCCGGCACTCCGTGCACTGGAAGAAATAGGACCACCACTCCTTAAGAACGTCGTAAGTCAGTTCTCGAGCGCCGGCAAACATCCCCATAATTTTTCCTGCTGTAGTGAACTCCTTTCTGTAGACCGAGCGAAGAAGTTCCGCCCTGAGAACCGGCATGTTCTTGGGATCGCCGCTTCCGATGAAAAAATGGCATTTATCGGCACATGCCCCACATCTTACGCAGATGTCCATAAAGATCTTTAAGGATCTGAACCGATCAATCCTCTCCCGTAATCCATCCAGGACAATCTCTTTCCAGTTCTCGGGTAGCTTCCAGTCTTCATCAAACGGAGACCATTCCCTCGGGTTGGGAAAATCGACAATCCTCGTGTTCTTCGGAGCAACACCATAACACGCGATTCCTTCCCGGATCTCAGTAGGGGCGTTCATCCAGCCTTGCCAGGGTGAAAGAGAATGATCTATCTTTGCCAATTCTTCAGGTTTAGGGACATCGGCCATATCTAATCCTTTTCTCCTTGTTGTAGTGTTTCCGCCTCCTGTTCCAACGGTCGTTCAGGCATCTTTTCCACGGGCAGCCCAGCCTCTATCATCTTTTCCCTGAACTCGTCTTCATAGGCCTCATAGGTGTGGACCTTGACAGGATAATCCCAGGGATTGACATGCCTGACCATTCTGCTGTTATTGGAGAGGTTTCTTGTGGGGCTCAAAAAGATTCCCGCGAAATGAACGAGTTTGCTGAAAGGGAAGTAGACCAGAAGCACGCTGACCAGAAACAGGTGAATATAAAAGAGGACCCCAATGCCTTCCGGGTTTTTGGGTTGAAAACTGGCTAATCCCAGGGTCAATTCTTTGACCCTGATCACATCCACCTTGAGTAGGTATCTCATCAAGACTCCGGTAAAGGCAATTCCCAAAATCAAGAACAGGGGAAAGTAATCGGCCGGAAGGGAGATGTAGCGGACTTGGGCTACCCAAAGCCTTCTAAGAAGAAGGAGGCTTACGGCCCCCAGAAGCAAAAGCCCACTGAGCATGGCGCCGGGCAACATGAAACCGGAGAAAGGCGCGGACCCAACTTGAAAAAAACCATCCAACTGTTCCACCAGGGTGACAAAAGCGGGGATAGGCTCTGTGAAAAACCTCAGATGTCTAATCACCACAACCAGAAAGGAATAGTGAAACGCGAGGGCGAACAGCCAGAGCCACTTTTCCCATTCATATCCGATACGCGGTCCTTCTCTGTATTCCATCCGGGTGTTCCTGAACAGGGAGCGGAAGGTGAGTACTTCAAAGATCATACGGACTAGAACGCCCAGGGTGGTTGAGGGGTTATCGATCTTGCTCTGTTTGATCCATGGGAGAGATTTCTGTTGGCCTGCTGTGGTCGGGATACGGAAGGGGACCGGTGATCGTGACCAGCCTATGACGCGAACGATGAGCCCCAGAAAGAATATGAGTAGAGCCGTATAAGGTATGACCGTGCCGAAAAGGGTGCGCAAGTCCAAAGCCCATACGCCCACCAGGGGGATTAGAACCAATACCACGAAGGCAGAAAAGGAAACCACAATGCTTAACACAAAATTCATAGTCTGCTCCCTAGTTCACTTGATTCACTCTTGTCCGTTGGCATCTTTGAAATCCGGGTTCCACGGCGGAATTTCACAGATCAAGCCCGCCCGCTCCAGTAGCTTGGAAACCTGATTCTTCGCCTGATTCGCCCTGATTTCATAGAGCTTTTTCTTATGTGTCACATAGATGTCAAAGGCAAGAAGCGCCAATGCATCTATTCTGCTTTCAAAGTCCATACATTCGTCTTGGAGTCGGTTTTTCTGAATCTCCTTTTTCAGTTCCTCTCTTATGGCCTTCTTGAGAAAAAAGATAAAGGCTACAGCCTGAGAGGGAGAGAAATCCTGAACCGCTCTGATTTTGACCATGTAGTCAAGAAAAGAAGAGACCGTTTCAGGATTCAGACCTTCGAGGAGTTCGAGATAGATATTTTTCATCTCCTGAGAAAGGGCCTGTCCGACAGGATTGGCAAAAGGGTCTTTCTGTTCATTCAGGAATCTTCTTGCATCCGCAGGGTAGGTATCCAGGGTCATTCGGATCCATGTCTTGACCACAGCGGGGGCTTTTTGTTTCAGGATTTTTTCCAGTTTCATAGACACCTTCGGACGCGAAAATATCCAATTAATAAAGACCGTTAACCTATCATGACCCACTCTTGTGTTGGGGGCGAAATATAGATAAATCGTCTTCTTAAGTCAAGGAAAAAGCCGGGGCGAAATGCTGTATGGCGCCAAAATACAATGAGTTCTACAAGTTTTGTTTACCCTAGATGATTAAGATTAAGTTGTCAATAGTCAAAGTTTGTTTTTTGTGAATTTTTTCTCAGCACTCCATAGTTGAAAACGGATGATCTTCTCCGTGTACCGCGCGTGTCCCGAATAGACGTCCCAATACCATGATTCATCTTGACAATCCATTGGACGGATAGTAGTAGCATGCTGTTAATACAGTCGTTTAGGCTCAGGCCGGGAGAATGCCAATGGCCATTGATACAACCATCTATTTCCCAGCGCCAAGCAGGGCATCGGCCTATTTCGACGGGCTTCAAATGCTCACCGGCGCGGCTTTGATCATCTTTATGTGGAGCCACATGGTGCTAGTAGCCAGCGTGAACTTCGGCGCTGGGACCATGAACACCCTTGCCCGGTTCTTTGAAGAGACCTACATGGCGCAAGTGGGAGGACCGGTCATCGGATGCGTTTTTCTCCTTCATTTCTTCCTGGCCGCTCGAAAGATCCCCTTTCGCCTGGACCAACAGACCACCATCTGGAAGCATAGTCGTCTGCTTCACCATACCGACACGTGGCTCTGGGTGATCCAGGCATTAACTGCCATGATCATCCTGATCATGGGCTCCATCCACATGTGGACCGTCTTGACCGACCTGCCCATAACGGCGGCCAAGAGCGCCGCCCGTATTCAAGGGGGGTTCTGGCTGATCTTCTACCTGATTCTTTTGCCCATGGTCGAGCTTCACGTCGGAATCGGATTCTATCGCATCGGCGTGAAGTGGGGTTTTATTCGGCGTAATACGCGAAAAGGCTTTAAAAGATTCGAAAACGTTCTTACCAGCCTCTTCGTGCTGATCGGTTTGGTTACGATTGTGAGATTTTTGACCCTACCCATCTGAGGAGGTTTATTATTTGGAGACCGTGTGGACTGATCTGTTGTGCATCGGCGCCGGCCTGGCTGGAGAACGAGTGGCGATCGAGGTGAGTACTGCCGGATTTCAGAGTATCTGTCTGAGTATCGTCCCTCCACGAAGATCCCACTCATCTGCGGCTCAAGGAGGCATGCAGGCCTCCTTGGGCAACTGCTGCATGGGAGAGGCTGATTGTCCGGACACCCACTTTCAGGACACGGTCAAGGGATCTGATTGGGGATGTGACCAGGAAGTGGCCAGGCTTTTTGTGGAGACGGCCCCTGAGGCTGTCCGTGAAATGGCCTTCTGGGGGATCCCCTGGAACCGGATTGTGCCGGGAAAGTCGGTCTATTTTAAAGGAGGGAAGCCATACGAAAAAACAGAATCCGAAGAAAATGAGGGGCTCATTACAGCCCGGGGCTTTGGCGGAACAGCCAAATGGAGGGCCTGTTATACCTCTGACGGAACCGGGCATACCCTTCTCTATACCATGGATAACAAGGTGGTGGAGCTGGGGGTCACTGTCCATGACCGCACTGAAGCGATCTCTCTTATTCATGACGGCGAGACCTGCATAGGAGCTGTGGCCCGATGCCTGAAGACAGGAAGACTGAGGGCCTATTTGGCCCGAGCCACTCTCATTGCCACTGGAGGATACGGCAAGATCTATCGGGAAAGCACCAACGCGGTGATCAATGAGGGTGGAGGAGCCTTGATCGCCCTGGACACGGAGATCGTTCCCATAGGCAATCCTGAGGCCGTCCAGTTTCACCCCACGGGTATTGTCCCCACCAACATACTGGTTACCGAGGGCTGCCGAGGGGATGGTGGAACGCTCCTGGATGTCAATGAAGAGCGATTCATGCATGAGTATGAGCCTGAAAAGGCAGAGCTTGCCTCCCGTGATGTGGTCTCCCGATGGATGATCCACCATATTCGAAGAGGGCTCGGGGTGAAAAGCGACCATGGGGATCATCTCTGGCTTGACATTCGTCATCTGGGTGCCGAGCATATCAAGACCAAGCTTCGAGAAGTAGAAGAAATCTGTAATAATTTCTTGGGGGTGGATCCCATTACCCAGTTGATTCCCGTCAGACCGGCCCAGCACTACAGTATGGGAGGTGTTAGGACCGACAAGGATGGCGCCGCCTACGGGCTCAAAGGACTCTTTGCCGCGGGTGAGGCTGCCTGTTGGGATCTCCATGGCTTCAATCGACTGGGCGGCAATTCCCTGGCAGAAACCGTTGTGGCGGGAAAGATTGTGGGTAAAAAAATCGTGGCGTTCTTGCAGGGTTCTGAAAGCAAATATGATACCGCGCTTATTAAGGGTGCCGTTATCAAGAATCAAGAGCGAATCGATGGTATGATTTCGGGTCGAGCGGGGCATGAAAACGTGTTTGAGATTCGTAACGCCATGCAGGATGTACTCATGGAACGCGTGGGCATTTTCAGAAACGGCAAAGACCTGCAAAAAGCAGTGGATAGCCTGCAGGGACTGCATGAAAAATCCAGGCGGGTAGGGCTTCGCTCAAACGGGCGGGGCGCGAATCCCGAACTAAGTCTGGCCCTTAAGATTCAGGGCATGGTACGACTGGCCCTCTGTGTGGCCTACGCCGCCCTCAAGCGGACCGAGAGTCGAGGGTGCCATGCCCGAGAAGACTTTGAGGCCCGAAACGATCGGGATTGGCTCAATAGGACCTTGGCGACGTGGAGAGAAGGGTCTGACCTCCCCACACTGAACTACGAGGCTGCTTCAAAGGTCGTGGAGCTTGCCCCCGGAGATCGGGGATATGGTGTTTGTAAGATCATTAGTTGTGATGGAGAGATCATAGGTGCATGAGATGGGAAGAGAGCTGACTTTCCATATTTTCCGGTATGACCCAGAGGATCCCGATTCTATTCCACATACCGACATCTTCATAATGGAAGAAAAGGAGAATATGACCCTGTTCATCGCACTGACTCAAATCAGGGAGGAGCAGGATCCGTCTTTGCAGTTTGATTTTTGTTGTCGCGCCGGAATATGCGGCTCCTGCGCCATGGTAATCAATGGAAGGCCCGGTTTGGCGTGCAAGACCCTGACCCGAGAACTCCCAAAAGAGATCACCCTGATGCCCCTTCCCGTCTTCAAATTGATCGCGGACCTCTCTGTGGATACGGGCGCCTGGTTTCGTGCTATGAACGAGAAGGTGGGCTCCTGGATTCACACAAGCAAAAAATTTGACCCTAGCGCCAGAGAAGAGCGAATGGACAATGCCCTTGCGGAAGAAATCTATGAATTGGAACGGTGCGTTGAGTGTGGTTGTTGTGTGGCTGCGTGCGGGACGGCCAATATGAGGGAAGACTTTGTCGGAGCCGTGGCCATGAATCGGATCGCACGGTTTATGATGGACCCCAGAGATGAACGCACCGAAGATGAATATTTTGAGGTCATAGGCACGGACGAGGGTATCTTCGGGTGCATGGGGCTCCTTGCCTGTGAAGATGTTTGCCCAAAAAACATTCCCCTTCAGGACCAGCTTGGTATCCTTCGCCGAAAAATGGGCTGGAATACAGTAAAACACCTCTTCCGTTTCGGCTCCTCATGAATCATCGGAGAATCGTCAGGATTGCCCAAAACTCCTCATTTATCTGAACATGTTGTTGTCATCGGCGGGGGTGTCATAGGGGCGGTAACCACCTATTATCTGGCCAGAAAAGGATGGCGCGTGACCCTCGTGGAACAGGATATCCTGGGCCGTGGGAGTTCCTGGGGAAATTGCGGGCTTCTTCTCCCCAGCCACGTACTCCCCCTGAATTCAATGAACAACCTGATAAGCGGCCTGCGTTGGATGCTCAGGCGCGACGCTCCTTTGTATATCCGGCCGAGCCTGGATATCAGGCTTTTTCAGTGGTTGCTGCGCTTTACCTTGCATTGCACACCCACAGCCATTGATCGAGCAGCCACAGCCCGGGCAACTCTATTGAACAGGGCCTGTGAATTCTTCGAAACCCTTATCCTTGAAGAGGACATCCGTTGCGAATGGCAGCATAGCGGAGCGCTCTATCTGTTTCGTGATGAGAAGGCCTTTCGGCATTTCAAGGTGACGAATGAGGCCATCCGAAAATACATTACGGGTTGCCTGGCGGTTTTACCCAATGAACTAAAGGAAAGAGAGCCGTCGGTCCGGTCTTCAGTAGTCGGGGCCTGGTTCGACCCGGGGGCGGCATGGATTCGTCCGGACAGATTCATGAATGAAATGGCACGTGTGCTTCGTAAACAGGGCGTCACCATTATAGAGAAGACGGGGTTTGTGGCGTTCCGCACTGAGAATAAGCGGGCCGTCTCTGCCGTCACCTCCGATGGTGACGTGGCCGCGGATGCCTTTGTTATGGCCACCGGGGCCTGGACTCCCCTCCTCTCTAAAACAATAGGCTGCAGGCTGCCCATTCAGCCGGGAAAGGGCTATTCCGTGACCATGCCTGTGATGGAAGATGGTCCCAAGGTCCCGTGTCTCTTCGAAGAGTTGGGGGTTGTTGCCACCCCATTCCAGAGTGGATTTAGGTTGGGAGGGACCATGGAATTTGCAGGTTACGACCCTGATTTGAACAGGACACGACTTCGGGCCCTGTTGAGAGGACCCCGAGGGTATCTCAACACAAAGACATATGGCCCTGTGGATGAGGAGTGGTATGGCTGGCGACCCATGACCGTCGATGGTTTGCCTTTCATCGACCGTCTACCTCGCTTTGATAATGTGATGGTTGCTGCCGGCCATAATATGTTCGGCATCTGCACGGCCCCGTCAACGGG
>JAFGFY010000256.1 GCA_016930795.1 Deltaproteobacteria bacterium
TATGATGCCGTAAGCGGTGAAATTCTTTCCCGATGGGTAGACACCCGTGAAGATACCGACAGAGGCTATTTTGACTGGGCAAATCGAATAACGAATCTCGAGCGAGCCATACATGTTGTCCGTGCCTGGGCGAAACGTTTGGTCGAAGGTCTGGATGATCTAAGAGCTGGGGATTAACCCCGTTAGAGATTTGGAGCTATATACTATACCTATGCATTAAAGAGAAAAGAGGAAAGTCAATGTTACACTGGAAGGACAATCGCTTTCTGTCTCTGATCGGGGACGTTTCATTATACAACAGATTGGCTATTTCCCTTTTATTGATTCTGTTTGTGACCCTACACATTTTCTCATGTTTACCCGTAAAAAATCAGGACAGGAGTTTTAACACAGGAAGCTACATGATCACTCCTGTGGATCTCCGCAATGTAAAACTCACCGACCGCTTCTGGCTGCCCATTGTTCAGCGTATTCAGGAAAAGACAATCCCCTACGCACTGGAAAAATGCAGGAATGAGGGCCGGCTGGATAATTTCCTGATTGCCGGCGGTCACATGGAGGGAAGCGTCAAAGGAAAAATGCCCTTTGACGATACGGATGTCTATAAGATTATTGAAGGCGCCTCCATATCGCTCATCAGCGCTCCCAACCCCGAGTTGGAAAAAGAGCTGGACAATATGATTGAGATCATCGGCAAGGGACAGGAGGCTGACGGCTACCTCACCACATGGCGCACCATCAACCCAAACAAACCACCTTCACCCTGGGTCAAAGCCATTGAAGGGAGACGGTGGGAATCGCTCGAAGCAAGCCATGAATTATACAACGCCGGTCATTTATATGAAGCCGCGTACGCACATCACAAAGCAACCGGCAAGGAGAACTTCCTGAAAATCGTCTACAGGAATGCCGACCTGATTGTGAAGACCTTTGGAAGTGAGGAAGGACAGATAGCCGCAGTTCCCGGTCATCAGATCATAGAAACAGGGTTGATTAAGCTCTATTTCGCGTCGGGTAAGGAAGAATACTTAAGGCTCGCTAAATATTTTCTGGATAATCGCGGAAACCCTGAACACCACAAACTCAATGATAATTTTTTATCCGCAGCCTATTCGCAGGATCATTTGCCCGTCATCGAGCAGGATGAAGTCGTGGGTCACGCGGTCCGGGCTATGTACATGTATGCCGCCATGACGGATATCGCCGTACTGATGAAGGACGCCGCATATGAAAAGGCCGTGGACAAGCTGTGGCAAAATATGGTGGAGAAAAAGATATATCTTACGGGAGGAATCGGGGCAAGACATGAGGGAGAGGCATTCGGCGAGAACTACGAGTTGCCCAACCTGACGGCCTATAACGAGACCTGCGCCGCGATAGGGAGCGTCTACTGGAACCATCGTCTGCACTGCAAAACAGGGCGGGTTCAGTACTTGGATGTCATGGAGCGGACCCTTTACAATGGACTCCTCTCCGGATTGTCGCTGGATGGGACCCATTTCTTTTACCCGAATCCCCTGGAATCCGACGGGGAATATGCCTTTAACCAGGGAGCACACACCCGGAAAGACTGGTTTGACTGTTCCTGTTGTCCGACCAATCTGATCCGTTTTATCCCCTCAGTAGCGGGGCTTCTCTATTCAACATCCGGGAACACCCTGTATATAAACCTTTACGCGAGCAGTGAAGCCCGTGTGCCCCTTGAAAATACTCTCCTTGAAATTCAGCAGGAGACTCCGTATCCCTGGAGCGGCGTAGTCAACATCCGCGTCTCTTCAACCCAAGATAGTCCGGCCATACTCAAACTAAGAATCCCTTACTGGGCGCGAAACACGGTCCTGCCCGGAGATTTGTATACCTATCTTGAGGAAAAAGCGCATTCCCCGATCATCAGAGTGAACGGCGAGGAAATCAAACCATCGGTAAAGGACGGTTACATCGTATTGGAGAGGACCTGGAAAGAAGATGAGGTAAGCCTCGAATTTCCCATGACACCGCGTAAAGTTGTAGCGGATTACAGGGTAGCAGAGGACCTGGGAAAAACAGCCCTAGAATATGGGCCCCTCGTCTATGCCTTCGAGTGGATCGATCAACAAGAGGCACTGGACCGTCTTGGGATTGCTTCCTCGGAAATCTTCACCCCGAAAATGGAAAATGAGTTACTGGGTGGTGTCGTCACCCTGAGTAACGAAAACGCAAAAGCCGTTCCCTACTACACCTGGTCCAACAGAGGGATCGGCAAAATGAAAGTCTGGATTCCGCTCAATAAGGAATGAAAATGTGTTTAGCTATTGCAAAAACCTTCCTAACTGATAAAATTGCTCATTCCTAATTGTTCATTGGTTATTTTTAATTGGTCATTGTTAGATATTATTCATCATCAAAAGAAAGGAGAATTCCAATGAAACAGCTTTTATTACCTCTTTGCATTCTGATGGCACTTCCATTTTTCTTTGCCTGTGAGACGCAAACCCCTCAAACACCGGAACCGGCGAAACAGAATACCGGCGAAAAAATAAAGGGTGTGTGGACTCTTGACTACATGGATGTGGGGATAGGTGAAAACAAAAGAACCAGGCATGATGCTCAGTTCATGATGTATATCATGGGAAAGCACTACAGCGCCATCCGTGATTTCACACCGAAACCGGCACCTGGCGAGGAATCCTCTGCCGCGGCCCCCCGCTCATTCATGGCTGATGCCGGAACATATGAATTCGACGGTACGGAGCTCGTCGTCCATCATAAATTGGCCGCGTTTCCCGCCCTGGGATCGATGACTTTCCTGTGTTCCATGGAAGGAGACGACACGCTGATCCTGGAGCCGCAATACGATAAGATGGTCATACCCGGTATGGAGGCTATCAAACCTTCGCCGGATGGGAAAATGGGCTATGGCGATATGGCTGTGCGCTATGTATTTAAACGCTTGGAATAATCCACCCCCCCGTTAGAGATTTGGGACA
>JAFGFY010000257.1 GCA_016930795.1 Deltaproteobacteria bacterium
CCAATTCCTTGATGGCGTCTTGAGGTAAAAGCCCCTGGCTGCGCTGCAGAGGAGCAAATATCTCGTCTTTCAGCTTTTTAACCTCATCATAGTCAATCCGGGGTGAACCAGCTTGAGAGGCGGCGCGGACGGCGGCCGGACCTGACCTTAACCCTCCCAGTAATCCAATCATCAGGGGACTGCCTCTCATCCTGCCGGGAGCCATACACACTGCCCCTCCCCAGGCTGAACCATTGTAGCTGGTGTCCCCTATAGCCCACAGCCCTTCAAGGCTGGTTTTCATCTCGTGGTCTACCCTCACGGGCGAGCAGCCGGCAGCCAATCCAATTTCTGCCTCTGGATTGGGCGGGGCAGGCCGACTATATTTACTCAGTTTACGCAGACGGGTAAAATAACTGGTTTGTATAGGCCGGTTCCAATTAAGCTCCGGGGGCGGGCCACCTCTTTCAGGGCCAGTTCGAGACATATCGGCTCTTATGGGGCCTTCTTTCGTCTCCTTGAATACTCCAATAACGAAATCCGGAGTTAATATGGCCGTATCATATATTTCCTCTTTTAAGACCTCGGGCATGTATTTTTCGGCCATATTCTCACCTGCTTCATTGCACATCATAAAAGCTAAATTGGGAACATTCCCGCCACCTTTCACTCGCGGATGGGCGAGAAACCCGAACTCGGCATTTCTCATTTCAGCCCCGGCCCGGTAGGCCGAGGCGACGCCCTCACCATAATGAGGGGTAAACATCGGCGCAGTACGGCTCAGGCCACCCGTTGCCAATATGGTCGATTTGGCTTTAATTATGTAAAAGCGACCATTGACGACATTAACGCCAACCGCGCCGACAATGCGGTTACCCTCTTTCAGGAGATCTACTATCTGCACTTTGCTTAGTAACTTCACGCCTGATTTGCGCGCCCGGGCCTGTAATAGCATGATCATGTCCAGGTCAGCCCCGGCATGAGACCATCTGGTGCTCAAAAGATGCCCGGTAAGCAGCTTTCCCTGGGCATCCCTTTGCACCTTTACTCCCCACTCAGCAAGCTGCTGAGCTGCCCCGCAGGTTTCTTTAGCATTCCGGATTAGCAGTTCCTGGTCGTTCAAGTAATACCCAAAGTTTTTTACATGATATTCGACAAATTTGTCCAGGTCATCTTCCGGCGTTATACACCAGAATACCCCTCCTCCCTTAGGCGCCAGTCCCGCCCAGCCGACGGTTGCTTTATCGACGATAAGAACATCGCTCTCCGGGGATGCCTCTTTGGCTTTTATAGCCGCCGGAAGGCCGGCAATGCCACTCCCGGCTACCAGGACGTCTGTGGAGATAACCTCTCCAAGCTCTTCCAGTTTGGGCATTCTAATCCTCCTTGATTTCACAATAAGTATTTAGATTGGATTCGACAAACTAACTTCTGCGTTTATTCCACAATTCGTGCCGAGGCACATGTCACTGCTGACACAAACACCCCCGGACAACTATTGCGGTGCAGCAGATACAGTTGCCGGCACGACCTCGATACACTGAGCAGGACAAGCTTCTTCACAACCCAAACAGAGGACGCAATCCTCAGGATAGGCCGCGAATGGTTGTTCCTTCTTATCATCCCAGCGAATCACGTCAATAAAGCAGGCATCTATGCAGGTCTTACAACTATTGCAGAGGTCTAAATCAAACGTAATGTTAGCAGCCATACAGAATCTTATCTCCTTTCTTCCGAACTTATATCCTTAATCTCATAAGCCCATTTACCATTCGCCAACTTCTTTAAGCCTCGTATGCGGGCAGGGCGATTAATCTCCGGGTCCTTCACGACCTGCCACATCTTCCACAGTTGCGGTAGAAACTCAGGGAAACGCCCGACTTCTTCTGTACAATGCTTCCTGAAGGCTTCAGCAAACTCGCGAGGCATGCCTTCTTCCCTATGCATAATGGAGCGCCCTTGTACTCCGTAAAGTGTTGCTTCATATTGATGGGTGAGGTAACTCCGAACTTTTCCATCAGGGTCAGGTTGGCCGCCCACGTTGACAAGATCGGTGTAGACTACGGGCAAATCAACCACATCCTCCAGTTTTGTTGCCGTTGGGAGACGTATTTCCATAACTGGACCGTCACCCATTTTCTCCCTGGCGACGGCGAATTCACCGGGACGGGTGGGGAACGGAGTGTGTGATTTATGATCCTCGGGGTGCCATAGTGGGTAGCCTTTCTCAATGTTAGCCCCCCACCAGGCAATCTGCTCTATTGTGACGCCATGAAGCTCATGATCAACAACCACATCGTAGACCAGATCCTTTTTTTCTTCTGCCATTGTCTATACGCTCCTTTCTTATTTTGCGTTAAATACGATATCTAAATACATTTCTCTCTTCTATGATTTTCCTGTCATCTATTTCTCTTGTTTCGCAATATACGATACCATCGATGTGCATGCAGGACTCAGTTTGGGCATGAGTTGACTATAAAAAGTGGGGTGCCAACCACCGCATGCAACATTACAGCCTCCCAAGCCCCCCTTTCTCGTCATATACGCTGCCGTCTGGAATCCACCCGGGCGTCAGACCAGTTGCCATTTCAACTATTTGTCCATATCCGATCTTCATGGGGGAAAAGCCGAGGCTTAAACCTTCATCTGAAGTCATTTCCCAGCTTTTGACCAAGACCTGATTTTTTGTAAATAATTCAGATGTCTATCTTATTCATTTCATGGCAGTTCCACATCCTGTGCAACAAGCCGTTTCTGTATAACCTTGTTATCAACTTTACGCGGCAACAATCAACCATATGAGTTACTTCAAAACTATCTCTTCGTCATTACCCGGTCGGTACCATGTCGGTATAGTTTTGTATATGCGGTGTACTATCATGATTTCATATAGGAATTCATATTGGTTTTCTTATATAATAAGATAACACATCTTGTCAATAGCCGATTTAAAGACAACTTATCTTATCTTCATCTTTGAAAGGTTTTTTTGGTAATAAGTGACCAACAATGAAGCGTAAAGTTACTGTTCTAGAAATAAATTACGCTCCTTTTAAATAATACAAAAACCCCTGTATTTCACTTTATTTGATTGGTCATTTATATAACCGTACTCAGACCTTCCTGATAGAGGAATATTGGATAGTATATAAATTTTTGTAGTATGCTTTTATACCTATAAAGAGAAAATGGGAGGAATGTACAATGATCGGTAAAACTTATCTGGAACCGCCCAGGGAAATCAATGTATTAAAGGAGGTTGAAGTCCTGGTTATCGGGTCGGGGCCTGGGGGGATATCGGCAGCGATAGCCGCGGCGCGGGAAGGCGCTGATACGCTGCTTGTCGAAAGATACGGACATCTGGGAGGTATGGCTACCGGCGGTCTGGTGCTGATGTATACCTTCTGGCTCCCTGGACAGTGTATGGAATGGCGTGAGAGACTGGAAAAGCTTGAGGGAATCCGGTTTTTGTCATCAACACAGGGTCTGATGCTCGGTGGGAGTGCGGTTCCGGGATCGGGACCGGGTATTTCCATGGCAGACCCGGAATTGCTGAAGTGTATATTAAATGATATGGCTGGCGAGGCTGGCGTTAAATTACTCCTTCATTCATGGGGTACACAGGCTATTGTTGAAGATAACACGGTAAAGGGTGTCATCTTCGAAAGTAAATCGGGCAGACAGGCAATAATGGGAAAGGTAGTAATCGACGCTACTGGTGACGGTGATATTTTTGCTGCAGCCGGAGCCGAATTTGACGGCTATGTTAACCCGAAACTGAGAACCAGTCAGGTTGCTGTCGTCTTTCGTATTGCCAATATCGACTGGGATACATTTGCCGAGTTCAGAGCGGCCAATCCGGAGAAATGGGCGGAAATGAGGGAAAAGGTTGACGAAGTTGCCGGTTTCCATCTGGGTCCAATAGCATCCTCTCGTAATGACGTTACCTGGGTGAACAACTTCCTCGAAGGTTACAATATACTGAATGTCGAAGACCTGACAAAGGCAGAGGTCACCGTCAGAAAGTCCATGGTACCGGTTTTTGAATACTTCAAGAAGAGTCTACCCGGTTTTGAGAAGAGCTTCTTATTCGATAGCGCTCCTCAAATTGGTACCAGGGGTAGCCGGCGCATTATCGGTGAGTATATCTTTTCCGAGGATGATATGAAAAACGGTGCAACTTTCGAGGATGCGGTAGCCGTATTTGCCAATGGTGCCGGAGCTGGGTCCCCACAGGGTTCAACACCCCCACGATTAGAGATGCCGTATCGTTGTCTGGTACCGAAGAGTATGGATGGGCTGCTTGTTGCCGGTCGTAATTTCTCATCAGATACGGTGATGAACACCAGGTTAAACGTTATCCAGCCCTGTATCGCCATGGGACAGGCAGCAGGGACAGCGGCAGCTTTAGCGGTTCAAAGTAACGTAGAGCCCAGGAAAGTTGATTATAAAGCATTACGTAAACGCCTTGCTGCCCAGGGTATTCCGGTATAACCGGTACGCTTAAATTGACAGGGATCAACTGATTAATTCAATGCCAGTAAACTGGTATATATTTGAGCGTGTGCGTTACAGGTAGAACTGGGAGCATATAATTGCTGAATTAGATGTATAGAACGCCAGGAACATTTAGCCACTAAGCAAAGAATCTTACCTGGACCCATGCCTTAGGACAAGAGATGTACCGAACTAAGGTGAGGTCCTGTTGCGATTAATTGGTACAATGAAAACGATTTTACCGTCTTTCTTTCCTTTGTTTCTACACCGGTGGGGTGGGGAGCGAAGACTTCTGCCGGAGTTCGGTGGCCAAACAACTGGTGTAGACATCTGATTTGTAAAAAATCGTTCTCCACCTTTAACTGGCAAATCTGCTGGTACAACCGGGCTACCAGATTCGAATTTTTTCTTGTTATAGAAGTCCTTGCTGAAGAGTAGAATTTCATTGAACAGAAACTAGTTTATAAAAAGGTCCGCTAGATTTCACGCCTAATTTCCAGTCGTAGCGTTACCCTTTAAAAAAGGAATCATTTTTTAGTGACGTAAGATCTACAATAATTGAGGCCGACAGATCGGCAACCACTATCCTGTTTCCTCAAGAATATTAACCACTGAGATTAACTATGGATGAGGCCGGAGCTAGCTCCGGCCTTTTTTTGTTCATTCCAGCTGCACTTATACCTGATATCAGTCTAGTCTTATTGACCCTACCCCAATAAACCAGGGCCCACCATTTCTTTATGTATGTTCTACGTTTATATATTGCTGAGTGGTGCTTCAACAGGCCAATTCTACATCGGCTCTACTGAAAATACGGTCAATCGTCTCACCGATCAAATATATTATGTCAATTTTTTATCCCCTATTACCGAAATACTCTTCGGTCCCGCTTATGGATGAGTGCCCATGACTACCGGTATACCAACCTTTTCGGTTAACGCTTCAGCATAGACATCTTTAAAAGGGCAAACACCCGCAAGGCAGTTACCAAGATGGATAACCTCGGCTCCTTTGTCCTTCAGTCGCTGGCCTCTCTCGACTATCTTATCAGCCTTCCCGCGTCCGCAGCCGCCGCAACTGTCAAAACCCACCAGTTCAATGGCATCATATTCTTCAAACTTCCCCGTCTTGTTTTGTATGGCGGGAAAACAGCCGTATCCGGCACACCTGTTGCTGTGTTCGTCACAACGTAGTATCCCTATTTTCATATATCTCTTCTCCTTCACTGCTCTTTATTATAACTGCTTCGCGATTCATTGTAAGTGTTCTTTGCTGTTGCCTATGGGTTCACTTAAATGTATTTTTACCGAACATCAGTGATACGATGAAAGCCGCCCGGTCAACCGGGCGGCTTTATCTCTGTAACGGTCAGTTAATTATCTCCATTCATCGATGCTGTAAGCATCTCTCATGGCACCCCTCATCCAGTGAAGCTGCTCTTCACCGGCGCCCATGACGATGATATTGTTCGCCCACGGGTCAGGGCAGGCATACACCAGGTAATCATCCGGTAATTCGAGCCAGGGTTTGCCTGA
>JAFGFY010000258.1 GCA_016930795.1 Deltaproteobacteria bacterium
TGTGTGGTTTTGTGCAAGTTTTTTCACTTGATCCACCCATCGGGCATGATTTTTAGAGGCTTGGCTCAATCATTTATCTCAAGGCGGGCTATTCTTAAGGCACACATTCTCACACTTAAAGATCGCCGGCTTATTCCGAGATAAGCATAACATTCGTATTTTTAGCGGGTTAGATGGTACAGAATAGGTCGGACAGCGCACAGATAAAGTGCCTATGAGCTGGATTATCGATTTAGACACATATCGTTAGGACCTAATAAAAGGGTGATAAAAAAGTAGACATCACTGTAAATGTCTGCTATTCTTGTAAATAAAACAGAGTGCCCCGCGGCCCCTTTTGGTACGGGTCCTCCCAAGACGCCGATCCTCCTAAACAAAGTCAGGCGGCCGCGTCATTTGCTATTCATCTTTAATAGGACGCATGTCAGGTCAGGAAGCCATATGAAACAAGGATTTTCAAACCCTCTTTCCTCCATAAATCGTCTAAAGGAAATCTCCACCTGGGTCTCGTCAGTCTTTGACCCGGATGATCTCCTGGAACTTATCATTGATACCGCCACCCGGATGCTGGAGGCCAAGGCCAGTTCCCTCCTCCTATTAGACAAGAAGACTAATAAGCTTCGTTTCAAAGTCGCGACAGGGGAAAAGGGGGAGGAAATCAGGCAATTCGAGTTTAACGTGGGGCAGGGAATTGCCGGGATCGTGGCTCAAACCGGGGAGCCTCTTCTCATCCCTGATGTAACAAAAGATCCCAGATGGTACAAAGAGATCAGTGCATCCATAGGCTTTGAAACACGCTCCATCGCCTGTGTTCCTATGCAGGTGGAGGGGGAAATCATCGGTGTGGTAGAGATCATCGACAAAGAAGACGGCAGCCCTATCCGTAACGAAGATATGATCACACTGACGGCTTTTGCCGAATTGGCCTCCGTAGCCATTGGAAATTCGCGAAAAATTGAACAGGTCAAAAGGGAGAATGTAGACCTTAGGGAGGAATTGGGGAGCAAATTTCAAATCATTGGAGAAAGTGAGGCATTGAGAAAGGTTATTTCCGATGCCTTCAAGGTCGCCAACTCAAAGACCAGCACCCTGATCCTCGGAGAGAGCGGGACAGGTAAAGAACTCTTGGGCAGATTAATTCATCAGGCCGGGCCCAGAAAATCCAAACCCATGATAGCCATTAATTGTGCGGCCCTCCCTGAAACCCTTCTGGAGGCTGAGCTTTTTGGCCACGAAAAGGGATCTTTTACAGGGGCCATGGCCCGGAAAATCGGAAAGTTTGAACTGGCCGACGGAGGCACTCTTTTTTTGGATGAGATAGGAGAGATGTCTCCCGGCATGCAAGCCAAACTTCTTCACGTCCTGGAGGAAGGCGTCTTCTACAGGGTTGGAGGAAATGTGCCCATATCAGTGGATGTCAGGGTGATCTCTGCCACAAATGTAGATATCGCGGAAGCAGTGCGTGAAGGGAGATTTCGGGAAGACCTATACTACCGAATCAACGTGGTACAACTTCGCATGCCTGCTCTCCGGGAAAGGAAAGAGGACATCCCGGCTCTTGCCGAACATTTCTTAGAAATTTTCAAGAAGGACACAGGGTTTCCTAATCTGACCATTTCAGAGAAGGCCATGGAAAAAATCAATGAATATGACTGGCCTGGAAACGTGAGGGAATTAAAGAACGCCCTAGAGCGAGCTGTGGTCATGGGGAATGGGCTAGAGATTGTGCCTGAAGATCTTCCCATCGCCCGTTCAAAAAAAACCCAGCCGGGCCTGGAAGTGGGACTGACCCTTAAAGAGGCCCTGGACCGGTTCAAGAAAGAATTCATCACACTGAACCTGAAACATGCCGGAGGCAATCGAAGCAAGGCGGCAAAGGTTATGGACGTTCAAAGGACTTACCTTTCAAGACTCATATCCAAATTTAACATTAACGATATATAGTGATTCTTCTTTAGCTTTTTGAAAGAGTGGTTAAATGATCAGGCAGGCTGGATTTCTTTGAGATATCTTTGCAGCACCTGCTTATCGTTCTTGCTCATTTCACAAAACTTGACACCCATTCCCGACGGTTTTCCCTCTTCGCCTCCTTGAGCCCTAGCCCATATAACCTCACAGTCTATTTTCAGCGGCTCAGGAATATCCGGGAGCTGAAGATTAAGGAGAAACTTCTCACCGTTGGGAAAGGGCTTCACCGTCTTTATAAAAAGCCCTCCCGAGCTTATGTTTGTTGAATAGGAGGTCATAAAGGATTGACGATCTCGATATGCCAATGACAGGCTCTTTGCGACACGAGCCTCATCACGAGCTTTATACTCCTTTGTTCTGTTCACCCAATTCTCAAACCTTTTTGTTAAAGCTATAAGAATGGCTCGGAAATCCGCGGAGAGTCCGTTGAACTCGATATCCAGAGATGCGCGGTCGAGAATACCAACGCTGGTCTTTCCAACGGCTCGTGCTGTGGCCGTCCGTCTGACACGGCCGAAAAAGGCGAGTTCCCCAAAAACTTCGTCCGGTTGGAGTCGACCCATTACATACTTCTTACCTCTGATGGTTTTGGAAACCTCCACGGATCCGGAGAGAACGACATAGACCCAATCCCCCGAACTGCCCTCCTTAAAAATGATCTGGTCGTCCTCATAGGTCTCTTCAGAAACGATATTAAACATTGCGGCGCCCTTTCATAAATACTGAAAAGAATTTCATACGTTTTATCCGTTATTATTCGAGGAAAAACACAGATTCAAATGAGTCAGTATAGGCCAGAAGACCCTGAAAGTCAAATAGGATAGCGGGCCCTGATCCACCATCAAGGTGTCATCTGCTGCGTTGCCTTCGGTCGCTTCTCCTTGCGGCGTATTACTTATACGCCTCAGTCGGCACTCCTCGGCGCCTTACATCTAACACCTTGCTGTTGCCCAGGGTCGATCTAAAATCCACTGCCATTGTTGATCAAATGGAAATTTTATGGTGGATCAGGGCGGGCATGAGACACCGGGCCGGGCTACATATCCCCGAGATTCTCTAAAACGAATTGACGCGAAGAAAACAATGTCATAGTCTCTAGAGCGAGAATAGATTCGCAGTGCTGCAATTTTTTCATTGATGCTATTATACAATGGACGGAATCCAAGTTCTGAAAAATCCCATTCAAAACTACGCCTGGGGCTCAAAGAGTTTCATCCCCCAACTCATGGGAGCGTCCGCTCCTGAAAACCTACCCCAGGCGGAATTGTGGATGGGTGCTCATCCCAAAGCCCCTTCTTTGGTGTGGCACAATGGAGGATGGGTCCCCCTTCCCAAGTTGATTCGAAAAGATCCCGAAGGGATTCTTGGGAGATCCACTGCAAAAAAGTTCTCAAACAGCCTCCCTTTCCTGTTCAAAGTCTTGGCGGTCGAAAAGCCCTTATCCATACAGGCCCACCCCAACCGGGACCAAGCACGGCGTGGCTTTTCCCGAGAAAACAGTCAGGGAATTCCTCTGGATGCGCCCCACCGAAACTACAAAGACGTCAACCACAAACCTGAGATCATCTGTGCATTGACACCTTTCTGGGCCTTGACCGGTTTCAGAGAAATGGAAAAAATCGTCGCATTGGCTCATCGGCTCGAAGCATCGAGGTTTAGAGACAGGGTTATGGATTCAAGGGGACAAACAAACCATGAGTCTTTAAGACGCCTTTTCACTGGGTTGTTGAAAATGGACAGAGACGACCAGCACCGAATGGTGGCGGAGGTGGTCAAATCCTGCGAGGAACACGCCGGCGCTGACAAGGCATTTGATTGGACGGTCAAACTCAACCGGGTGTATCCCGGCGACGCGAGTGTCCTTTCTCCCCTTATTATGGAAATCGTGCGATTGGAACCTGGTGAAGCCCTGTATATCTCGTCCGGCCGGATCCATTCGTATCTTGAAGGCGCGGGAATCGAGCTCATGGCCAACTCCGATAATGTGTTGAGGGGCGGATTGACGCCTAAAAATATAGATTTACCTGAACTGCTGGAAATTCTGGACTTTTCAGCAAATCAAAGATGTCTCTTCTACCCGGAGAGGGGAATGAACAATGAAAAACTCTATCGAAGTCCCGCGGAAGAGTTCATGTTGTCCGCGATTTTCCTTGATGAAGGGGCTGTTTTTGTGAGTCCCAATGAGCGCAGTGTGGAAATAATGATCTGCACGGAAGGAGAAGCCCGAATCACTGATTTGGACCAAAGAGAGGGCCTCTCATTGAACAAAGGGACCTCCATCATGATCCCTGCCTCAACAGGGCCATATAAGATAAAGGGAAAGTGCGCTCTTTACAAGGCCTCGGTTCCCCTTTGACCCGGGTTCGAGACCCTCAACCCCTATCGCCGCATGAATAACATGACAGGGGGGGACGGGTGAAGGACTTGCGACTTGACAGGATGAGGACGAATCTATAGGATGAATCCAGTCGTTAGGGGTGTTGTGTAACATCTGAGAGTCCAGAGACGGACAACCCTTATCCACCTGATCAGGGTAATGCCTGCGAAGGAAAACGAAATGAGCCTGATTCTATGACCAGACCGTTTCTCTTTTCAGAGCAACGGTTTTTTTATTTGGCTGAAAGGAAAACCAAGACATGGAACTGAATGAAGTCACGATCACAAAGGCGATCATTGAGCGTTATTACGCCAAAGTCTTAGACAGCCTGGAGAATGATGTGGCCATTGTGGGAGGAGGTCCATCAGGACTGGTCGCCGGCTATTATCTTGCCAAGGCCGGCAAACGGGCCGTGCTATTTGAGAGAAAACTGAGTATAGGCGGTGGAATGTGGGGTGGCGGCATGATGTTTAACGAGATTGTAGTACAGAATGCCGCCCTTCCTATACTTGAGGAGTTTGGAATTCATTGGCATGAGTACGCCGAGGATTACTACACCTCAGACGCCATAGAGGCCGTCGCCTGCCTTATATCCAAAGCGGTCCAAGCCGGCCTGAAAATCTTCAATTGCATCACCGTAGAGGATATCATGATGCGTGCCGACGAGATTGTGGGGTTGGTCATAAACTGGTCTCCGGTGGAGATGGCCGGTCTGCATGTGGATCCTTTGACTGTGAGGTCGAGCTTTATCATTGATGCGACGGGGCACGCCACAGAGGTGGTCAAGGTGGTTCACAAGAAGGTCCCGGGCGAACTGAGGACTCCCAGGGGGGATATTGAAGGTGAAAAGTCCATGTGGGCGGATAAGGCCGAAACACTGACACTTGATAATACCCGTGAGGTCTTCCCCGGCCTCTACGTCGCGGGCATGGCGGCTAATGCCACATTCGGCGGCCCCCGCATGGGACCCATTTTCGGCGGCATGCTCCTTTCCGGTCAAAAGGTGGCAAATGAGATCATAGAAAGATTATGACTTCAAACTTTTTAGGAGACTCGATCAGTGAGCCCTCTACTCCTCATCTTCGACTATCTTGATTCGGGATGGATGAGGGACCGTGATGCTGGTTATGCCCCGATATTTCTGAATCTTCCCTGTGACAAGAACATTCTTGCCGTCATAGAAATCCTGGGGATCAGGAGGAAATTTATCAAAGGCTGATCTGAATATCAACACAACCACATTGTCTTCCTCTTCTAACGAGAAATTCAGAACGCAAACCGATCCTCTGTTTTCCGAGCCGGCTATCCTACCCGCCACCGTTACCCATTGGCCATAATACGCGTGCGCTTCCCTCCACGGGATGACCTCGCCCGCAAGGAGGGATGTCCCAAAGAATAGAAGAAGGCATATAATCCCGACCCATGGACTCCGCGCTTTCACATGACAGGCCCCTTCCTGATCCATTTTCCCCTCCTTTTTCTGATGTTTCAAATCGATGGTATTCTACCACATTTCTAAGGATATATTAAGTCCTCCATTGAACGACTCTCCTCACTCTTTTAGGTAAAGAAAGAAGTGCTGCTTCATCACGTTCCCAATACCCAATACAAAACCCATTTCTATTCCCCCAACTCATATCTAAAACAACGCCTTGATGTAAAAGAAGAGTATGACCCCACAAAAGGCCAGCTTGAGTCCCGTACCCACGACATTGCCGACAAAGACACCCCAAGCGGCCTGAAGGGATTCTCTCCCCTCCTTTCCTGCCAACCATTCACCGGCTATGGCCCCCGCGAAAGCGCCGAAAAGCATTCCCCAGGGAGGGAAAAAGAAGATCCCCAGGACCATTCCAAGGACCGAACACCATACGCCCGATTTTGATCCTCCATACTTCTTTGCCCCAAAAACAGGGGCCACATAATCCAACAGACTCACCAATAGGGTCAACCCTGCTATGATCATCAGGAATGTGGAACTAAAAGGTTCCCAATCCTTAGCAAAAGAGAGGATGATCAAGGCCAAGAAGCTGAGGACCGGTCCAGGGATGACAGGGATAATACAACCTGCAAGTCCGATCAGCGCCAAAATCAGGCCAAGTACAATGAGTGTGATTGTCACGACGCGGCCTCTTGTAGTTCATTCCAAGGAAAAAACATGTTCTCGTCTCTTACCGACAGAAGTCTGAGCAGACGGTCAATGGCCTTCACAGAATGTGGACAAACTGAATCAGAAAGCGATCACTTTGTCATTCTGCGCGGATTAGAATACATGAATATGGGAAAAAATGAAAGAGATAGGAGGCAGCCCGTTGACACACAAATGCCCTTATCCTATACTTCTCTCCGCAGAGGGTTTTAGACTTGACTCAGACGAACTCCACAACAAAGAAGACCGTGACGACTGATAAGTCCCTTCCGAGAAGGCACAGCCCCAGGGATAATGCCAGGAACGTAGACTTTCTGGTCAAAATCTCCAACATCCTTGCTAAATCCTTAGATATTCACGCCCTGCTGGAGGAAGTCATAGATCAGATCTTCTATTTCATGAAGAGAATCGATCGCGGCGCCATATTGCTGCTGGACAAGGATACAGGCGAATTAAAGGAAGCGGTGTCAAAGGTCCGGACAAGCAATCATGTAAACGCAAGGATCAATTGGAGCAGGGCCGTCGCCCACAAAGTTATTAAAGAGGGCAACCCCGTTGTTTTATCGGATAAGAGTCACGAATACCGCTCTGGTTCCTTGGGTGACATTGAATTCGATGGTATTCTATCGGCCATGTGTGTCCCCCTTAGATACAAAGGGGAGATTCAAGGGGTCATCTATGTGGATTCGATTACCCTACCCGGCGGAATCAGAAAAGACGATCTTCGACTGCTTAGCGGTCTAGGTGATACAACGGCAATCGCCATACAGAACGCGCAACTCTATGAGGACTTGAAAGAGGAATTAAATGAACGCAGGCGGGCAGAGGAGGCCCTGATAAAAGCGAATCGGGATCTCGAAGAGACAAGAGATATGCTGGTCCAGTCTGAGAAATTCGCGGCCATCGGGCGCCTCTCCGCTGCCATTGCCCATGAAATCCTCAATCCCGTCAATATCATATCCATGAGGATTCAGTTATTGGAGGCCCTGGAGGGGATTTCGGAATCGATAAGAAAGCCTTTGCGGATCTGTAAGGGCCAGTTGAATCGCATCGTGACGATCACGGAAAGCCTTGGGCGGTCTTCCCGTACATCAGAAAAGCGCAGAGTGATCGCTGACTTGAACGAGACCATCGAGAGGGTTGTAGATCTGATAGCCCCTCAACTCAGGGTGGATGGAATCCGGACCCATGTGGAACTTCATTCCGGCTTACCCCTCATCCCCATGGACAAGGAGAGGATTGAACAGGTGATCTTCAATCTTGTTTCCAACGCCGCGGTGGCCATGACCGGCAGCGAAAACAAGGTGCTGAAGATCACAACAAAACCCAACCCACAGGGTTCCGTTCTGATCGCTGTTTCCGACACGGGCGCCGGCATTGATCCGGGTGACATAGACAAAGTTTTTGACCCCTTTTTCACGACCAAAGACCCCGGGGAAGGCACGGGATTGGGCCTTTTCATCGCCTACAGCATTGTACAAGAGCATGCCGGCAGAATATGGGCGGAAAATAATGAATCGGGAGGAGCGTCTTTCTATATTGATCTTCCCATAGAGAGAACCCCGAAGAGATCATAAAATCACGCGTAAGACGTGATTTCGAAGAGATAATAAAATCACGTGTAAGACGTGATTTCGAAGAGATAATAAAATCACGTGTAAGACGTGATTTCATATAAGAAAGGAGACCTTTGCGATGGGACGGATTTTAGTAGTGGACGACGAGATTGAGGCGTGTAACGCCTTGGAGGAGTTTCTAAATCTGAAAGGTCATGAAGTATACACCGCCTTGGATGGGCCGACGGCCCTCGCAAAAGTCCAGGAGGTCAGACCGGATATTGTATTGCTTGATATGATCATGCCGGGGATGGAGGGGACCGAAGTCTTAAAAAGAATCAAAGAGTTTGATTTCGATACCTCCGTTGTCATGGTCACCGTTGTGGCCGAAGAGAACAAGGCCAAGAAGACCATGGAACTGGGGGCGTTTGATTACATTACGAAACCCGTAGACCTCGGTTATCTGGAAAACGTCCTCTTGGTGAAGTTATTGGACACTGCGGATTGATTTTTCCATGTCCAAAATCGCCCGGCGATTTCGACTTCTCTCAAAAAGATGACATTCCGCTGAATAAAGGCGGCGGAATATTATTGGGGATCGATGAGCACCTTGAGATAGAGGTCCCCTCCTCCTCCTTCACTCATCTCCCTTCCCATGCCGGCAAGCCGCAAAACCGTCCCGTGACTCACACCTGAAGGTATGTTTATTCGAAACA
>JAFGFY010000259.1 GCA_016930795.1 Deltaproteobacteria bacterium
CTCTCCTCAGACGATGCCTTATCGTCTTCCTTCTTCTCGCTCCCTTCGAGCTCGGAAATCATGGAATCAAGAGTGGTTTTTCCCATGATCTCCGTGATTTCCTCGTCTGTCCCGGAAATCACCCCAATATCTGCAGGAGGACTGCTCCAGTCATCTGCCTCAGAAGTTTTCTCGCCACCATCTTTCTTAATCTTGAGTCGCTGCCTTTCCTTAAGCGAAAGTTCATGATAGAGGGGATTTCTACTCCCTTTGATTCCTGAAGCCATGGAGATCATGGATTTGAGAACAGACTGATCCAGGGATTCGGTCCTCTCCTCACCCGGTCCGGTGATTGTCTTGGAGGAAGGTTTCTCTCTCTTTGGACCATCCGGCTTAGCAATCCTCTTACCGCCACTCTCATCGGATTTGAAGCTCGGCTTGGACTCAGCCGCTGATTTACGACGTAACCCCTGATGACCCTGTTCAATCCTAGAGTTTTTTGGGACTACTGATCCGGGCAGGGGTCTTTTCGGGGAAAGCGTCTTGCTCTGGGTTGTCCCGGTACTCTTTATTGATGGCGAAGGACGCCTCAGTTTCTGGGAAGTAGTCTGGGAAGTCTTCTGCCCTTCATCTCTTCTCTCTCTGGATACGACCCTCTTTTTCACACCTTCCTTAGGGCGTATTCTCCGTCGTACCACCTTAATTTGGGAACTCTTTGTATCCTTGAAAAGGCTTTCCAACAACGACGCAGTGTCGTCGCCAGGATCGTATCTTCCCTCAGAGTCATCCTTCTTATCGTTCATTTGCTTCTCTTTAGTTGGTAAGGAAGTGACCGCACTCTGCTTGAAAACGCCCAAAGGGCGCTAATCCCGGTTCTTAGGAGGTACTCAAACTGCCTTGAAATCCTTGAGGGGTTCATCAAACTCAACACCGACCACATGGAAATCCTCACCATCCATGGTGCGTTTGGTTTTGTGTCTCGCGGTCCCCTTTACCTTAACAATAGTGTAGGCACCGTAAAGCGTGATATCTCGAAGCTTGTCTCCCACTTCTATCATGTCAAGAATGTCAATATATTTATCTCGCACCAAAATTCCAAGCCCATATGCCGTGCAGTCAAAAATCTCCAGCTCATAAGTCCTGTCTTTTCGGGATTCATCTTTTACTTTCACGACAACACTAACGAAATCCGGTATTTCATCACCTCTTCGGTCTCGTCTTCGTTTTTCTCTAATGTCTATGGATTCTGGAAAACTGGCGACAAAGCCTTCGTCCGTTTCTTCACCAGGAACACTCAGACATCGCGTGTTGAAGCGGCAAGAGGTGTCTCTTAGTGAAAACAGGGCCATCATACGCGACCCTGACTGACAAATGGCATTTCCTTCCTCGGGGCTCAGCTTTTCAAAAACTAGGGTCGATTCTCCTTCATTGCTTGAAGATGTGCCCCCGTAATTGACCTCCATAATCCTTGAAACAAATGGTTGCTCATGACCTTCAATCTTAATGGTGATTTCTGTTTTACGGGAGATTAGGTATTCAATGGTCCCTATGATCTTTTGTCTGGCGTCTGAGGACTGAGACATGAACACATATGTAGGGGAAAACAGACAGTATCTTACAATCCCGTACCCCTTCACGAAGAATGAAGTACTATTTTTTCTCCCCTTCCATCTCCTTCTTCTTTAATAGTTCAATACTAAAGACATTTCACCGAATGATTGGGAATAACCAAGGATCCTGAAAAGACTCAAACAAAGCCGTTCCTCAACACCTGGGCAGACTTCTGTGCGAGGACCCAGAACTTATATGTAATAAAAAACCCTCGCCTGTTACTATCGCCTTACCACGCTAAATCAAGGAAAAACCAAGATGTGTTCCTCTATCCCGCCGATCAATAAAAGGCGAGAAGAACAAAAACAATCATATCGGCGCATTTTATCAACATATCATATTCCGAATGCCAATATATGATAATACAATACCTAGGAATATTCGTCAAGAATGTTCAGTGGTTATTTGTATTTCAGGAGGATTCCCGAGGCGTTTCTTTAAAGGATGATATCGTTTATTCTATGACTAAGATCGTGGGAGTGACTGAGGGCCTTTCCATCGACTCCCAACACAGGCACCACCCCCATGAGGGAGTTTGTAACAAAGACATGAGTAGCGGCAAAAAGTCCTTCAGTATCCACTCTTTCTTTTTGGACCGAGTAACCCCAATCGAGGAGCACTTTACATGCCTCTTCTTCCATAACCCCCTGCAGTACATGGGGCGATACAGGCTGAACAACCTTCTTGCCGGTGATCAGCAGAATATTGGCCGTATTGGTCTCCGAAATACTCCCATCGGTGTTCATAATCAATGCTTCGTCAACACCTTGTCTTTTCGCCCATTTTCCGGCCAAATAGTAATACAGGTAGTTGAGGGTCTTATGATCTGCGAGTGGTGAACAACGGGGGTGGGGATAGGTTGCGAGCCATAATCCTGGTTCGTTAGTTTCTGACCAGCGGTGGATATACGGCCTCGCGGTCAAAATGACCTTGTGATCAAATGGAGGCCTTTCCCGCCCTCCCCACGCGGCAATCACCTTGACCGCCACAGTCTCTTCCTCATACCCGTTTTCATGAATCACCTGATCAATAATGTCCCTCCACGAAAAATCAGGCTCCGGGCGATCAAAAAGGGCCTGCCATGTACGGACAAACCGAGCCATATGGGCGTCCAGGTGTTTAGCCTCTCCTTGATCGACCCGTATGGTTTCGAAGAATCCATACCCGTATTGAAACCCAAGGTCAGTGATCTTCATGACGCCCTGATCCAATGGATGAATGGACCCGTTCACCCAAGCCACCTCTCTTGCACGTTCACCTCTGCCATTTTCTCCAAATACACCCATTATGGTCTTGCCTTTTTGCAGCGTTTCTTCATACTCATCCGAAGGTTCAGAGTCATGGACGACTCCTCCTCCCACGGAAAAAAGCATGTTCCCATCACAAATCGTCGCCGTGCGAATAGCAATAGAGAGGTCCAAGGTATCATGGAAACTCACATACCCTATTGAACCGGTATAGACGTGACGCCTGTGCGGCTCCAGTTCGTCAATGATTTCCATGGCCCTTATCTTGGGACAACCGGTGATCGATCCCCCTGGAAACGTTGCCTTGAGTAGGTCTACAGAATCGCAAGTGCCGGACAGGATTCCCTGAACAATCGAGATCAAGTGGTACACATTCTCATATGCTTCTAACCTTTTGTGTTGTCTCACCCGAACGGAACCGCCCTCGCAAACCCTTCCCAAATCGTTTCGCAAAAGATCGACGATCATGGAAAGTTCAGCATCATCCTTTCTGCTTTCTTCCAATTCAATGGCGAGGGCCCGGTCTTCCGCTTCTGTCTCTCCTCTAGGTCTTGTGCCTTTAATGGGTCTGGTCTCAACAGACCTTTGCTGCCGCTTCAGAAATCTCTCTGGTGAAGTTGAGATAATCTGGTGATCATTGGCATGGATGTAAGCAAAAAACGGGGCCGGATTTGCATCATAAAGGGAAAGGAAGAGGCTGTAAGGATCCCCATCAAAGTCTGTTTGAAACCGCTGTGACAGGTTCACCTGATAGACATGGCCGGATGCGATATAGGCCCTGATCTTTTTGACCTGGATCATATAATCAACCCTGGCAAAATTGGAACAAAATCCGTGCACTCCTCCCCTAAAGGACCCTCGATTCGAAGGCCCTGTATCAAGGACGGATCTAAACCACGCCAAATCATCGTTCAGGCTTTCTTGCCCATCACACACACGATTCGAAATAGAGAGCCATGTGTGCCCGCTTTTTTTGTCCTGGGTCACAATGACCGAAGGGGCGAAAAGGCAGATATCCGGAAGGCCAAGGTCATCAAACGATGTACGGGGCAGATTCTCCAAGAAATCTTTTAGATCATAGGAGAGGTATCCCATAAGACCGGATCCAATGGGCGTCGCCAGCCCGGAGGCGTCCATATGGAAGGTTTTGAGTATCATGCGAAGCGTCTCAAAAGGATCTGCTTCGAACCGAATAACCTGCTCTCCGATGGTAAGGATCATGTGACGGCCACGGCCCAAGAAGCTAAGCCATGGTTTTGTGCCAAGGATATGGTACTGAGCGCAATCGAGTTCACCTCCGCTCAGAAGGACTACCGTCCCAGGGATCGAAGCAAAACGAGAGGAAAATTCCTGAAAGGGACAGCTCAGGTCAATCTCCTCTAGGTGGATATTCCCTATCTCACCCGCTATTTGTCTGAGGTCATACACTGTGAATTCTCCCTATACTACAGGAGTTGAGATGCCTCCCAGCCATCCTCTCATCCCTATCCAGAGGCATCAATAGAGAGTCTTTGGCAATGTGTCCCGCCGGGGTAGGAGGTCATACTATCCTCCGAAAGTGGTTTTACTTGGCAAGAGCTCAGAGGTCCCAGCCCAAGAAAATTTTCCACCACCAAGAACCCGTACTCTGTGAGAAAGCTTTCGGGATGGAACTGGACGCCATGAAGAGGAAACGAGGGATGCGATATTCCCATGACCACGCCGTCCTGGCTCCGGGAGGTAACCAGCAGCTCATTCCCATCTAACTGAACAACAAGCGAATGGTAGCGGGCCGCGGCAAAAGGAGAAGGAATGCTCTTGAAAAGCCATTGATGATGATGTTCAATGAGACTTGTTTTCCCATGCATGGGAAGAGGAGCCCGAATCGTTTTCCCGCCGAAGGCCTCATTAATGCATTGCATTCCCAGGCACACCCCCAAGATAGGGACTTTGCTATAAAAGGCCTTAATCAATTGAACAGATATCCCCGCATGGGCCGGGTCTTTAGGTCCCGGACTGATAAGGATGTAATCAGGATCATGCTCTTCGACCTCTTCTATTGATATTTTGTCACATCGATGCACTTCAATATCAAGATCATATTGCATGAACATCTGGACCAAATTATAGGTAAAGGAATCGTAATTATCGATGACTAGCAGCTTCGCCGATTTCATTTACACCTCAAAAAAAAGCCACCCTGACACGAGTCTGGGTGGCTTTCGCCTATGGCATAACTCAGTTAGATGAGAAAATATCTTATTCACTCATGTACGTCAAGGTTTTTTCCGAAAATCAGAGTGATTCTCATTTCTTGACTTTCTCACCTTTTTTAAGGAAATTTTATTGAGAATCCCGGGGACTAAAAAATATGGCCCCTCAAAAGAATTGTTGACGAAGAACGTGCGATGAAGAGATTACTCATTACAGGCGCCAGCGGCTTTTTGGGGTGGAACATCAGTCGAATAGCAAAATCAGATTGGACCGTGTTCGGCACCTCCTTCTACCACACGCTGCCTATTCAAGATGTCAGCCTCATGACGGTAGATCTGACTCTATTAAGAGACCTGAAACGGCTTTTTGATGATGTCAAACCAGATGCCGTGATCCATACAGCCGCCATGACGGACCCAAACTTATGCCAACAAAACCGCACTCTGTCCCACAACATCAACACGAAAGTCCCCATAAACATCGCCGGTCTCTGTTCAGGTCTTGACATTCCATGTCTTTTCACTTCTTCGGATCTGGTCTTCGATGGGCTAACCCCACCCTATTCGGAAGACGATGAACCCTCGCCGATTTCTTTCTATGGGGAGCAGAAGGCCATGGCAGAAGCCGGCATGAAGGATCGATATCCTTCGACGGTGATCTGCCGCATGCCCCTGATGTTTGGCGATCCAGGGCCAATGGCCACAAGCTTTATCCAGCTCATGCTCCGCGCCATTCAATCAGGCAAGACGATTGACCTCTTTACCGATGAATTCAGAACGCCTGTGAGCGGGAGAGACGCGGCAAAGGGGCTCTTGATGGTTTTAAATATACGGCCTGGAATGATTCACCTTGGAGGGTCTGAGAGAATTTCTCGCTATGAATTCGGCAAACTGCTGTGCGAGAGCCTGGGATTATCAAATGCGCGATTGAACCCTTGTCGACAACAAGACCTGAAGATGTCCGCACCCAGACCCCCTGATGTCTCTCTTGATAGTACAAGAGCCAGGGCCCTGGGATTTAACCCTAAATCACTCAAAGAAGAGATGGAAGCACTGAGAGAATGAATGTGAATGATTACCGCTGGACAACCCCGCCGAATATTTGATATTTTACAGGTGTTAAGGAATCCCGGTCTGTCACCTCTAAATTCCCCCTGGCGCAAGGAAATAGACATGCTGATTTCCACAGCGAATCTCGATCCGGACTACTTATTACAC
The DNA here is from genome assembly GCA_016930795.1 of Deltaproteobacteria bacterium. GTDB lineage: Bacteria > Desulfobacterota > DSM-4660 > Desulfatiglandales > HGW-15 > JAFGFY01. Next base: position 6,248 of record JAFGFY010000259.1, read on the forward strand.
AGGGGAGTCATTGGAACACGATCAGGATTCGGTTGCTTCATACATTTCCTGTGCCGACGGAACCGCTGTTTGTGCCACACTTTGGCCGGATGAAAAACCACCTCCCACAGTCTTTTCTCCTATATGCACGGCTTCGTTTTAAACCATAGGTTGAGAAGCAACTCATTTGGTTTCTGTTTTGCCATGGTCTTTTTTCTTCTCTGCAGTGCACAGTTCTCTTGTCTCGGAGGTAATGAAAAATGAAAGTACATGAATGGATGACCAGAAATCCCGTGACGGTCTCCAAGGACACGGATGTCAGAGGATGTATGGATTTGATGACGGAGCACTCCATCAGGCATTTGCCTGTGTTGGAGGGACAAAAACTCGTTGGGTTTGTGACTGAAAGTGACTTGCGAGAGGTATCGTCCGCATCCTCCGTGGAGGGTACGTCCATTGAAGACTTTATGGTCATAGATCCCATCACCGTTAGCCCGGACACGGACATAGAAGATGCGGCCAAACTCATATACTACCACAAGATAGGTGGCCTCCCCGTGGTTGATCATGAGGAATTCGTCGGCATCATCACGGTGGTGGATCTTCTGGGAGTATTTATCGAGTTAATGGGCGTAATGAAATCCAGTTCGAGGATAGACGTCATACTGGGTGATGAGCCGGAGGCCTTCGAGCGTGTCTCGGCCCTCATTAGAGGTGAAGGAGGAGAAATTATCAGTGTCGGGATGTCGGGAGACCGTTCGAAAACAGAGCGCGTCCATTTCTTTCGACTGGAAAAGTGCGATGTGGAACGTATAAACAAAAGGCTCCAAGATGCAGGCTATGAAGTCGTCTCTTCAGCAACCTAACCTTTGCTCCGTGTCTCTGCCTCCTTGATCTTGCCCCATGTATCACGCAATGAGACCGTGCGATTGAAAACAAGCCCCTCTTCGGAGGAATCCTTTGTATCAACACAGAAATAGCCTAATCTCTCAAACTGGTAATGACTTCCCGGAACTGCACCTTCCAAAGTAGATTCGACTCGGCATGAAGACATAATATCAAGGGAGTCAGGGTTCAAATGAGCTATAAAATCAGTGCCGTCCTTACTCTCTTCAGGGTTTGCTCTGCTAAAAAGACGATCATATAAACGAACCTCAGCCCTAAGCGAGCCCACTGCAGAGACCCAATGTAGTGTAGCTTTTACCTTACGCCCGTCATGGGAATCACCCCCTTTCGTCATCGGATCATAGGTGCAAAGGAGTTCAATGACTTTCCCTGTCTTGGCATCCTTCACAACATCGACACATTTAATGAAGTAGGCATACCTTAGCCGCACTTCCCGCCCAGGAGCCAACCGATAGAATTTCTTTGGGGGCGACTCTAAGAAGTCATCCTGTTCAATGTACAAAACGCGAGAAAAGGGTACCTTCCGTGTCCCCATACTGGGATCTTCAGGATTATTAATGGCATCCAGCTCTTCCACCTGATCTTCCGGATAGTTCTCAATAACCACCTTTAGGGGCCTCAATACACCCATCACACGGGGAGCGCGTTTGTTCAAGTCTTCACGGAGACAGTGTTCAAGGAGTGCCACATCCACCATGCTCTCTTTCTTGGCCACGCCGATACGATCACAGAAATCCCGAATAGACTCCGGTGTATACCCTCGTCGCCTCAGACCAGATATGGTAGGCAATCGTGGATCGTCCCAACCACTCACGTACCCCTCATCCACAAGCCTCATGAGTTTTCGTTTACTCATCACCGTATAGGTCAGATTGAGGCGTGCAAACTCGATCTGCTGTGGATGGTGGATGCCCAGTTGTTCGATGAACCAGTCGTAAAGAGGACGATGATCTTCAAACTCCAACGTACAGACGGAATGGGTGATCCCCTCAATAGAATCGGACTGTCCATGTGTAAAGTCATACATGGGATAAATGCACCATGCATCTCCTGTTCTGTGATGTCTCACGTGTAGTACCCGGTATATGACCGGATCTCGCATATTTAAATTACCTGAGGCCATATCAATCTTCGCCCGGAGAACACAGGCCCCATCCTCAAAATCTCCATCACGCATGGCTTCAAACAGTCTCAGATTTTCTTCAACAGGCCTATCACGGTATGGGCTTTCCTTGCCCCGTTCGGTCAGGGTTCCGCGGTACTGCCTGATCTCCTCTGGGCTCAGACTATCTACATAGGCCTTTCCATCCTTAATGAGCTGGACAGCCCACGCATAGAGTTGATCAAAGTAGTCTGAGGCGTAATATTCTCTGCCCTCCCAATCGAATCCAAGCCATCTAACGTCCTCTTTGATGGCCTTAATATACTCCTCCCCTTCTTTGAGAGGGTTTGTATCATCAAAACGTAAATTGCACGTTCCCCCAAATTCGTCGGCAAGGCCGAAGTTGAGACAAATGGCTTTGGCGTGTCCGATATGGAGGTACCCGTTGGGCTCCGGAGGAAAACGCATACGGACTCGCCCATGGTTCTTGCCGTTGACCACATCTTCCCTGATGATATTACGAATGAAATTTGATGGCGACGCTGCACCTGTATTGATCATGATGTCTGCTTCCTTTTCAAGTTGTTTGTGAGTATTCAGCTTAGCATATAACACATTCCAATGTCTTGTGAAAGGCCTCAAATGGTGGGATTACACAATCAAAAAAAGCCTCCCGGAATGCCGTGACCATTCACGAACACCCGAGAGGCTGCTATAAGTACCGCCCCAACCTCCTTTTTTATATGCCGCCAAAGGCCTATTTCTTCAACGGCTTATTTGTTGTGTTAAAGTCGGCAGTACTCAAACACCTTGATTGTAAGATACATGTGTGAGTCGTTATTTATAACAGCAGGAAGTATGCCATAATATCGACAAGATACTTTTCATTTTCATTTCACTCAATTACACCGCATCCAATGGAACGCTCTCTGTAGGATCGGCAAGAGAATGCCCATTCTTTCTGAAAAGAAATGCCACTTTTATGAAAAAGACTACACACGTTAGGAGCGGTTGGATGTTTGGAGGTTTTCTAGTAAATTCAGTGACCTTTTCCTTTGAATTTTAAGGAGATAGATTTATCCCCTTTTCAGAAAGTCTTCTAAGGGCCCAAGATCCAGATTCGCCTGTATGGCCCTTTTGATTGCCTCGTTGTCGAATCCGGGCATAAAGGGAATGGATCCGAGAAAAGGGGCGTGGGCCCAGCGCCTGAGTGCCTCGGGATTGAGTGTTTCAGGCAAGCCTTGCTGGTCTGATGCATGATTCATAACGATGCCAAGCACAGGAATTTTACGTTCTCGTGCACAGGCAAGGGTTAGGAGAGTATGGTTGATAATTCCGAGTTTGGCTTCTGTGACCAGAAGAAGGGGCAGATCGAGTTTCTTAATCAGGTCCGCCATAAAAAAATTACCGAACAGGGGGACTAAAAAACCACCGGCACCCTCCACAATGATCATATCGTGACGGGATGTCAGGATCTCGAAGGCTTTCTGGATAATTTCTAACCTTATTTCAACCCCTTCCATTTCAGCGGCAAGCGCGGGAGCCAAAGGAGCTTTCAACGCGTAGGGGTTGATCATATCAAGGTCATCCTGACTCTCAGCCGCATTCTTCAGCATGATCGCATCCTCGGGAATCAGCCGTCCCTCCTCACGCCGACAGCCCGATTCCGCCGGTTTCATCACACCGACACGAATGCCCCTTTCTTTGAACAAAGTGATCAAACCCACACTCACCAGCGTCTTGCCTACACCGGTGTCCGTCCCTGTGATAAAAAGTCCTTTGCCCACTTCCTTTAACTCTCTGTCACCCTCCTAATCGAGTGATATGTAATTTTCAATAGTATCCTCAGTTCTTCAGGGCTGATACTTAAAGGCGGAGTGAGTACTACGACATTCTCCAAGGGTCGAATCACCAGGCCCAGCTTTCTCGCCTCTTGAATCACTTTGATACCGATCTTTTCCTCATAGGCATAGGGGGTCCTGGTCTCTCGATCCGCGACTAACTCAATACCTACCATAAAGCCAAGCTGTCGAATATCTCCCACATGCTTCAGTTCTAGAAAGGATTCCAAACCTTGTTTAAGCATGACGATCTTGTCTTGTAGTCTGTCTATTGTTTCCTCTTTCCTGAATATCTCCAGATTGGCAAGAGCGGCGGCACAGGCAAGAGGGTTCGCAGTATAGGTATGTCCGTGAAACAAGGTCTTTTGCTCACCATATTTTCCGCAGAAACCGTCGAATATCTCTTGGGTTGTCACAGTGACCGCCAGAGGAAGATATCCCCCTGTAATCCCTTTTGCCGCGACCATGATATCGGGTTCTATTCCCTCATGCTGGCACGCAAAGAGTCTACCCGTACGTCCGAATCCTGTCGCCACTTCATCCGCGATAAAGAGTATGTTGAACTTTTTGGCCATATCACGGACCCTACGAGTGTATCCCTCCGGAAAAGTCACCATCCCTCCGGCGCCCTGGATCAGGGGTTCAATCACGACTGCCGCCACCTCCTTATGGTGGCGCTTCATGGTCTTCTCCATCTCGTTCAAACAGGTCATATTACAATGAGGATAGGCCTTGCCCGAGTGGCACCGGTAGCAGTAAGGGGCCTGAACCTTAAGGCTATCAAAGAGGAGGGGTCTGTAAACCTGGTGAAACAGGTCGATACCCCCCACACTGACCGACCCGATGGTATCCCCGTGGTACCCATTGACCAAAGAGATGTAACGTGTCTTGGCGGGTTTCGGGGTTCTGCACTGCTGCCAGTACTGAAAAGCCATCTTCAGGGCGATCTCCACTCCTGTCGAGCCATTGTCGGAGTAGAAGACCTTTGCCATACCCGAAGGCATGATCTCCACAAGCTCCTTAGCCAATTTCACGGCCGGTGTGTTGGAAAGCCCGAGAAATGTGGAATGGGCGATACGATTGAGTTGATCGATCACGGCCTGATCGATCTCCGCGCGCCGATGTCCATGGACATTCACCCAAAGAGAAGAGACACCGTCAAGGTAGCGGTTCCCCCGAATATCAATGAGGGTACAGCCCTCCCCTTTCTCCACAATGAGCGGTTCTTCTTCAAGCCAGTCCGACATCTGCGTGAAGGGATGCCAGACATACTGTTTGTCCAGTCTTATCAATTCTTGTATTTCGTTTTCAGAAAGCATTTTGATATTCTTCGTATATGTGTTTCGACTGAAGACTGAAGGCTGAAGGCTAAAGTGTGTGGAGGCCTCACCCTGTTCCTTTTTTCTCTTCAGTCTTCAGCCTTTAGCCTTCAGCCTTTAGCCTTTAATAATCCCCAATCTCCGTCCCACCTTCTCAAAGACACCCACAGAGAACGCCAGGTCTTCACGGGTGTGTGTCGCCATGACTGTCACCCGAATACGCGCAGTCCCCTCCGGGACAGTAGGAGGCCGGAGAGCTACGGCCAATACCTCCTCTTTTAGAAGTAATTCGGAGAACTCCATTGAAAGGGCTGCTTCCCCGATCATGACAGGCAGAATCGGCGTATGAGAACCCAAAACATCGTATCCCAATCTCCTCAACCTCTCGCGCATGTAACCAGCATTCTCCTGTACCCTTTCCACAAGAGAAGGGGTCTCCTCCAAGACATCGAGCGCTGCCAGCGCCGACGAGATGACGGAGGGAGGCAGAGCCGTCGAAAAAATGAGGCTGCGGGAGGTATTGATCAAATAGTCTATCAATTCGCGTGACCCTGCTGCAAAGGCCCCAAAGCCGCCAAGGGCCTTTCCCAGAGTTCCCATGATGATATGAACCTTCCCTTCCACACCGAAATGGGCCAACGCCCCTCGACCACCAGGACCCACCGTCCCCGTCCCGTGGGCCTCATCCACCATGAGAAGCGCGTCATATGTGTTTGCCAATCTGACCAGTTCCGGCAATGGAGCCAGATCCCCATCTACACTGAAGACCCCATCCACCACCATGAGACGCCTCCTATCAGGGTCTTGGCGGTAAAAGGAAGAAATCTTTTCTTCAAGCGCATTCATATCATTATGGGGAAAGATCACCACCTCAGCTCGGCTCAGACGGCACCCATCCACAATACTGGCATGATTGAACTCATCACTAAACACAACATCCCGCTTCCCGATGACGGAGGAGATGATACCGACATTGGCTGCGTAACCACTGTTAAAGACCAGGGCCGCTTCGGACTTTAAAAATTTGGCCAGTCTTTTTTCCAGGGTCTCATGCAGTTCAAGTGTTCCGCAAATTAGACGAGAGGCACCGCTTCCGCACCCGTATCTATGGATTGCATAGGCTGAAACCTCCTTCAGTCTCGGATGAGAGGCCATTCCCAGGTAGTTGTTCGAGGAAAGATTCAGGACCTGCTTGCCTTCTATCTCAACCCAAGGCCCCTGCTCGCCCTGAATGACTCGAAGACTGCGATAGAGGCCTTTTTCCTTTAGTCCTTCCAGGTGATGTTTGAATATCTGTAGCATTTCTAGTTCAATAAATCACTCTCATAGCCCTGAACAGATTCCAGGACGCATAGCTGAGGGGTAAGGGGGGCTTTTTTATTTCCGTCACCCAAAAGATGGCCAAGCCTGTTACAGTCTCTAAAGTGGACAACGCTCTATGAAAAGGCACGAGGAATGCACGTCGCTATAATAATATGGGCCTATAGGCCTGCTCTAAAACATGCATAAACCTGGTGTCCTTCGATGGAACTCAGGACCGTGAGCCTGTCGAACGGCTGTTCCACAACCTCTGGACAGATGGTGACGAAATAAAAAAGCCCCCCTTGCCCCTCAGCGGTCAGTTGCGGAGGCTCTATGATGTGAGTTCCTTCTGAGTCACGACACTGGATTCTCTCAAAGAGATATCCCCTGCCAGAATCCTTTCGATGGATTGATCCTCTTTTTCTAGAAGAAGGGCCCCCTCCATATCCATATCCAGGACCCTGCCCTTCATCTTTCCTTCGCCCATATCACTCAGTTCCACCCAGGCCCCAATGGTGTCACTCATTGCCTTCCATCTTTCCCGAATGGTCTGAAATCCGGATGTGGTGAATTCCTCATATAGGCCTTCAAATTCCGTAAGAAAGGACTGAACCAGTCTCACACGGGATACAGGTCCTCCCAATTCCTCAGCCAATGAGGTGGCAATTCTTCTAATCTCCTTTGGAAAGAGGCTCTGCGGAGTGTTCACGTTGAGCCCGACCCCAAGCACTACGTAATCGATCCGGTCTATTTCAGCGTTCATCTCCGTCAATATGCCCCCCACTTTTTTCCCTCCAATCATGAGGTCGTTCGGCCATTTTATTCTCGGTTTGAGGGGTGTCACCTCTATGATGGCCTGAGCCATGGCCACGCCGGCTACAAGGGGAATCTGAATAGACTGAGACGGCCTAAGCCTTGGTCTCAGAATGACGGAGATCTGTATTCCCTGTCCTGAAGCCGAAGACCACTCCCTCCCCTTTCTCCCCTTTCCTTGAGTCTGGTTCTCGGCGATCACCACCGTTCCCTCTTTCGCCCCTTTTCGGGCAAGCTCTTTTGCCGTATCCTGTGTTGAGCTGAGCTCAGAATAGAAGATAATCGGCCTGCCGAAGATCTTCGTACGAAGCCCCGGCTCGATCTCTTCCGAAAGCAAGAGATCCGGGGCGCTCATGAAAGAATACCCGCGCCTGGGGGAAGAAGTGATTTCATAGCCCAGCCCCCGCAGCCTGTTGATGCGTTTCCAGATCGCGGTTCTTGTCACATTGAGCCTTCTGCCCAGCTCTTCCCCTGATATATGTCCGCCCTCCCTAAGGGCCTGAAGGAGCTCTGAGTCCATGTGGTTTCAATACAAGATCTAAGCTTCATTGTCAACTAATCATCTATCTCCGGTTGACATTGGACCCAAAAACCTCTTCATTCAGTCCCCATCAGGTGAATGGACCGGAGATTGAAGGGTTTGCTAGAACTGTCTTCGGTATGTGCTTCCATTTCGGCAAAGAATCTCAAATCTCTTGATTCTTGCTATTCAACCCAAGTTTTTCTATACTGCGCCCGGAAAGATAGGAGGTGCCGTCTCATAACACCAAGCACGAGCCTCAGATCATCCATAGGGCGGCTTTGACCAGACTGTGCAATCTCTTGAGGGTATTGTAAATTGCAAAACGATTCCATGATGGGTCTCATTTTCGCGACCATGACAGAGGCCAAACCTTTTGTTCAAGGGATGGCCCTTGAGAAGACTGAGAGCACGCCCTTTTCTGTTTTTGAAAAGAGACGGACTGAAAATGAACCCTTTTCTGTCCCCGAAAAGGGTCGGATTGTTCTGGTTATTTCCGGTATTGGGAAGGCAAACGCCGCCATGGCGGCCTTTCACTGCTGTTGGACCTTTCATCCGGCCTTTATCTGCAACCTGGGTGCGGCCGGCGCCACGAACGATTCATTTGTTCTGGGAGACATCCTCCATGTCACGGAAGTCATTGAATATGACCGGCCTGAACTGGGGTCCAATACGCCCCATGTCCACTTCCCTCACGTCCTGGAAGGGTTTTCTAGTGCTAAAGTATCGACTCAGGACACCCCTATCATTGATCCTGACAAACGAAAAGAGATCGCTCCGATTGCGGGGCTTGTGGACATGGAGGCTGCTTCGATCATCCAGGCATGCGATAAATTTCAGACCAAATGCGTCATTTTCAAGTTCGTATCCGACACTCCCGATCACATACATGTCGACGAGATTGTCATGAATATTAAGCAGTATCGAACACCCTTTTTCGATTTCTTTCAAAACGCCGTCATGCCGCGGCTTGTGCCCGAACCTTGCGACCCAAAAGTCCCAAAGATCTGACGCATCGTTTACTCGTTTAGAGACTTTTGAAAAATGTTCAATTTTGTACAAGGTCAAGGAAGGCGAGAATACTAACCACAGGAATACACTTAAGTATTTCGAGGATTAGAATTTGAGCCTGACGCCGAGATTGGGCAAAAGGGGTCGTTTTTCAAAGGTCTCGTTTATCTGATATAGCACTGCAGGAGGATTCTTAATGAACAAATCTTTGAGCGAGGCCATAAATGAAGAAGAATTCCTTGATTTGGCTCAGGAACGCTGTCAAGATTTTCTGAAAATCTCTCATTTCCTCGATAAGAATCACAAGCCGTTCACAAGAAGGTTCTACGCCCACCTGATACAGGAATCCGAAGAACTCGAGAGCTTTTTGGATGACTACTCTGCCAGAGACAATAAAACATGGTACTTTTTTGGTGAACTGGTGGCCTGCATCAGGAATATCGCGAAAGCGGCCTTCATTGTAACCCACGTTCTCAACAGGTATTCCGCTTATGTCCTTAAGGAGGATGAAGCAGATGACTTTATTGGAGATGCCCGAAATGTTTCCAGGCTCCTTGATGAAACCGTGCTTTCTCTTTACGAGGGAATCAAGAACGAGGCGCAAATAGTCGGCATCAGATTTCAGAGTGAAACCGTGAAGGAAGATCTCTTTGGGGAAGTCTATCCTCAAAAACGCCTTCCCTACACCATAGATGAGGAAGAAGATCTTGATGTTCAAAAAATCGTGGTCAAGATTGCCACGGAATACCTCATTGTCATTGAGAAGTTCGCCGCTTTTGGTTGGGATCCCGAAGAGAGTTTCTCAGGAGACCCAAAAGATGCGATACCCGATAGGATTAACGAGGAAATGTCCAGAGAACTCCTTGCCCTCATCCATAACCTTGAGTCCGGCTATGATCATTCCATAAGACACACTCCGCTGGAATCGCAGGATGAAGCGCTAAAGATGCTTAGAGGTCATATTTCCATCCCCCTGCATCTGCTGAGTATAGTCAACTGGCTGTCCCATTTGTATCAAAGACATGTCCTTGCCTTGAAATATGAAAAAGCCAGGTCTCGAATAACGGCGATCATTGACGCCTCTGACATGTTTAATACGGTGATGAACTTTGCGATCTATTACGCCAACAGCTACCTGGAAACAGGCAAAGAATTAGCCAACGGCCTTTTGGCAAAATACACGGAGAGAGAGACCTGCGAGTTGAGAGTTCCCCAAAAGCTCGGTTTCCACTTAAGACCTGCCACTCTGGTCGCGAAATGCGCGAAATATTATGGAACAAAAGTCTTTATCATCGTGGACGGACATAGATATGATGCCGGCAATGTATTGAATATCACGCTGGCCGGAGGATTGATTGCCCGAAAAGGCTATAAAACCGTGCTTTTTGAGGGAGATAAGAGAGTCCTCAAAGACCTGAAGCTGTTATCGGAATGCAATTACGGCGAAGATGAGACGGGAAGTCCCACCAAGCCTCCCCCTGAACTCTCCCATCTGTGGGGATAGGGAAAATGAGAGGTTTAAGGTCTACGGTTTACGGTTTAGGGTTCATGGTTTGAAGCTCATAGTTTGAATGCTACATAGACGAAGGTTTGAGCTGGTTTCGCATCATTCAACTTAAGACCCTATATCGCACACTTTACACCATCGACCTTACACCTTACACCGTATACCTTACACCGTATACCTTATACCTTATACCTTGTTCTTATCATCTCCATCGATTAATCTCATCTCTCAACATCTTCGCTGCATTTCGAGCGGCCTCGCCAAAGTCATCTCCCTGGCTGGCGTAGATGATCCCGCGGGAAGAATTGATGATCATCCCTGTGCCGTTTTGAGTCTTTCCGTTCGTGACAGTGCGTTCAACATCCCCTCCCTGAGCCCCGATACCCGGGACCAGAAGAGGCATCTCACCAACTATGGATCGAATTGCTTTAAGTTCCTCAGGGAAAGTCGCCCCCACCACGAGGAGAATGTTGTTGCTGATATTCCATTCGGTTGAAGCCTTACGGGCGACAATCTGATAAAGCCTCTCTCCATTTGACTCCAGGTCCTGAAAGTCTCGCGAACCGGGGTTCGACGTCCGGCATAGAATGATCACTCCCTTGTCCTTTTTTTTCAGGAAAGGCTCAAGAGTGTCCCCCCCCATATAAGGGTTCACGGTTACGGCGTCAGCCTGATAGCGGTCAAATACCTCTTTGGCATACATCTCAGCCGTGGACCCGATGTCCCCCCGCTTAGCATCCAGGATGACAGGGATGCCCGGATGGTTTTCATGGATGTGATTTATGGTCAGCAAAAGGTCCTGTTCGGCCCTCAAAGCGGAATAGAAAGCCATCTGTGGCTTGAACGCGCAAACCAGATCCGATGTCGCGTCCACAATGGCCCTATTGAATTCGAATAACGGATTCTCCAGACCTCGAAGATGGGCCGGGATCTTTGAAATATATGGATCAAGACCAACGCACACGAGGGAATTGTTCTTCTTCCACGCCGATTCAACCGCTTTGATGAAATTCATCTCCTCTATTCCTTTCCTTTCAAAGTCTTCCGTTAGGTCGCTCTTACCAACTTCCTATCATAGTCGCCAAACAGGTTTTTGACAAGGTGTACTCCATCAATCCTAAGGATTTTGGGGAAAGGTTAACGAATGCTAGGTGAAGGGATCAGAAATAAAGTTGTACCGTTCGAACCGTCATAAGCTGTTTTGGAACCAACGTTTCACATTTATGGGACCAATGTCCCCTTTTACGATTTTAAAATGACTTGACATTCTTTTGAGGCTTTTATAGGTATTTTACAAACAAAGTGTTTTTTAGAATCAAAAACCACGGGTCTTAAGGAAACCTTTGCAAGCTGTTTTTCTGATTCTCAATTAGATAAGACAGCCGGATTATCGAGGGTGATATCGTTAGGGTCGCATCGTGTACAGTTTGGCTATTTTATTTTCACAAACCCATTCATTTTCTCGGCCTTAAACTGAGGAAAGGATCTTATTATGAGCCGATCTACCAACCGCCATATTTTTGTAAGACGTTTGCATTTGTCTTTCCTTTCTGCATTGCTGGTTTTAGCTTTTAGCTTAATAGCGGAGCATGCCGCTCAAGCCGCCAAGCCAATGGAATCCGAATTGCTGCAATTTACATCTGGAGGCCACGTACTGGGTTTTGATGCTGAGGGTGTTTATGTCGCAACCGGTGATCACATGCTCAGAGTTGAGTTTGTCGGTCACTCGGGTGTTGCCCCAATGGCCGATGGTAAATTATCGGGGGATGGGCCGGCGCAACCGCTGGGGAGGGTTACCTATGCCGACCTATGGCCTGGGATCAGCCTGAACTACGACCACGTGGCCGGAAGCATTGCACAGAGCAGTTACCTGCTCGAACCAGGCGCGGACGTCAGTCAGGTCCGGTTACGCTATAACGCTCCGGTGGAGATTGAAGCCGGAGGCAGTCTTTGGATAGAGTACGAAACCGGGCATATGCGCGAATCCGCCCCTGTTGCGTGGCAGGAGATCAATAGCCGGCGTATTCCGGTTGAGGTCACCTTTTTCCTTTTTGACTCTACAGGGCTCAATCCTGTGGTGGGCTTTTCCCTGGGTCAATACGACACCACATACTCGGTGACAATCGATCCTGCTTTGACCTGGCACACCTTCATGGGGTCGGAAAGTTATGATGGAGGCTATGCCATCGCAGTGGACGGGAGCGGGAACGTATACGTGGCTGGATCCAGCACTGCCACCTGGGGCTCGCCGGTGAACGCCCACGCGGGCGGTTATGACGCCTTTGCCGCCAAGCTCAACAGCAGCGGCGTCAGACAGTGGCACACCTTCATGGGGTCGGCAGATTGGGATGATGGCTTTGGCATC
>JAFGFY010000260.1 GCA_016930795.1 Deltaproteobacteria bacterium
AACATTTTTTTGCCAAGAGCGTTTTTCGTCCTTTTGGCATTCTCAAGATAGAATTCTCGCTCCCTCGTTTCATTATTGAGAGCCACCTCCAGAGCATTCAGACGTTCTTTTTCGTTGATCATTCTTCCTCCCTTCGAGATCTCTATTTAATTAAATTTATTTTTATATTATCCCAGTTCTTTCTATCTATCAAGAAGTATATTTCTTGGTATTTCTCCTTCTTCCTTGATGGGAGTAGGTTGTGGTGAGGGTGGAAATGTAAGGGAGACAGAGAGGGTTTGATTTGGTTCAAAAATTCAATTTTCCCTGAATAAATCTGGGGGATTTATTATCTTGTTCAGCAGCTGGTTCAGGCAATACTATCTGATTCTGGTCTTCTTTGATGGAGCTTGCCCGATGTGCCCCCAAACTCTCCAGGTAATCACCGACCGACTTTCGCGATAGGCCAGGAATCCCTAACTGATGGAGCGACTTATTATCCTCATGGTCTGTTGTAAAGATAGGAATTTGAGAAGCAAGAACTCGTTTGGTCAATGCAATGGTTTTTGTTCCTTTTTCTGCAAAGGGAACAAAAACTACATCTGAGAGTACACATGCCAGCCAGTTTCTGTTTATGATATTGGGTCGTTTCATCTTTGCTTCTTCAGGAGGAGAAACCGAAAGCATCAATAATCTTCCATCCTTTGCCCTTCGGAAATACTCCTCCCTTTCTGGAAACTCATGGAGGGGCGGATAGAATCTTGTCTCGAGGAATGAATCAAAGGTTTCACGGGTTAGGCCTTTTGCCGTAAATAAAGTCACCGTTAGATTTTTCCTAAATAGTCCGAGGCGGAATATCTCCGTTTCCATCACAGAATGCCATCCGCCAATGAAGTTGAGATCATATTCGCGGATGGTGAATAACAACTGATTCGCAGCCATCAGGGCTAGGCCAGTGATTGAGTCGGCTGAAATAACGGCCATGGTGAACCTTTTAAGAAAATCTAAAGGACCTGTAAAGAAAATTTGTTCTGGAGCAGATTTTCCAAGGCGGTCAACCAAGGGTTTTGGATACCCTTGATCTGAGGGCGTTAGGACTTTATATTCCATAGTCGTTCCACTGCGTCATTTAAGTCTACTTGCAATTTCTCGATCCCTTTTCCTTGAGTCACCAGATTATGAGCTTTTTGCGAAAGGTCTGAGATCTTTATATGAATCCTATTATTGCTGCTAAACTTGGGAATAGCAAGGTTATTCATTACAGATGGAGCTCCAAAACCTCGCCCCGCAGAGGAGAAGCTTCGGATATACTCATCAACAACCTTTGAGTTCAGGATTCCACATAAGTAATGGGCCTCTTCTTCATTTTCGACAGAGAAAAGAGAGGTCGTATCCGTAGAAATGACTGTTTTCAACCCAAAATCGGTACGAAGCCTGGAAAGAACCACAGCAGCCATTTTTGATGCCATTCGTTTCCAAACGACGCGATATTTAGCAAAAGTATATTCGCCAATTCCATACATTGCATAGAATTCCGTTTCTTGAGCAAGTTCTCGAACTACTTTTGATCCCCTTGATAGAAGTGCGTCTCTAAACTGTCTTAGGTAGGCATATGTTAATGGAAAGTGAGAAGTCATCCATGCCTCGGGATAAGGAAGGCGTTTTGTGGGATCTTGAGAAATTAGAACATAAAAATTATCCTTCACCCCAAACTCAACAATATCTCCACCACTGACGGCGGGGTAGACGAGATCTTTTTCAATAGCCGCAGAGGTTGAAGGAATCTCTCTCTTTCCCCTCTCCGTCATATTTTCAACAACGAGAAGACCATCAGGCCGAACCTCTTTTATCCGAAGCCAAAAAATGCCATAGGGTTCTACCCTCGCCCCAAGCCGGGCCTTATACGGATTTTCCCCTTTCATCTTTTCAGACCATTTCAGAGAAGAGACGGAGGCTGTTTGCCATGAAGAGTTAACTCTGGATGGGTCAACAGGGACGGCCTTCACTTTACCACGTTTTGTGTGAGCCATTACTTCAGATAACGGCCAATCCCCTGAAATGGCCCCAGTTCCAGGAAGTCTTTTCCAAATGAGTACAGGGATTGGATAAGAAATGGGTCTCCCTTTCTCCAAAACAAATAAAGAGGTCTTATTCGCTGCTTGAAAAGGCTTGAGGTCTACCATATCCTCCATGAGAGTGACACGGAGTGGTATCTTTTTATCCTCGATTTCAAATTTCCTAAATCCTTCCCCCGCCCCTTTTGATTTAAAAACCTCATGAGTAATGAGAAAGGCGAGTCTTCCGCCTTCCTTCAAGTAATTGTCGGATGAGGCATAAGTAAATAACATGGAGAAATCTTTTTCTCCTGCTCCCAGTCTCGCTTCATGGCCTTTTAAGGAGAAAAGTCCGTATCGTTGCCAGAGATCGAAGGTCCTTTTCCGGTAGTCGTCAGACAAATACCCCCATCGTATCCATGGAGGATTACCAATCACGTAATCAAAGCGTGCCAGATAGACAGGAGCAAACGCGTTCTTGATGTAGCGAGCCCAGATTCCGTTCTCCCCTTGTTCTTCCAATTCTCTGATACGAGCATAAACTCTTAAAAGGAGTTTTATCCCGCCCTCAGATAGCGGTAGTCTTTTCTTTAAAAGGGTTGAAAAATCTTCGGGACTTTGTTTGCCTTTCAGGCCAATTTCAATCAAATAGGTAAAGTGGTCGATCTTCTCCTTATCTTGCATGTCAGATGGGAATAAGAAATCACCCTTGGTTGTCGAAAATGCCACACGTCCAAAATCGAGTTCGCCTTCTTTGCTTGCCCGGGTGGGTGCTAAAACTGAATCGCAAAGATAGACGGGAATGGAAATAGGTCTAACAAACGGAATAAATGGAGCAAAAGCGATCAGATAATTTGTTCTGGCGGCGAGGACTGCGAGGGGATTAAGATCAAATCCTACAATGTTGTTGAGAATGAGCCTCCCGATACTTTCCCAATCGATCTTTTTTCTTAACCTGCTCTTCTCGATCACACGATGAATAGCATCCACCAAAAATGTGCCAGATCCGCAGGCCGGATCTAAGAATCGGATATTTGGGTCTCCCGGGTAACCACTGCGATCTATCAAGTACCCTGCCAGCCAATCAGGCGTATAGAATTCACCGAGGTCATGCCTGAGCTTTCTGGGAACGATCATCTCATAAAGCTTCTTTAATAGGTCACGGGTCCAATCGGGTTCCAGAATCGGTGTCGCTGGTTCAAAAGCTGATAAGGCACGGACAATGGTACGGAAGACATTGGCAAGAGATGTATTCCAGCCATCAAGATACCAGCGGAAGAAATCAGCCTCCAAGAAATTCTCAATTCCCTGATCAATGAAATCTGCGCCGGATTCGAGCCGTGTCAATCTTTCCTTAAGAGCATCATCATCCAATGCCCCAAGGTCTCTTACAAAAGATGTAATTGTACTTTCCCTCTGCATAGAGAGAAGTTCAACGGCAATGATTTTCATGAGGAAAGCATAATAGGTATGTATGGCAAAGAGAAGTTGTTTGAGTCTAACACCGCCTGGCATTTGATAAAGGTGGGCTGTTTCTTCAGCAGTCTTTTCAGCCTTCCCAAGCTCCTGACCATATACGACTCCGAAGATTCTGTCCCACTCAGTAAAGAAAGCCTTGACCCTTGATGGAGCACTGAGCCTCTGGGCTCTCATGACCGCAGAGTAGATTTCCGATACAGCCTGGCGGGCGACATCATGCTCCGGGCCAAATACTTCACTGAGATCTTTTGCGGTGAGGGGTCTCCTGGCAGCGGCCCGAACAAAAATGAGGAGGTTTGTAAGGCTATCCTTTGTGATCGGATATGGCCCCAAGAAGTGAAATCCAGCCCTCGCGATTTTTTCAGGAAATAACTCTCGCTGGTCAGGTGTAATAGGGAGGGGTGTAGAAATAACTTTGGCCATCCGGGTATAACGGGCGAACATAATCATATGGCCATCAATGGATACGCCGATGGCCTTTTCGAGGAACGCTTCGTCTTGAGGTTGATATTTGATAGCTTCTTCTGAAAGATATCGTTGAAGTTGTTTCTTAGCTTCCCTTTGGCCAGGGGGCGTGGCCAGTTTGCCAGGCACTTTATATTCAATGATCAGGTAACCATAGACAGCATCCATTTTTGCTTTGAGGGCTGTTGCCTTTTCATAGGCGACAATATCGATATCTATGCCAATATCCTTGAATGATCTTCGAAGTATCGGCTCAACCCGCATCTTGAGATCCTCTTCAGTGCGGGCTTCTGAGGCTGCCGAACGGATTTCGTCGGCAATTCGTGCTGTGTTGATCTGCCAGTACTCTTTTTTTGCAGTCATTTGAATGGAATATTATGGTTTATTCGTAACTTGAAAGATAGTTTAACGATTATGAGAGGATGTGTCAATCTGAACTTTATAGGTACTTTAGCGCCCTCATTCATGGAGGCGTGGAATGGTTTCGTCGGCATTGAATGCCAACGCTAGGCTTCTTCCTCATTCCATGCCTGCTTCTTTCAGGTTGGCGACGATGACGAGCACATATTTTTCAGGGTGGAGGTATTTTTTAGCAACTCGGAGCACTTCTTCCCGTGTGATGGATCGGATAAGGGAAGGGTACTTTTCGGGATAACCGAGACCCAACCCATAGTATTCCACCTGAGTGAGGAAATTCGCCAGCTTCCTCTGAGTATCGAGCCGCATGGGAAAACTACCGACGAGATATTTTTTTGCCCCCTCCAACTCTTTCTCTGAGACCAGTTCTTTTCGAATCCGCTTCATCTCCTGAAGGGAGAGGGTGATCGCCTCGCGGGCAGAAGCGTTTTTTGTCTGGAGAGTGATCTGGAAAGAACCCGGATATTTTCCGGGGACAAAGTAGCATGCCACAGAGTAAGCAAGACCTCTCTTGTTACGGATTTCTTCCATCAATCGGGAGGCGAAACCTCCACCTCCAAGGATATAATTCATGATCGTGAGGGCATAGTAGTCTGGATTGTTCCGGCTTACTCCAGCATGGCCAAGGATAATGTTGGCTTGGGTAATGGGCCGGTTGATCTTCACTGTCTTCTGTTCCTTTTCAAACTTGGTTGTGAAAGGCAGTTTGGGAATTTGACCTGTCGGCCATTTTTCGAGAAGGGGGAGAAGCTTGGTCTTCACCTCGTCAGCTGTCATATCACCTACCACTGTCAGAATAGCGTTATTAGGATGGTAATAGGATCGATAGAATCGAGCGACCGCTTCCCGTGTGAGCTTGGGAATAGAATCCTTTGTTCCTTCGACAGGATGGCCATAAGGGTTATTGACAAAGAGGGTCTTTTGAAACTCCTTTTCAGCAACTTCATCGGGCCGATCTTCTTCGGATTGAATGGCCGCAAGGGTCTTCTCTGTCTCCCTTCGGATTTCCTCTTCGGGAAAAGTGGGTTGAGTGAGCACATCCATGAAGAGATCCAATCCCTTGTCAAGATCTTTCTTTAAAACCTTCAGGCTTAGGGTAGCATAATCTCTGCCTGATGAAGAAAAGAGAGAGGCACCCATGAAATCGAGCTCTTCATTAATTGTATTGAC
>JAFGFY010000053.1 GCA_016930795.1 Deltaproteobacteria bacterium
CTTCGAATCTGTCAACCCTAACAGTATGCAGAAAACATCCGAATTCTAACAAATTCCTAACACCTGATTAATTCCATAGTTATCATAAACATAGTTGATATTTTATCGAAATACAGCCATTATAAAGCAGTGATTGATAATGATATTTTATTAATAATTTCATATATTTATATATTATATTTGGTTTGTTTATAATTTATTTCACAGACCCTATCTCCCAATTTGCTCGATTTCCGTCGATTTAAATGGAATTTCGCCCATTTTCCCATACTTCTTTCAGTTTTTTGACATTAAGATCAACGATAGAAATGTCCAATATCTTAATATTCACCCTGACATCTTCAGAACCTGCTAGAATCAGGGGACCTATTCAATTGGATAATCAATCAACGGATTCTCGTCTGGGTAACGGACCTTCCGGTCCAATGTGAAAGGCTTGCAGGGATGGTTATTACGCCTTTTAAATTAGGCCAACTCTTTGATGGTCCTATTATAGGCAGGTCTGAATTCTTCCCATATTTCCAGCCCGATGCGGTTCTGGGTTGCGACAACCTCTTCCAGAATAGATCGGTCTGTGAGTGGATTGATCAGGACAGCTCTCAGCACCACAATCTTAAGGGGACGATACCTCGTTGCCTCTAGAGTTGTTCTTGACACAAAAGTCGTGTCGTCCAACCTGAGAGCCTTGTGGAGTTTGATGTTCAACGCATTCACCAAATGATTCACCTTCCTCACCCGTTTCTCAAGTGCTGTCGCCTGTATTTTTCCCCCCGAGGATTTCTTCATTTCTTCCCATTCATGAAGCTGATCTCTGACGATCTGTGGAATAAACCTGTAGTTCAGGATGAAGAGTTCGGGATTATTCAAAATTTCAAAGTTTCCACATTCTCCCAACATCTCTTCAAGAAAAAGTGTATTTTCCTTTGCGCTCCTAAAAAGCAGGGCATAGCCCTCACGGCCCATGATTTTCAGGGCGGCCCAAGGTTTCAGAGCTGCAAAGGGACGGGATCCTTCGATGGTAAACCTTCCTATATCCACAGAATTTCTGCGTATAATGTAGTTAGCGGTTTGAAAAAGATGATTGAGGTCAGTCTCGCACCTAAACAAAACAAGGCCCATAGTCATGGGACAATAGAGCAATTTATGGGCGTCCAATGAGACTGAATCCGCCTCCTCTATGCCTTTGAAGAGTTCCCGATACTCTTCTACCAACAGGGCAGCCCCTCCCCAACAGGCGTCCACGTGAAAATGGGCTCCCACCTCACGGGCTATTTCTCCCATACCCTGAAGATTATCCACGTTTCCAGTCTCCGTGGTTCCGACAATGCCGATAATGGCAATGATTTTTGTCCTCTTAGAGCCCTTCTTCTCTGCCAAAGATTTGATCTTACGCTTCAGCTTTCTTAAATCCATTCGATTGCAGTCATCCACCCCTATATTCAGAGCGTTCTCCTCACCCATGCCGAGCATATTGACTGCTCTTCGTATGGAATAATGCCCCCGCATTGAGACGATCACGACCCCCCTTCCATACCCGTAGTGCCTCAAGGCACGCTCAACACCTGCCGCTCTGACACCTGGAAAATCGCCTTCAGGCGGAAAGGCCTTTTCTCTGGCCACCATAAGGGCCGTAAGATTTGCGATGGTGCCGTCCGAGGTTACATTACCAAGCGCCACCCGCGGATTCTGAATATGTTTTTTGTAGAATCTATCGCCTCTGTTGAAAATCAACCGGTGGAGCCAGGCCGTGAGTTCCCGTTCGACAAAGCTTGAGGCCTTGGCAGTCTCAATTTTGACCTGATTCTGGTTCAGGGCCGCAATGATCATCTCCATGAGGATCATGAAATAAGGGATAGCGCTGATCATGTGTCCGATATAGTAGGGGTTGCCCACCTTCACGGAATGGGCCGTCACTTTTTCCTTGATTTCACTCAGAACATCCTTTATCAGATGCGGACTGTCCGGAAGCGCAGTCTGATTAAAAATCCCGCTAAGCTCTGGCAGCGTGATACTGCTGTGAATCCCCCCTTTCTCCTGAAAGAAATCATGGATCATCTCCAAAAGCTCATGCCCGAATTCAACGAACTTATCGGGCGAATCGGGCATGATAAATAGCTTTCTTAGATATTCCAGGTTGGCCTTGACCTCTTTTTGTCTCTTTCCCACGGTCTCTCCAGTGATCTCTATTATCATCCTCTTGGATGGCCTATAGGCAAATACGGAATATTGACATCCGCTGTCTGGATCCTAACAATCGGGATCAAACAGATATGGCCCCTTCCATATCAGAAGCGCCTGAGGAATGATAAGGGATATTTATTGTGTAAGTCAAGGTATTTAGGGATATGGAAGGCAACTGGATAATCCAGGAAAAGATCAGGGAGGTTTTGTCAAACAGACTCAAAAAGTGACAGGGTTGTCACTCAAAAAGTGACAGGGTTGTCACTCAAAGTGACAGGGTTGTCATTTGATGTACGCTTCCAATTGTTCTCGAGTGACCATCCCCTCCCTCAGAATCATGGGAGGATCGACGGTAATGTCCATAACAGTGGAACCCTTTTTCCCCCCCGTCTCACCTCCGTCAAGGACAAAGTCTACACTTCCGCCCAAAGAATGGCGAACCGCTTCTGCACTTGAGCACTCAGCCTGCCCGGCAATATTGGCGCTTGTCCCGGTGATGGGAGCACCCACGGCCCTAGTCAGTGCCGTAGCCACGGGATGGCTGGAGAGACGGAGGCCGATCTTCCCCGTCCCGGAGGTCAATAAGCGGGGGAGATCCGGATTGGCCTCAAAGATCAGGGTCAGGCCACCCGGCCAGAATTTCTCCATCATTTGAGTCGCGATATCAGGAATACGGATCACATATTGATTCAAAAGGCTCGTTGACGGAATCAAGAGTAATATGGGCTGATTCTCCTCCCTCTTTTTGATAGTAAATAGACGCTGAATGGCTTTCTCATCCCAGGCACTGACGCCCAGACCATAGAACGACTCTGTTGGAAAGGCTACGACACCACCGGAGCGAATGATTGAAGCGGCCTTGTTCAAATCAATCCTATGGCCTTTTCCCGCGTCAAGCGCCCGTGGGGTCATTTTCCCACCTCTCCGCCTCCTCGATGGTCTCTTGTGTCAGGCCCTGGCGATAGGCCTCTGATTTTGCCGCAACAGATGGATGTTTTAGTGCTAATATCTGTGCGGCCAAAACAGCCGCGTTTTTCGCACCGCCTTTGCCAAGAGCGACTGTGGCGACTGGTATTCCAGGAGGCATTTGAACAGTGGACAAGAGGGCATCAATCCCATTGAGGGGTGAAGAGTCTATGGGTATTCCGATCACCGGCAGGGTCGTATGCGCGGCAATGAAGCCGGCCAAATGAGCGGCCCAACCTGCCCCGGCTATGATCACTTCGATACCGCGCTCGGCGGCCGACTTCGCGTACTCGACGGCGCGGGCGGGTGTCCTGTGTGCTGAAATCACCTTCACTTCATGGGGGATGGAGAGTTCTTTCAACAGATCTACACACCCTTTCATGATATCTACATCGCTTGTGCTCCCCATGACCACACCAACCAACGGTCTTTCACTCGACATAGCTTGCTCCTTTCTCGACAATACTAGAATTCTATATTCGGACATGACAAAGAGTCTGGGAAAAAGGGCATTCTCGGACAGCCTCCTATCTGCTTGCCATGCCCATCAAAGGATACACAATCATGCCCGAAAGCCAGGCCATATCTTCAGCCGAAATAATCCCTATAATGCTTCGATCAAACAGGATATTGCCGCTGGGTGGAAATTCATCATCTCCGGCCCAAATGATCAATTCTACCGGCACCAGCGGAAGCGCCTGAACCACGACCGAGACATCTCCCTGATCCGTGGGAACCGCCCGGTACGATTCCTTTGCGAGTCTTTCGAGCAGCTCAGGCTTTTCTCCAAAGGCCAGAACCAGAGGACCTATTGCTCGCCTGTGGAAGGCGTCTAAATAGAATTTCCCGTCAGGTACCTCCTGAAAAGAGATCCATTCTCCTTTGACTGCGGGGCCTCTTGAAGCCCATGCACCGAAAAGATAATGCAGGAGCAGGATCTTCTCTTGAATAGGCAATTCCTTCTCAGGGGTTTTGTTGTAGGAGAACTCCAGGTCCGGCCAAGAGATAAGGATCTCTTCGTTCAAGAAGTCCAAACACATACAGGAATTCTCTTTTTCACCCTCGCGCATATCAGCGCCTGCATAGTCCGCTACAAGATGAGGGTCTTTGTCCGAGAGTTCCTTCTTTCCCAGGGCCAGTGCCTGCTTGTAATCATCAATTCTTGCCATAATCTCTCCAAAAAGGGGGGCTTTCAACCGACTTTCTATATCTCAAGTGTTCTCTTATAATGAATTCTACCCAAAAAATCAAAATGACTCTGTAAAAGCCTAACTCCATTTATCATAGCAGTGAATCTGGAATAGTACCAGAACGAACCCCCATCAGTAGGATGATCGGGGCTATCCCATCCCCTAACCCAATATCAGGGCTTTCACTCTCATCAATAAGGGTTTCCCCTCAGGCTGCCAAAATCCACCATCTAATATGGATATATTCTTTCAAATCAAGTGGTTTGGACTTATCCCTGATCACCAGCAAGGTATGAGATGTAAGGCGCCGCATCGCGGATCCCGCTGTTTTGTGCGGGAGGAGCGACAAGGCGTATAGGTCATTCGCCACAAGCCTTTCGAGCGCCTCAAGGTCTCGAACGAGAGGAGCGATTGCTTGTTC
>JAFGFY010000054.1 GCA_016930795.1 Deltaproteobacteria bacterium
AAAGAGCCACTGAAAAAGGTCTAATGGAAGTGAGGCCTTCAATGTCAAAACAGAACATCGACAGTCCATTGCGCATCAAGCTCTCCTCTGATCGCAGAACAACCCTCATAAAGCTGCTGACAGAGTTTTATGCGGAGAGCTTTGACGAAAAGTTAAGTGAATATCGCGCTGAACGGCTATTAGACTTTTTCATCAAACAACTCGGCCCACCCCTATACAATCAAGCGATAGCTGATGCAAGGGCTTTTATGTTTGAAAAGCTTGAGGATCTTGACGTTGAGTTCTATGAGCCTGAATAATTGGATTGAACATGGCCTGTATTGACACTCAAGCCTTATTATCCTATATTCGTGCCGTTAATAAAGGGGAGTTCCTATCAAGGATCTAATCACACAACTTCTAAGAGGAGGGAATCAAATGCGAAAATGGATAGGATCGTTATTATGTGCAATGACAGCTGTATCAATGGTAGCTCTTATATCCTGCGAACCGACTAACATCAAAATCAACAGTTATGCTGAAGATCGTGCTCAGATTGAAGACCTTCAGGCCCGTTACATGTTTGCCCTGGATTTCGGCGACGCGGACACGTATTTATCGACGTTCACTGAAGACGGTATCCTGGATATCGTCGGGATGAAATGGGAGGGACGGGAGAATATCCGAAAAATATTCGAAAGAACGCCTCAAGCACCTCCTGAAGGGGAAGAGACACGTGCCATGGAATCACCATCTGTAGGGGAAGAGGAGTCTGCCGCGGTACCTCCTGAAGGCGAAGAGAAGCCCGCCGCAGAAGAGGCACAGGCGCTGTATCCCGCTACAGGACGCCACAACATTACTAACATCGTTCTGAAGATCGACGGGGACAATGCAGTAGGAAGGGCCTACTGGTTCCACTATGGAAACAATAATCCCGAGCGGAAGGCGACATTAGATTCCTACGGACACTATGAGGATGAAATGGTGAAGGTAAATGGGGAATGGCTGTTCAGCAAACGCGTCATTTACAACGAGCAGATGGCCGAGTGGATTGGTCCTACTGAAAACCCGTCCTGGTAATTGTATGAGGATCTTTTCGATTAGCGGCCGATAATCGTTATATCACCTGTATCTGAAGGGGACGAGCGGAAAATAGCTGGAATTGAAAACCGGTATCGCTTGTCCCCTTGTCACATTAAATTCCATCCCCTTTTCTTATGTGATGTCTTCTTGAGTTCAAGTCCTTACAAAGACACAGACGGTTTCGTGTATCTCGGTTGACAATTCGCCACTATTTTGCGATATCATCTTGCAACTTTTTATGAAAATGTAAAGCGAGCGCATTCTCCCGTTCAGAGAGCGGGACTTAGCGAGCGAATTAGATTAATAGATTTCCTTACATTTGAGAGATTCCCTGCCCCGCTTTCAGCGGGACCGCGGGGATCTACAAATTGGACTGATGGTCGAGCCATATCCGGAAACACAGCCAGGATGATATGGCTCGATTTGATCAACTAGGGAGAACGGATGATTCCCGCACTGATAAAGGTATTTATCATATTCGGTATTATTCTGATAATTAACCGGATGAAGCTTAACTTGGGCCTGTCGATTATCACAGGGGCGCTCATTCTCGGCATGTGGATGGGGCTTGGGTTAGGAGGCGTAGGGTGGAGCCTCATCGGCACTGTGACGGAGATGCAGACCATCAGTCTTGGTCTTATTGTCGGACTGATCATGATCCTGAGCGGTCTCATGGACAAGTCCGGGCAGATGGATCGAATGGTTAAGGGGCTTGCCATCCTTTCCAGGGATGGTCGCACGGTAGGCTCTGTGATGGCTGCCCTCATTGGTTTGCTTCCTATGCCGGGTGGAGCGCTCTTTTCAGCACCCATGGTAGAGGCCTCTCTTAAAAAGGATGGTGTCGCAAGGGAACAAAAAACGGCTCTCAACTACTGGTTCCGACATGTCTGGGAATATTGGTGGCCGCTCTACCCGGGTGTAATTCTTGTGGTGGCCCTGATGGAAGTAAAGACATGGCATTTCATAGCTATGATGGCTATCATGACTCCCGTGTCCGTTTTGTCCGGCATGTTCTTCATTCTGAAACCCATAGGTAAGATCGAAGCTCAGGAGCAGGGAAGTTTTTCCTGGGGAGGTCTATGGAAGTTCATCTGGGAGATGATGCCGATTCTATTGGTCATTTTGTTCATTTTCTTGTTGCCTGCGCTACTGAGAGTCATTGAGATACTCGGAATTCGAATAGATGTACATTCCGGACTATCTCTTCTTCCCGGGCTCGCCATCGCTATCGTATGGGTATGGAGGATCAACCGTGTTTCCGCAAAGCGGCTTCTGTCCGTGATCATCGGCAAAGGGACATGGAGCATGGTATTTCTCATTCTTGCCGTCATGATTTTCAAGGGAATGATGGAGGATAGCCAGGCCGTGATACAGATCAGAAATGAACTTACGGCCTATCACATACCGGCAATGCTCATCATCCTGATCATGCCTTTTCTCTCGGGGCTCATCACGGGAATAGCGGTGGGATTCGTCGGGGCGGCATTCCCTATTATTATCCCTATGTTTCGCTCCCCCGATCTTATCGATTTCTTGTCCACGGCCGGATTGGCTTATGTATTTGGATACATTGGGATGATCCTTTCACCCGTTCACCTTTGTTTTCTTGTCTCAAAGGACTATTACAGGGCTGGGTTCTTAGAGAGCTACCAGTATGTTTTGAAACCGGGTTTGATGGTCATGGCCACAGCCGTCATCCTGTATGTCATTCAACGGGCCCTATAATATGACTGTTTCTCTAGAAAATAGCGGCCTACTTTGATATTCCCACCCCCGTCCTCAGAACCAAAAAGGCGGAGGAAGGGGGGCAACAGGGCTTCGCACAGCGTTCTTAATACAGGAGAGTTTGATCTTTTCATGTTGGTGGTCGCACCACCGTGGTGGCTTAAAAAGTAGGGGACAGGAAGTCGCTTCGTCATGAAGGAGCTTCTTCGCAAAAGTGAAATTACAGCGCGGGAGTGGGGCATGAAAGAACAATCCGTCATTTTAAAGAGATATGTGGCCATAATGACCGGTTTATTCATTCTGGTTGGTCTCTATCTTACCAGCCTCTACAGCTATCTTCTCTTTCATAGTCTCGCAGAGGTCTTCAGCATTGTCGTAGCCTGCGGGATTTTTTTGGTCGCCTGGAATTCCCGTCGGTTTCTGGACAACAATTACCTTCTTTTCGCAGGAATCGCCTATCTTTTTGTTGCAGGTATAGACCTCCTTCATACGCTGAGCTACACAGGGATGGGCGTGTTTCAAGGATATGGAACCGATTTGCCGACTCAACTATGGATTGCGGCAAGATATTTGGAAAGCATCTCACTTCTTATCGCCCCCCTGTTTCTTGGCAGACCATTCGGCGTCAAAACCGTATTCTTTATCTACATAGGAGCTGTTACTCTTCTATTAGGGAGTATTTTCTACTGGGACATTTTCCCTGTTTGTTTTGCCGACGGGATAGGACTGACAACTTTTAAGAAAATCAGCGAGTATCTTGTCTGTCTGATTCTTGTAGGGGCGATTGCGTTACTCAATAAGAAGCGCGGGGAGTTTGATCAACGTGTCTTTCGGCTGTTGATCGCTTCCATCTTCCTGACCATCTGTTCTGAATTGGCGTTTACGTTCTATGTGGGAGCCTATGATTTTTCAAACATGATTGGTCATTACTTAAAGATCATTTCCTTCTATCTCATATACAAGGCGATTATAGAGACGGGTCTTGTCAGGCCTTACGACCTACTTTTCAGAAATCTGAAACAGAATGAAGAGATCTTGCGCGAAAGTGAAGAGAAGTATCGGACCATGATGGAAGCGATGGCCGACCCGGTCTATATTTGTTCTCCTGATTATCGTGTGGCGTACATGAATCCAGCCATGATGAGAAGGATCGGTCGTGACGCCATAGGGGAACTTTGCTACAAGGCGATCAATGAGCTTGAGGAAAGATGCCCTTTTTGCGTCCATGAGAGGGTAGAACAAGGTGAACATGTGGAAGTCGAAATCCTCAGCCCCAGGGATGGTCGATTCTATCGAGTGACCCATTCTCCCGTAACCCACAGGGACGGGTCCATTTCAAAGATGACGATCTATCGAGATATGACTCAACACAAACGCGCTGAAGAGGCATTGGAAGAGGCACGGCTTGAACTCGAACAACGGGTCATGGCGCGGACCTTCGAGCTAACTGAATCTAATGCACAGTTGAAAGAAGAGATCGCCGAACGATTGCGCACGGAGCAGGCTCTTCGGCTTGATGAATTACGACTCGAGGCCTTAATGAAACTGAATCTGCTTACAGATTTATCCTTTCAGGAGGTCGCAGAATATGTGCTCGAGGAAGGAGTCAGACTAACAGAAAGTGAGATCGGTTTTCTCGGATTTATGAATGAGACGGAAACAGAATTAATGATTCACTCTTGGTCGAAGCATGTCATGGAAGAGTGTTCAATCATTCAGAAGTCAACACATTTTGCCATAGAAAAGTCAGGTCTTTGGGGAGAGACTATAAGAAAACGAGAGGCGTTCATTTCGAATGATTACTCCCTCCCACATCCTGGGAAAAAGGGGTATCCAAAAGGTCATGTGGAACTCATTCGTTTCATGGTCGTTCCAATTTTTGATGGGGATCGGATCGTTGCTATCGGCGCCATGGCCAACAAAGAAGAAGAGTATGATGAATCCGATGTCCGTCAGTTGAGGCTCTTTCTGGACGGTATGTGGCAGATTGTTTGCCGAAGGCGAGATAAGGAGGCCCTTCAGAGTTCAGAGGCGGAGCTTCGTCGGCTATCCTCACAACTGCTTAGCGCCCAAGAGGAAGAGAGAAAAAGGATTTCTCGTGAGCTTCATGATGGAATCGGGCAGAGCTTGAGCGCCATCAAATTTACCGTGGAAACAGCGATTAATGAAATGGCTCAAGAACACCCCGCTCAAGTGACACAGTCATTGGAAACCATTGTCCCTCTGATCCAGGAAGCGGTGGAAGAGGTGAGAACCATTTCCAGAGACCTACGCCCCTCTGTGCTGGATGATCTGGGAATCCTTGCGACCATTTCCTGGTTTTGCCGTGAGGTGGAAGAGACTTTTTCAGGGATTCGCATCAATAAAAGGATCAATATCAAAGAAGATGATGTGCCGGAAAATCTGAAGACGGTTATTTTCAGGCTCGTGCAAGAGGCCGTGAATAATGTCACGAAACACGCGGGGGCGGATGCCATAGATCTCTATTTAGAAGGGACTGATGAAAAGATAGAATTGACTATCGAAGACAACGGCGTAGGGTTTGACTTGGAGAAGGTACCGGCTGCGGGAGGAGTCAAAGAAGGAATCGGTCTCACCAGTATGAAAGAGAGAACGGAGCTTTCAGGCGGCTCATTTCTGATTGAATCCCAAAAAGGAGAAGGAACAAGAATGAAGGCTTCATGGTTTACGATGGAATCCTAGAAGTGCGGAAGACTATTTGATAACCAATCCTTTCTCCACGGCATAGGAAGTCAGTTCCGCGATATTATGAAGGTCCAGCTTTTTCATCAGATTTGCCCGGTGCTTTTCCACTGTTTTCGAACTGATACAAAGATCGTCGGCTATCTCCTTATTCCTATACCCTTCAGCAATGAGTTTAAGAATTTCGCGTTCCCGGCTTGTCAGTGTGTCCCAGGCTGTTTTACTCTTTAATGTCCTTTTCCCCTCCAAATACCCTTCTATCACTTTCTCCGAGACTCCGGGACTTAGGTACCGTTTTCCTGCGATGACATATTCCATGGCCATCATCAGTTCCGAGTGGGTGGCATCCTTCAGCACATATCCGTTTGCCCCGGCTTGAAGTGTCGCAAGGATGTATTCTTCTGTCTTGTGGACCGTCAGGACGATAATCTTCGTCGCGGGATACAGTTTTTTGAGCTCTTTTATCGCCTCTAGACCATTCATTCTGGGCATGGAGAGGTCCATGAGCAGAAGGTCGGGTAGGTGATCTCTACAAGATTCGATTGCTGCACGCCCATCTTCCGCCTCAGCCACGACTTCAAAACGTGGATCAGCGGACAATAATGCCCGTAAACCTTCACGGAGGATAGTGTGATCTTCAGCGATGATGACACGATATGGACCCATCATATGACCTACTCTTCGGGAAATAAATCTCCCCATAACAGAACTGCAGAGGATCAAGTCGTCATTCAAGAAAGCCCAAAGGGCTTATCCGGAATCCAGACTCCCGCTTTTCCACCCTCCATATCAAAGCCATTGCGGCGGACGGGCGCGTGAATGACAGAAAAGCCGCATCAAGGGCGAGATCTGCGCCGGGGGCGAACAAGTCCGCTTCGCTTCAACAAGCAGTGTAGAATTGAACACGGAGTGATTAAAAGGGTTGATTCAACTCTAGGTTCTTAGAGAACCCGCTCAGAAAATACAGTGCCTATACATCCAATATACCGTAAAGACCCCATTTACCATAGAACAGGAGATTCGTAAAGTGGTCTGCAAGTGGTCATGTTCACGTGAAAAAGCCAGAACGCGCGTGTATAACACTTTAGCTGTGCACGGGGATGAATGGCCCCAGTGGATTTAGGGGCATGTGCCCCCAATTTGATCTGGCTTTTTCTTTAGAAGAAGCCCCGACTTTTGGTCGGGATTCTTCACAGGAATGCCCCAAAAGACTAGAGAATGGCCGTTCTTAAAACAATTACCCATAAGACACTGATCGTGGAAGATAACGACAGTTTTCGTCAGGCCTTAAGGAGCCTTTTGTGTTCCAGATATCCCTCTATGAGCTTCAAAGAAGCCAGAGATGGGAGGGAGGCATTAAATGAAGTGGCTGCCTTCGATCCTGATCTTATCTTTATGGATATCAAATTGCCTGGAGAGAATGGTCTGGAATTGACCAGAAAGATAAGGACATCCAATTCTAAAGTAATCATCATCATTCTCACAAGCTACGACTTGCCCGAATATCGAGAGGCTGCGAGGGCGGGGGGTGCGGACCATTTTTTAACCAAAGCCTCATCAAAAGCTAGCGAGATTTTTGCCCTGGTTGATAATCTTTTTTCAAATACCAACCGGACAGAGACAATAGTCCGGACGGCGTAGATCATTCCGATTTATCTAGGTATTTCAGCGAGTAAACAGAAAAGGTTTTTCTCGATCAGGCATTTCCAGAGCGCACTCGCTGGAATATAGGGATTTTTTCTCTATAAAATACGGGTTTTACCTGATTTACTTTCTAGAATTTGGTGCTATCAGTAGTGAATACAGGAGATAAGGTGAGAAAGACAGCCGTAGCGCCTGTAATAAACAGACATCATTTGATAAGGAAGTATATCGGAGAAAGGATGAGACCATGAAAAAGATCCTGGTTGTTGACGATGAGTGGGCCATTCGTTTGCTCTATGAGGAGGAGCTTTCGGGCGAAGGCTACGAGATCATCACTTCAGACGGCGATAAAGAACTACTGGAAATCATTGGCCGGCAAAACCCGGATCTCGTAGTGATGGACATGAACCTAAAGGGTATTGATGGGCAAGAAGCCTTTCGGCAAATCAGACAGCTCTATTCTGGTCTACCCGTCATCCTGTGTTCCGCTTATCCAAAGACCGAATGGGGTGCGGAATCTGCAGAGGGTGCGTCTTTTGTGGTCAAGAGTTCGGATTTGAGCGAATTGAAGAGCAAGATCCAAATAGGTGTGGGAGCTTGATAAGGCTTCTAGAGAAACTGCCCTCTTGAACGAGATAACAGGATTTAAGATGGATCATATCACAAAAATCTTGGTCGATAGATTGCTGGGCAAAGGCATCGCGCCAGGGTTAATACCGGCTTATGTGAGAGACATGTTCAACACGATTTCAACAAACACAAATCTGGGGCTGAATGATGTGAACAGGGGAATGGCGCGCCTGGGCTGGGACGAGTTTGAATTGGATGATCATACACTTCAACTTATAACAGCCGTATTTGAGACCGATGACGAGTACAAGAAGGGAGGAGAGAATTCGTCGGAGCTAAAGAGGATTCATTCCGGATAGGGCCCGGGAAACGAAGAATCCCGTGAACCAAAGCAGAGGAGAGGATCATGAAACCAGCGCATAATCCAAAAAACGAGAAGGGAGACAGGAATATTTACTGTCCATATTATAGAGACTGTCTGGATTACGCCATTGAGGCATCCTGGCAGTACTGGAACTGCGGGGAATGCCATGAAAGAGCCAACCAATCGGCGATGCCTGATTTTCAATTCAGATCCAGCGACACCATAGACTATCTTGATATGCCCCTGGAATTTTATATAGAGGCTTGACATAATCTGTCCCTTGATCAGGCCAGAGTGTGAATCAGAACTTCAAGACCAATTATAAGGAGGATTTCAATGACAGAGAAAAGACAAATATACAAGTGTGAGGTGTGCGGGAACATTGTAGAGGTTATGCATGAGGGCGGGGGGGAACTGGTCTGCTGCGGCGCGCCCATGAAGCTTTTCACCGAGAACACGGTGGATGCGGCAAAGGAAAAGCACGTGCCGGTGAAAGAAAAGACTCCGGACGGTGTGAAAGTGAAAGTCGGAAGCGTCCCACATCCCATGGAGGAAAAACACTACATTGAGTGGATAGAGATCATCGATGGGGATACATCCTGCCGTCAGTTCCTAAAACCGGGGCAAGCACCAGAGGCCACGTTCCAAACTCAAAAGGAAGGCATCGTTGCCCGCGAATACTGCAATATTCATGGATTGTGGAAAAGTTAACCCTGCCGTTTTTCTTGCTCCGTTCAGGATCATTGCGTGAAATGGCGGAAAGACTTGCTAAAAGGAGAGCGATATGTCTAGAAGTAAAACTCCAAAATGGTTTGATTATGTTGAACAGAAACATCCCAAGTTTGTGGAGGCCTTAGATCAGCTCGGTAGATCTGTACGGGAAGAGGGGCCCCTAGACAGTAAAACAGCCAACCTGATCCAATTAGCGGCAGCAGCGGCCATTCGCTCGGAGGGGGCTGTTCACAGTCATACGAAAAGGGCCCTTGAGGCAGGTGCGAAACAAGAGGAGATCATTCATGCCGTCATCCTTCTTACAAGCACTATCGGCTTTCCAAATGTATCAGCTGCTTTGAGCTGGATTGAGGATGTGGTGCGGAAGAATGGGTAGAATGGAGCAGCCGAATAAACCGGGTCAGTATAAACTTATTCGAATGAAATCTTGTGTTAGATGATGGAACTAAGATGATTATCGGAATCAGAAGAGGAGGTCTGCGATGAGCTATACGAAAGAGGACCTGAAAAAGAAGCTCTTGGAGATGTATCCTGAAATTTCGACCTATGGCCTCTCTACCGGACTTGAATTTGACGTAGGTAAAGAGGCTTGGGTGGTGAGTTTCTCCAAGGGAATTCATCGTAGACACGCTTTTCTGGACAAGAAAGACGCTGACTCCTGTATGGAGGGGAATGCGTGTATTTATCTCGGCATTCTGATTGCTCAATATATAAAGGATCTGGAAGCAGAGATACTGCAAGAATAGGCCTGGCCGACAATCCGTCCTGAGACCGGAGTCCTTTCTGAACAGTGGACTAGAGTGCCAATGGAAGAAATAGGATTTTCTTATCACTTTCTGAACACGAAGAAAAGCGCACAAAAGATTCTACAAGGAGGTGAGTGGAATGCAAGAGAAGACTGAAGAACCGGGAGAAAAACAAGAAAGTAAGAAGAAGAAGATTCGGGAAGATCTCCCTTATTGTACAACAGCACCCAGCGCAGAACACATGAGGGCGCATGAGGATGACGAGCCCTGCGATGATGGGAGAGCGGGAAACTAGAGGAGGATTATATGAAGAAAATACATGCACAAATATTGATAATTTGCTGTATTATCTGTATTTTTTCTGTCAACGCATTCAGTCACTGCGAGATACCTTGTGGCATTTATGATGATGAAATGCGGATCGAAATGATCAACGAGCATATTGTGACCATTGAGAAATCCATGAATCAAATCATGCACCTTCAAATGGATGGCCTTCAAAATTCCAATCAACTCATCCGCTGGATCATGAACAAGGAAGACCATGCAGATGAAATCCAGGAGATTATCAGCCAATATTTTATGACCCAGAGGATCACACCGGACATGAAAGACTACGGCAAGAAGCTGGGATTGCTTCATGAAATGCTGATTTCCGCCATGAAGTGTAAACAGACAACGGACCTGACCCATGTGGGTAAATTGAGAGATTTTGTAAAGGAGTTTCAGAGGCTCTATTTTGAGAAAGAATAGGAAATTGCAGCCCTTGTGAATGCGTGTCCTGTAAGGCAGTGGAAGAACGGGGCCGGACTGCGGTCAGCAAGAGAACCATCGTTGGAATACCCTCGATTTTACCCAGAACCCAGGTAATTCCCATTACCCGAAAGCTCGATTTCGGTCATCCATGTGCGCCACTTATATCCCCATTTATCCTCCGTCTCAAACTGGAAGTGAAATCCTCTTTCAGTCGGTAGGGTAACCTCGTTCATCTTTGAAGCCATCATGATGTCACGACGCGTAAAATATCCAATGAGAAAAGAAGTGGGGTAATCGTCCTGTGAGTGAAAGATAATGACCTTCTTGCTTGAAGGGAAATTTGCTCCCTTAGAGCGACGAAAAAGCATATCTTTGCGCGGATTGGGTCTGCTGTTGACCGCTGTTAATAGTCTCAAAAGGCAACAACAGTCAAGGGCAGACATGCATACACTTTATCTTTGACACACAAGACGAAGTTCCCTATATTCTGGCCTAAAAAGCGAGTTATTATCCGCTCCAGGGCGATATTAATCCAGGTCCGATCGAAAAAGGCAATTCGAGACAAAAGCCGTTCTTTGAGTCTTCGCGACTTTGAAACTCAGAGTCATTAAAACCAGCGCCAAGCCTCACAGCCTTCAAACGCCACCTTGGACTATATAAAAAGTCTATTGATGTCCATTTTCAGCTCGTGCCCCGCAGGGGAATGCCCTATAAGGCTCAGAGCCATTGAGGTGATTATTCATGATGAAGTCCATCAAAGGAGTTTTGAAGGGCTCGGAGAAGGATTTCCTCATTTTTCTTATTTCCGGTGTTTTCTTGGGAATTGCTCAGAGTGTAGATGGATCGACCCTAACGAACTACCTTAAAGAACATTTCGGCATGATGATCCTTCAGCGCTCTGCGCTGGAATTTCCACGGGAACTTCCCGGATTACTAGTGATGATTGTAATCGGCGCGATGTCATTCCTGGGTGGAGATGTGCGCATCTCTGTAGCGGCAAACCTGCTGGCAGGCATCGGAATGTTTTTCCTGGGGATTATTCCGCCTCATTATACCATGGTCATTTTTAGCATCTTCATCTACAGCATGGGCCAGCACATTTTCATGCCGTTGAGTGGAAGCATCGCAATGAGCTTCGCCACGCCTGGTGAGATGGGGAGAGTACTCGGAAGGCTGAGCTCCGTTGGCAATATGGCAATCGTTGTCAGCTCAGCTTCCCTTTATGCCCTATATGAGTTCGCGCATATCAGTTTCAGGACGGCTTTCACAATCGGTGCCGTGTCGTTTGTGATATCTGCCATTCTCCTGGGCCTTATCAAACCGACTCAAACCGTTCATGTGACGAAGCGATATGTCTTCAGGAAAGAGTACCGCCTGTATTATTGGCTATGCATGCTCTACGGCGCCAGAAAACAGATTTTCATTACCTTTGGCCCATGGGTTCTCGTCGAAGTATTCAAGCAACCTGTTGCCAAAATGACCCTGCTATTCTTTATTGTTGCGGTAATCGGCATATTTGTGAAACCCTGGGTCGGCCACATGATAGACAGAGTGGGGGAAAGAATTGTTTTGAGTACGGAAGCGTTTCTGTTTTTCCTCACCTGTCTGGGATACGCATTTGCGGAGAATCTTTTTCCACCCACCGTAGCTGTCTTTTTCATCTACATATGCTATATCGTTGATATCACACTTGATTCGGTGTATATGGCTCGGATCACTTATATGAAAAAGATCGCCCTCATACCTGAAGATATTTCTCCAAGTCTCTCATTCGGAACAAGCATCGACCACGTGGTCACGATTTTTCTTCCTATGCTCGGCGGATTGGCATGGTCCAGCGGCGGTGTCGGCGGCTACAAATATGTATTCCTGGGCGGCGCGGTGGTTGCCTTCCTCAACTTTGTGTCTTCCCGCAGGATCAACACCGATCGGCCTGCTGCCACCATATAGGCCTGTTTTCAAAGCCAAAAATGGCAATTATTCCTTTCACAACAGAGACTTCTCGCGGACCCCAATTGATTGACCAATTGAAATCGGTATCCACCCCGCCCAAGTTACTTGACTCGCTTTACACGGATCCGTCTGTAGCCCTCTGGCTCTCCCAGAAAGAATGAATCAAAAAGGCCACGCGAAATAATGACCCGCTGCTCCGAGTTTTTGAAACTGAAACGGGTGCTATCGGTCTGACGCCACACCTGTCCATTTTCCAATATAATGACCCACTTGCCGTAGAAATCTTTCTCTTTCTTGGTCCACTTGAGTCGCAGCTCATCAGGTGGCTCCTCTTCCGATTTCTGTTTATGCTCTAAACCGAAGATAGCTTCTGCATATGGCGTCGGCTCAACTCCGGGGACAGTTGGCATCACGGAAGGAGCGGCTGGATCCATGACGTCGGCTTTGGGTGCCACGGGATCAACCGCGCTGAGCGCTGTGCCACTTGCTTTCGCCGTGGCAGCAGGCAAACGGCCGGCCAGAGTGTCGTAGCAAGCAAGGCGCTCAGCCGGATCTTCGATAGCGGCGCAGCTTTCTAAGGACAGTGTCGCGGCCTGGCCTGAGAATGAAACAGCAAATATTGAGAGGGCAATAATAAAACTGGTTTTCAAGATTCTTCCTCCGATTCGGTATCCCTTTGCCCGTCAGATGAAATCTATTCACTCTATCTTCATCTCTTTTCTGTGCTGAAATAGGAAAATTAATTGCCTGATCCTGTTGGGGTGTATAACGAGTATGATCACGCCTCCCACAATATTGCCCAGTGTCACAGGTATAATATTATTAAACATGGCCAATAGTTCTAAAATGCCTGCGCCTTTTGCGAGCAGGCCGACGGGAATAAGATACATGTTCGCCACGCAGTGTTCGAACCCGCATGCTACGAATACCATTATAGGCAATACAATGCTTGTAATCTTGGAAATGACATCTTTTGCTATTGTCGCGAGAATAATAGCAAGAATAACCAGCATATTGCAGAAAACACCTCTGATAAATGCCTCGCTGAACGCGAGACCTACTTTGGTTTCTGCTACACTTGCCGCGACCATTCCCACTCCAGATAATTTATCCACATTCCCGAGCAGCCCTGATTTCCATATCAGAATAGCAAATAGAACAGATCCGATGAAATTCCCCACATAAACAGTTATCCAATTTTTGAGTATTTTCTTTAAGGTATAGAGTGAAAGTATGCTACTGACGATCATCATTATATTGCCGGTGAATAGTTCCGCTCCTGCTATCACCACAAGTACCAGGCCGACGCTGAAAACCATCCCTCCGACAATCTTTCCCATTCCCTGCTCCAAGGCTACAAGAAAGACCTGGGCCCCCAGGCCTATATAGAGGCCCGCGAGCATGGCCAGAATGAATAATTGCCAGACTTTGGTATTTGCTTTCTTTATACCTAGAGCGGATATTTTCCGCACCAATTCTGATGTTGATAAAGCTGGTTCATAATAGGTCGGTTCTTTTTTTTCTTTATCTTTCATAAATGCCTCCAGCACAGTTATATTGAAAATGCACAGCGAGCGAATTACAATAAACACTTCCTTACATTTGGGAGATTCCCTGTCCCGCTTTCAGCGGGACTGAAGGGATCTTCAATAGCGACACGCGATAGGGTAAGGGCCTTGGCGGCGCGCAGCGCCTCGATAAGAAACTGCTCGGTGTGGCTGCAAATCCAAGGTCTGAAACGCTGCAACAGTTACCTCAGTTATTGCGTCGATGTCATTGGTTGTTTCAGTTCTGATAGTGATTTCAAGTTTCATACGGTTGCGTTCTCGTTTCTCTCTGCCCAACGGCCTGTTCAGAGACTGCGAGAGATAAGCCGTCCACTCAAAGAGCAAGGTGTACGCCCCTGGGTTATGTTCGGCTAACACATATAATGAGGAGTTTCGGGATTACGCGCTGGAAGTGCGGCTATTTCGAAGTCTCTCTCGATTGCATTGCTATGTCATTCTTAAAGACAGATCCGTATTGAATAGCGTCAAAAGGACAAACATTCAGACAACGGGCACAACTGAAACAATCTGCTGTAACTATTTTTCCATAAACACGGCTTTCTGCGGCAGCCAAAGGGCACGCCTCAATGCAAGCACCGCATTGAGTGCACCTATCTTTATTGATCCGAATGCGGAAAATGCTAAGATACTCGGCTATCCATGAAATGAATCCGAAAGGACAGATGAATTGACAGAAAGGACGGTACACAACAATCGATCCGAGCAAAGCAAGGATAATCGTGAGCGATATGCTGATCGTCTCAAAGTC
This sequence comes from Deltaproteobacteria bacterium, assembly GCA_016930795.1. GTDB lineage: Bacteria > Desulfobacterota > DSM-4660 > Desulfatiglandales > HGW-15 > JAFGFY01. The sequence goes on from JAFGFY010000054.1 coordinate 14,572, forward strand.
CGAATTGAACAGATTAAAGGGATTCAGATAGTGGTAGATTACCGTTCCTTTCCGACCTCCAATAATCCCGAATAAGAAAAGCAGCATGACTACAAACAAGCCTGCGCGGATTGTGTTCGTCAAGACAAAGGGAAGCTTTCGGTTTTTTATCCGTTTGAGGATTGGAATGCTGTATATCAGTTCTTCAAGAGCGCCAAAGGGGCATGCCCATCCGCATATCACTTTGTTGCCGGCAATAGCCAGGGCGACGAAAAAGAACAATGCTGCCGCTTTAGCTGTTGGATCAGGGTACAGGCCCACCATGGATTTGAATACTTTGACCGCTCCCTCCATGGGATTCGGCGATTTTCCCAATAGGAATCCCGCAACGATTACCGAAACCATGAGCGAGATGATGTAAGGCGTTCGGGGGAACCATTTCCGCCTATGCTCGACACCGGACAGGTCAGGGCGTCCCAACCGAGTGAGATATACGACACCGCCGAGAACGAGCGCTGCATACAGATAATACTTAAGCATGTTATCGCGGTGAGAAAGGAGGCGGTCGATCGTATGCTGCAGCGTTTCGGCTTTGACGTCCAGCTCGCTGAGAGGCGTTTTCTTAGAGACATCCAGGGGAAGATTCAGTTCACGGGCAAGAGCCTTGCCGGTGACCTCGAGTTGTGGAGCAATATCGCTTATGGACATATCAATACTGTAGCTTTCCAATTCCTTTGGTTCAGCGTATGGGTTCATCAGGATGCCGAATCCCACGATGGCAACCATAATGGCAATTGTTCCAAAGAGCCAAAACCGTTGCTGAATCGAAAGCAGAGAGAGCCAGTGATACATCTTTATCCTTCGTTACTGTTTCATCCTTGCATAAGGGCCTGTTTAGAGGAAGCGCGGTTCTAAAACTGTGACCCGCAATGGATGGTTATATGGCTTTGTCGTTATCTTCTTTTGATTTTTTCCCAGGTGCCTTTTAATGGGTGATCCCTTCACTCTTTTACATATCAGGAATGCCAAACAACATTCCGACTCCGATGAGTTCTAAGATCGCCGCGACCAGTATCATTCCAAACAGCCCGATACCTGCTATCAGAGGTCCGGCAAGGAACCCCCCTATGATTCCCGGAAGCATCACGAACATAAACATCATATTAAGTCCAATGGTGGCCAATTCCGGTTTAACGCTTTTTGTGGTAACAACAGATGCACCTGGACCACCCACTACTCCTCCGAGTGTTGCCAGCCAGAAGAGAAGCACATACGCCCACATGCTATTCAACAGGGGCAGCATGGTGAAAGTTGACGCCGCTGATATCAAAAGTGCGATAATCAGCGTCTTTTTTGCTCCAAATTTGTCAATAACAGGTCCCCATATAAAGGTACCAAGCCCGAGCATTACTGAAATAACTGCAAAGAAAATCGACTGCAACTCAACAGGAGTACTCAAGAAGTCCACAAGTACATATGAGAACGATCCGTATATCGCCTGCCATCCTATCAGATATATCATTAGAGTTATTCCGGTATATACTATGGCTCTGTGACGTATAACTCCTCCAATATCCTTTCCTGAAATTCCTGTTGGACTCTTTATGATCGGGATCTTAGCCGGGAGTAAAAATAGAACAGCCAGCACAGCAAGGGCCGCTGCAAGATAGTAAAGCCCGACAGGTCCTCCCAAAACTTTGACAAGATATCCGCTCAAAGCCTGAGAACCGCCCA
>JAFGFY010000261.1 GCA_016930795.1 Deltaproteobacteria bacterium
TCACTGATGTCTTATCGAGAGAATCCGATTATTTCTCCATCTAACACACTCCCTTCTTCAATGACGAAGGAATCGATGGCCGCCGAAGGATTCTGGGACATTACCTCCGGGATTGACTTTCTTTTTTCTCTACGAATGTTTGCAATTATTCTGCGGCGACCTTTTTTCCTCGTAGATCAAAGGCGAGTGCCAAAGCAAATGCGGCTGTCCCTTATTTCGGGTTTATGGTCATGACATTGTTTTGAGTTCCAAAGCAGTTGTGGGAAAAGGCCTGGTTTCGAGGATCATTCCACCATTCTCCGTCCACCAAAAACTTATACTCATACGTGCCGGGAGGAAGCATGACGGTCTTCTCCCACTCTCCTCTTTTATCTCTCTTCATGGGATGTTTCTTGGTGTTCCAGTCATTGAAATCCCCTACTAAAAAGGCCTCCTTTGCTTCGGGAGCTTCTAGAGAGAATACGACCCTTCCTTTCTTTGTCTTTTCTTTCGTTTTTCCTTTTATTAACATGTCCCTATCCCTCCATTTGATTAGACGTTGGTGTCCACCTAAGCACAGAAAGCTCAGGATCCTCGGTTCTAATAGACTATAGTCTCCCATATTCAGTTTATCAAGAGCAACAAATATGCCACCTAGTTAACCTTCTGATATTACTGTGAATTATAAGATCAAAGAAAACGGAGAAGGCCCCGAAAATTCTCAATTTTGTGGGACGTGGTTGTCAGATTGAAGCGCAACGGGGTTAACCCATAGAGAATACTACTCAATTGAGATTATGAAGTCATCGCGATATAGGAACTCCAGGTGCTCCTTTTTCGTGAAAATGCACAGTGAGCGAATTACAATAAATCATTTCCTTACATTTGGGAGATTCCCTGTCCCGCTTTCAGCGGAACTGCAGGGATCTTCAATTGGAACCCTGAATTCTTGATTTCGGCCAGGCACAAAGAAAAATGGTATTCGCATGTGTTAGGGATTTGTTCAGAGATGTGAAATCTCCACGAGAGAAAGGAGCTCTTCCACATCGGCACGATGGCATAGTTCCGTACCTGGAGTTTTGGCCGAGGCTGTCCCTGAAGCGCAAGCGAGTCGAACGCACTCCTCCAATTCTCTGCTCTGTGAATGGGCCAGAATAAAACCCGCCACCGCTGAATCACCGGCTCCTACCGGGCTTTCTACTTCCACGGGTGGTGCTACCGCCTTGATCTTCTCTTCCACCGTGGAGAGAATCATCCCCTCCTTGCCCATTGAAACAAGGACATAGGCGATTCCTTTGTCGTGGATCTGGTTACAGGCTGCTAGAATCTCAGTTTCACTGTCAATGTCTCTTTCCATGAGCCGAGACAGCTCATAACGGTTCGGTTTAATCCCCGTGGGTCGATATTCCACCGACTCCTTTAACGCGGCCCCGTCCGTGTCCAAAAAAATGAAGGCCCCGCGTTTCTGACCTGCAAGAATGAGTTGCCCATAGACATTCGGAGTCACACCCCGCGGAAGACTTCCACTCATGACCAAATAGTCCATGCCCTGGATTTGACGAACGTTTTGATAGAATTCCCCTATCTCCCCGGCATCTACTTGCGGTCCAGCTGCACTGATCACGAACTGCCTCCCCGTGGCATTTTCCTTGAGTATAACGTTGGTTCTGGTGTTGCGGGAGATTCTTGTGAAATCCGTCATGACACCCGCATTGATCAACAACCCCTCCAGGTGCAAACCGTCGTAGCCCCCGATGAATCCAAGGGCCACGCTCTGCCCTCCAAGCTCTCGAATCACTCTTGAAACGTCAATGCCTTTGCCCGCCGCATAAACAGTCTCGGAAAGCACACGGATTGTGTCATCCTCCAGAAAACGCTCCACAGTAATCGCCCTATCCAATGCGGGATTCAATGTGACCGTGTAAATCATCTCAGCCTCTTCTCAAATGATAGTGTTCTACTCTAATACAGAAACGCGAGGATAAAAAGTGATTTTTCCTTTTTTTCGAATGAAAGAAGTCTTATCCATTTTTAAACCTTAATCCTGCGCGGGTAGAGTGTTTAGACACCGGCCGAATTTGATACTGTTATTTTGAAGGCGAGATGGTATATTGAGGGCTGCAAAGGAGAAAATATGTCGGAAAATAATGGGGTTAGAAGCACCAAAATCGTCTGTACCATCGGCCCAAAGACTTCTACGCCTGAACGGATCAGGGCCATGATCCTCGCGGGAATGGACGTAGCTCGACTCAATTTTTCCCATGGAAACCACGATTCCCACATCCAAACGCTTCAATTTATTAGGGAGGCCTCCAAGGAGGTGGGCAGAGAGATCGGAATTCTTCAGGATCTTGCGGGACCAAAGATCCGCCTCGGGAAAGTGCCCGGCGGGGAAAGAGTGCTACAGACGGGTGAAAGGATTACCCTCAGTCCGGTTGAGGGAGATGATCCCGCCGTTATCCCGGTCAATTATCCCTATCTGGTTGAAGATGTGGCTTTCGGAGACCGTCTTCTCCTGGCCGACGGCTTGATCCTCCTCAGGGTCCTATCCAAAAAGGTCGACAGGGTTATCTGCGAAGTCCTGGCCGGGGGGACGATCCAATCCCATAAAGGACTGAATCTCCCTTCCAGCAACCTTAGAACTCCTGCTTTTACCGAAAAAGACAGGGAAGACCTGAAAGCAGGGCTGGATGCGGGTGTCGACTTTGTGGCCCTCTCTTTTGTAAGGCACGAAAAAGACCTAGAGCCGGTTCGTGAAATACTCAAACAGGTCAATAGCCCTCCGTTGTTGATCGCCAAGATTGAAAGGCCGCAGGCGGTGGAAAGGCTGGAGAGCATATTGAAAAACGTAGACGGAGTCATGGTGGCCCGTGGCGATCTCGGGGTGGAGATGCCCTTTGAGGAAGTCCCCCTTGTTCAAAAACGAATTATTCGAATGGCCCGGCAAGCCGCGAAACCTGTCATCACCGCCACCCAGATGCTTCGCTCCATGATAGAAAGCCCGCGTCCCACAAGGGCGGAGGCGGCAGACGTGGCCAACGCGGTCCTGGACGGGACCGACGCCCTGATGCTCTCGGATGAAACCGCTGTGGGGAACTATCCTGTTGAGGCAGTCCACGTGCTTGACAGAATAGCCGGCGAGGTCGAAAAGCACCTGGAAAAGGGATCTTTCGTGGATGAAGCAGCGTCCGACGCACTGCCTGCCACCGCATCGGCCGTCGGGCGCGCGGCCTGCACCATGGCCGAAGA
>JAFGFY010000262.1 GCA_016930795.1 Deltaproteobacteria bacterium
GTATGTGCCTCCTGTGATAGAAATGGGTGTCGCTGTATTGATCCCTGTCACAGTTATGGAATTCGACGTAATCACTGTGCTCAATGCCACATCTGGCTGAGTGTCAAAGGTGAACTGGTCGGGTGTAGTGTCCGGAGTCACACCCTCTATCGTGAAGCTATAAATGGGGCTTGAGCTAAGTGCTTGTCCGTCGGTTGCCTGGACTGACCAATTATATGTAGCTCCCGGGGTAAGGTCAACAAGAGGAAAAGATTCCGACGTGGTATTTCTTACAATCGGTATTAACAACCCCCCGGATTCATCTTCTGTTACGCGACCGAAGAAAATATCATATTTCAAATCATGTCCATCCGGATCCGAATCTGACCATAATAACGTTATGGAAGTATTTGACAGCACTGACATGTCCGCTGGGGACATATTGCTGGGTACTGTCGGAGGAGAATTGTTTGCATAGCCCATCCCTCCGCTCCGGGCATCACCCAGATTTCCATCTGTCAGGGCAACTATGTTGCCGTCATTTTTAGCAATACAGAGCGCATTGCCTGAAGCAACGGCCATATCAAAGACGGAAGAGGGGGAAAGGGAATACTCCCAAAGATAGTCGCCGCCGGTAGAATAAGCGTAGAGTTGCCACGTATCATCTGGTGACGAATCCCAATAAACCGGAAAAAGAATTACGCCGTTCCCAGCGTAAATAGGCTGGCGAAAACCACTGTATGAACCAACATCGGGTTTTCGTTTTTCCCACACAACATTGCCGTTCGCTGGATCGAGCTTAGCAAGTGTGAGGTAATATTCCCCTCCCGATTGCGTCCAATATTCTGTATATACATAGTTATCATCACCGAGGGCTATCGGTTGGTACTTTGCATACAGTTTGTCCACCACCCATTTTTCCGAAAAAGAAGATGTCCCGGGTGTAAGAGCATAGATTTTCGTCCTTACACTTAAATAGACCGTTCCATCAGTACCTATGGCTGGAGTGTGGATACCCCTATCTGCTGATATAATGTCGGGAAACGCCTTGTTGTAACGAACCGTTCCCGTCGATCTATTGAGGCATACGAGAATAGCCTCATCAGTAGAATCCTGCCAATACCCAATGTAAACATTCTCTTTTTCACTGTCTATGGATGGGGTCGCCGTGTAGATCACTCCGCTGGATGGTACGTCCCATTCCCATCGAAAGTCTCCGCTTTGACTGACCGAAACTAATTTTGTATCACTCCCAAAATACATGTTTCCGTCACTATCGATCCTGGGGGTGTGATCTCCATAGAAATTATTCCCAACATCTTTACATAAGCGGCCGACCTTTCCGCTTCGCGGGCGGAACCTGTACACGCTGTCGCCTGCACCGAAAAAAATATCGCCGTTGGGGGCTTGCACAGGTGGACTGATGGTGCTTGTGGTTTCCGTGACTTCAACATCTTGAACTAATGTGCCGTATTGATCCACTACGGTAATATGAGGGTGATAAATATCGCTAATAATCTCAGGATTGTGCGTTGCAAAGATCCAATTCCCCTCGCCGATGATAAAACCTTTCATGCGTTCGCGGGTGGTACGAGTATATTTCTCGTGGGGTGAGGAAGTGGGAACTCCGTATACTGTATGAAACCGGTTGTACTGATCATATCCATACTGAGGCCAACCATAAAAAGTATTAATGTCATAAATGACAGAAAATATGGCATCGAAATTGTAACTTGTATTGACATCAGGAAGATTGTACCAAGGATCTTCTGGGTTTGAAGATCCCCAACCGAAATTTAAGTGAAAAAATCCATCATCGCTATATCCGTCAAGAATAACAAAGTGCCCAACTCTATCTTTAACATTCGGAGGCGAATTCTCAATGCCCAATAATAGCGGCCATCCTTTCTTGATGTTTGAAATTGCATTTTCTATACAAGTATCCCATGAATACGCGAGAGTTGCTGAACCAAACCCAAACTCGTCGCACAAAGTATCGGCGATTTTATCTGGATAGGAAGATGTCGCTCTTTTTCCATCGCTCGTTACCCCGTAAGATGATTTTATTTTGAGTCCAACCGCAAAGCAAAGGTTTGCTTTCTCACTATCGGATTCATCATACGCAATTGACTCTAAAGAAGAATCAAGCGTCGAAAAATCTGGGAAACCATAGTTGGCTGCATCTTCATCAAAGTTTATTCCTGCCCTGAGATAGTGATCGTTTTCATAGTTGAATGAAATGTGCTTAGGATAAGTCCATTTATTAAGGAGTTGAGCGACAGCCGTGGCACCACATCCCACCACTCGACGACCAGAAGTTGGCTCATTGGAAATCATATATGGGCATTTGTTGTTATAAGGACTTCCTTGAGTCCAGTTGGTTGTTATCAGAGGTCCCCACGTCGTTGTCGATAGGAGTGAGATTCTCTTGGTATCCGATGCTGCTAGTGATCGCCATTTAGCCGCATTCGTTTCAGCAATAGCCTGATTTACGTCCGACTCAGTTGCAAACGCTTTGAGGCGGGCGGATATATCCCAGACGATGAAATTGCTAATAGGATTGGGGAGGCTTGTTGGAAACACCCCTGTGGCCGACCGCATTATGATGGGTTCAATCCTGTCATCTGCTGAAGTGACAATGTAACCGCCATTGGCATATTGCCAGACATAAGCAAGAATTTGACCACTGTGATCGCTCAATGGAATTGGTGCAGATTCTCCTTGGGTCGCGGCTTTTACTGCGGCAAGTACTTTAGGTTTGACCAGTGAGTGGAAGAAGGCTCCATAATATGATTTAGCAACCCGACTGACTACATTGATTGGTACTTCGCCTGCAATTGCTTGGATCGAAAAAATGCAGATTGAAATGGAAGTAATAAGTTGAAGTAGCCGTCTACCTAATTCTTTTCTCATAAGAAACCTCCTTCTTCTCAGCACATTCAGTAAAATCGATTAGTGTACGATGAATGAAAGTGATCGGAAAACAAATTATCGGATAAAGTGTGATGGATTTGGCGTGTAGGTTTGTGAGGAATTTTTAAGAGATTTTCAGGGGCAAAAATGAGAGATGCTGCAGAATACGTAAAGTTGAGGGTGCTGTTCCTTAGCGACTTGTTTGCGCGTATGCATTCCATCTTTCCAATACTCATGAATCAGAAGACAATGGACAAAACGCACTTCTTGGAACTGATTGAAAGCTGATAAGAAATTGGTTGGACGGCGAAAATCCTACAAAAATATTAATTTTTGTCAAGCAATTTTTTACTCTGTGTCGAGAGCAAATAGAATTGTCCGGTTTTGTAGCAAATGAGTTGTCCGCTTTTCTGTTCTTGAAGGAATACCCATTTTGAACAGGAGGAGAGCGGCGGACGTTCGCATTCCTCAAGGGACTTTATCAGGCCGCTTTTTTCGTTTCTTTGAGTTTTCCCCTGGGATCATAATCAGCCAGCTTTCTTGGCCCGTGGAAGATGGCCAGCGATCCGTCAAGATATCGATGGACCCGTACCGTGACCCTGACGTAATGACAGCGGTAACGATTTGCGGGGATTTGGAGTTTCATCCCCTCAAAGCTGATGCAGTTATCGGCGCCAACCAATCTCTCATTTTGTTCACAGAGGATGTCATCAAGGTTATCTCCCACCCAAGGGACAAACGCTGATCCCTCTTCCCGCGCCGGTTGCATGAACTCGGCGTTGAATGCGGGAAGATACGTCTGGGCCAGATACCGGTTGGCGGCATCCATGTCGGTGATTCCATGAAGGGCCAACTCCTTGACGAGACGGTCCTGGTGGGTCTGGAAGTCCCTTTCGCTACGTCCCCTGGCTTCCGGAGAATAGGCCGCGATCATCTGAATCCCCAGGTGTTTCATGGCCCTGCCAAACTGGGTCAATTGCGTTTTACTGACCCTCCCCCCGGCCTTGGGCGTAAACCAGTAGTGACTCCCCCGGTCCGTGTAGAGGGAACTGAACAACCCCTTGCGAAGAATCACATCCCGAACCCCTCGAAAGCTGCTGGCCGTCCCTTCCTCCTCCAGGAAAAACATCGAATAATGTTCACTCGTCCCATCATCCATCGTCACGATCAAATCCCACATCTTGCCGGGAACCCATTCATGTCTGCTGCCGTCCTGATGCAGCATCATCCCCGGCAGAGGCTTCCGGTCTCTTTGCTTGCGATGCGTCCCCCGCTTCGCCTTCTTGGAAACCAATCCCCTTGATTGAAGCGTGTTCTTCACCCAGGTGTAACTCCGACTCCCCACCTCCTTTCGATACCTCCCATAAAAGTGCTTCACGTTCCAACCCTCATACTTCCGTCCATATAACTCCGCGACCGCCATTACTTCATCCACCGGCGCTCGACGGAAAGAAGCCTGGGTCAGACGTCTGTCCGATAACCCTTCCATCCCGGACTCCTCGTAACGATCAATATACCGACGAAACGTCCGATCACACACATCCAAGATCCGAGCCGCTTCTTCCTGCGTCAACCGCCTCTCGCTCCATCCCAAATACACCTCTGAAAATCGCATCTTCCGGATCTCCTGTAGCATCTCTGTCCGTCTCATCGGTCACCTCCAAAAGTGACCATAACAAACCGGACAGATTGTGTGCTACAAAACCGGACAATTCTATTTGCTCTCGACAGCAATTTTTTACTCTGTCGATATCAGGAAGGCTTTCGCACTGCCGTCACCGGCACGCAGCACATCTTGAAATGTGCGCATTTCAACCCGCATTCAGTGGCTTGGTCAAATCATCCCACCTCTCGCTTTGTATTTGAAGTGAGAACAATACGCAACCTTTTGGCACGTCTCTACAGCGGCGGCAAAGACCCTATGGAACCATTAAAATTCGCTGCGGCTCGTCAATAAAGAGCAGGTAGCCTTCGACCTGGCGTTTCGGGAAC
>JAFGFY010000055.1 GCA_016930795.1 Deltaproteobacteria bacterium
CCTGTAAATGCCTCTTCTCCACCGGGCCTGAGACCCCATTCCTTCCCCGCGTCCAGAATGTCCTGTGCCAATGACTGTCCATAACCCCGCGGACATGCAACCAGAACAGCGGATTTGTCTTTGTCTCTTGCCAGGACAACGACCTGGCATCTAACACGAGAGACCGGTCCCAACACCAGAAACGGCGGTCTTCGCATGGGAGAAAGGAGATCTAGGGAGGTGACTTTTTCCATAATGGCAAAGGTCTCCTTGCCTACAAGTGCCAGAAGGGCATAGGCCTCTGTGACATTGGTGAACGAATACTCTTCTGCAAAGTCAGGCATATCAACGGAAAAATGCCAGATGGTCGCCCAGTTCCATTTGATGAGATTTAAAAGGAGGTCCCCTGTTAAGGCGCACTGCTTTGAATCCTTCGGAATAAAAAGACCCGCGGGCCGCAATGAGGGGAGGTCTTCACCCTGGACGTCCCATTTCCCGATATGACTCAGGTCCACCAGAAAAGGGCCTTTTCCTTGGTCTTCATATTCTAGGACCACTTCCCAGCCGTTTCTTTCTTCCGTTCGGGCTGGAGTCTCTTCAAATACTATCGGTGAATATCTTCTCATGGATTATATCTTCAGCCTCTTGCCATCCGGATCGTAAAAAGGCGTGGGAACGACTTCGGCATATAGTCTTTTGCTTCCCATATCGTCCTCCAATATCTCCAGACGCGTCCCTATGTCTGCCAGATCTGAATGCACGTGGGCCAGGCCGATGGACTGACCTAGGGTAAAGCTGTAACGTGCCGTGCATACATGGCCCCGAATCCGGGTGTCTACGATAATGGACCCATCTTTAGGCGGCCTTCGAGGATCTTCCATCCTGAAGCCCACCAGCTTCATCCGTCCATTCTGGCGTTCAGTGAAATGAAGGGCCGGCGCGCCGACGGTTTTATAGAGCGATTTTTCGCGATTCCACAAAAAACCGAGTCCCAAGTCATGAAGTGTGTTGCGTATCTCGCTTTCCTGTCCGATAATCACATGACCCTTTTCAAGGCGAAGAACATTCTGGGCCTCGAGCCCGAAAGGCTGAATGTGAAACGGCCGTCCTTCCTCCAAAAGCATGTCCCAGATCGTCCGCGTATAGGAGGCCGGGATATGCAATTCATAGGAAAGCTCACCCAGAAATCCCAGCCTCATGGCCCTCACCGGGATGTCTCCCCCTATTCGGAATTCCTTATATCCCGCATAGGGAAAGGTATTATTGGAAAGGTCCTCATCGGTGAGTGTTTGAAGCAGTTCGCGAGACCGGGAACCGGCCAAATTAATCGCTCCAAAGGCGTCCGTCAAGTTGACCAGACTGAAATTCCAGACCTCATACCGCGTGTGATAACGTATCCACTCCGCAGTCGAATCGGCCCGGTTCGTAGAAGAAGTCAAATAGTAGTCATTCTCTCCTGTCTTGACGACCACGCCGTCGTCCATCAGGCATCCGTCCTCGTTACACATGGCTGAATACTTGACTTTACCCTCCTTAACCTTTGACATATCTCCCACATAGACTCTTTGAAGAGCGTGGAGTGCGTCCGGACCAAAGACGCGGAATTTGCCAAGGGTGCTGACATCAATCATCCCCACGTGGTTCCGCACGGTCTCGATTTCCTCGCGGCACTGAAAATCATGAGTAAAATACCGCACCCGTTGCCATGAACCGGTCCTGCGAAAAACCGCCCCAGGGGTCTTTTTCATGGTCTCATGCAGGGGAGTCCGTTTCGGATGATTACGGGATTTCCCAGCATAGGTCGCCAGATAGGCGGGAACCAGGGGAGGACGAATCGTGGTGGGGAGGATAGGGTCACTCGAATCCCCGTCATATCGCCGATATTGCGCGACGATCAGAGGAAGATTGTGCCCCGGAATGCCCCCCTGCCCAGGCCCCAGTCCGGCCGTTGAAAATCGTTTGACAAGCTCCACATGGTCAAATCCCAAATCACAGGCCTGGTAGATGTTTTTGACGGTCACGTCTTCGTCGAAGCACACAAAACGTTTTCTTCCAGAACCGGGGGCCTGGATGAATTTTGAGCCCCTGACCGGACCGGGGAGTTGTTCCAATAACTCTCTCGCCTCCTTGATAAGAACCTTGACCAGCGCACCGCAGTCTGCGGCGGCGGAAAGTCCTGCCAGCCGTCCCGACGCCTCAATAGACAAAGGGTCTTGAAGACCCAACAGCCGTCCCGCGGCATGAACTTTTTGAGGCATTTCATCGGGAAGGAAGAAACCCGTGAAACGGTCATAAGACATTCGGGCCTGGGCCAGGAAAAGAGGCCCTGCCGACGGAGTCAATCCCGCGGAAGCTACAAGGAGATCGCATTTGAAATCCCGATTTTCCAAGCCGTCCAAGGTGCATAGGGTCACCTTCTTCAATGTCCTGCTTCCGTGGGCCGTCGAAACCGTCCAGCCTCTCATGAAAGGGATTCCTCTTTCTTCAAGACCTTCCACAAGCCCCGGTGCTTGGCCGTCGGATCGGGTATCGGCTACACACAGGATGGGAAGCCCCAAATCGAAAAGATCCATGGCCGCTTCAAGACCCAGATCATCACCTATGCTGAAAATAGCCCGCTTGCCGGGAAGCAGTCCGTACGTCCGGGCCAGCCTGTGGGCACAAGCGACCTGCATGATACCCGGTCTATCGTTGTGGTCAAAGATAGCCGGCCGCTCCATGCACCCTGTAGCCACTATGACACTCTCCACCCTGATCTCCATATAGCGTTCGTCGAAATAGTCCGTTTCTTTACCCACCTGAAAAGCGGTGATCAGATTATTGCTGTAGAACCCCGTCATGAAGGTCCCTGGGAAAAACCGGATATTCCGATTCTCTTCAATTTTGTCGGCCAACTGCCGTGCCCTTTGGTGAAGAGGAATGTCGGATACGTCATTGGTAGAGCGGTAGTCGAAGAACCCCCCCGGCCAGGGCCGTGCCTCAAGGAGAATGACACGCAGTCCTTGAGTCGCCGCTGCCAGGGCTGCCTGCATCCCGGCGGGTCCTGCACCAATGACGCACACCTCGGCGCGGGGGTATATTTCATCAAAAATCCCCTTCATGCGAAAGGACGGCTTGAGACGGCCTAATCCGGCGGCTTTCCTCAGACGATTTTGAAAGAAGGGCCACAGCCTGTATGGCCTATGAAAGTAGTGATAGTAGAACCCAGCCGGCAAGAAGCGATCCAGCTTGTCAATGAAAGACATGAAATCGCGTTCCGGTGTCCCCACAACGTTCTGAGGTTCCACTTTCATGTTGTCTTGCAGGAGGGATGTTTCCGCACGAACATTCGGAATGCCGTCAACATCCATAAGGCAGTTACTGCATTCTCCATCAAGGCTGTACAGCCCTCTTGGTCGGTGATATTTCAGGCTTCTTGAAAAAATCCTGACTCCATTAGCATACAAAGCCGTGGCAATCGTGTCGCTCGCCAATCCCTTCAATCTCTTTCCCGCGTAGATCAGGGTCAGTTCAGTCTGAGGATGGACCTTCATGGTAGGCAGATTCCTGAGCCGATCGGTCATGTCTCCTCCCGACCTTCGACCTCTAGATTTGTGAGAGTGTCGCGCTCAATCGTAAACCATGATCCGCATCCCTCCTGGTGATACCACCACTCCCTTTGGATTCCTGCTTTGTTGATCCGCATGTGCACGTAGCTGCACCACTGTTCATGGGTAAGCCCTTCCTCATCGGGCCGAGGGCCGCGCTCTTCTCCGCCGAAGCGGAATTCATAACCGTCTCGTTTACCGCAGATAGGGCAGCTTATGGTCAATGACATCTGATCTTCCCCTTAATTCCATGGCCCGTAATTCACAGGATTCGCGATCTCTCCCATGAGTTTGTGGTTTTCGTATCTCCTGAGTGTAAATGGCGCCAGAATATCGGGACACTGATCCGACGCCATAAATTCGGCCAAATACTTGCCCGTCACTGCCCCCGATTTAAACCCAAAATAGCCCCATCCGCAGTCCATGAAATAGCCTTGAATTGGGTTGTTCCCGTCAATGATCGGCGCCATGTCAGGTGTCATATCAGCCAGGCCGGCCCAGGATCGCATGAATTTGACTCCTTTCAAACAAGGCATCAGATCGGTAAGTGCTTCCGCCTGGTGTTTGATGTATCGGGCGGAGACCTGGGTGGTGTAGTTAGGCCAGGGGTCCATGTGAGCGCCGGTGGCGATTTCCCCTTTCAGTGTTTGGTTGGCATAGCAGTGGTAGGCCCCGGATGATACAACATGGTGGAGAATGGGTTTAAGGGGCTCGGTCACCATGGCCTGAATCGTCAGGACATGCACGGGAAGGCGAATGCCTATCATGGCTGAGACAAGTGTAGAATAGCCGCCTGCAGCATTCAGCACCCGGGGGGTATGGATTTTTCCTTTATCTGTTTCTACCGAAGTGACCTTTCCGTTTTGAACGTTGATTCCCGTGACTTCGGTTCCCTGATGAATATGGACGCCAAGCCGAGCCGCGCCTCTAGCCAGTCCCCAGACAACGGCGTCATGGCGGACGGTTCCTCCCGGAGGATGATACATACCGCCCATAATGGGGTATGTTGGAAGATCCGAAATGTCGAGGATCGGTACAATCTCCTTACACTGCTTTGCGTCGACAAGTTCGCTCTTTATGCCGTGGAACTGCGCCGAGGCCACGAGCAAACGCATGGAACCCAGCGCTGCCTCACTGTGAGCCAGATTGAGATTCCCGCAGTTGAAAAACATCAGGTTGAAGTCGAGCTCATCGGTGAGTTTCGGCCAGAGCTCAAGGCCTTCAGCGTATAAGGGGAGATTCTCCTTTGTCCGCTGGTTTGCGCGGACAATGGCTGTATTCCTTCCCGACCCGCCGAATCCTATATAACGCTTTTCAATAACCGCCACATGGTTCATTCCTTGGTTTCTTGCAAGGAAATAGGCCGTGGCCAGTCCGTGCAGGCCGCCACCAATGATGACGGCATCGTAACTCCCCTTGAGCGGGGGCCTTTGCCACATGAGTTTGTTTTTAGCTTTCTTGGTGTTCTCGGTAAAGCGACAGAGCATGGCCCCTCGTTTGCGACGCCTAGGTATGTTTGTTTGTTCCCTGTCTAATCGGTCCTGTCCACCTTTTCAATCAGACTTCTCAAATTCTCTATTTCTTCATTGGATTCTCTCATATCCAGGACGTTGTTCATGGTTTTTCCCAGGCGACTAATGATCTCCTCAAGATCTGTCTTTATCTCTTCTTTTTTTGATATCACGATCCGCGCTCCGACCCACAGCATTCAGATATGAGCATGCCGCGTTTCAGAAGTCCCATAATAAAGGGGCCCGCTGTCTTTTCCGTGTTTTGATCTTAAATAAATGTCCGCGTATCTTGTTTAACAGAGGATCAAAGCCGTCTGACAACTTCTCCTAGCTCTCTGTGGGCCTTTTTTCGTACAGAATTCGTTGCAGCTCTCGATAGGTAAAATGAGGGTCATCGTTCCTTAAGTAGGGTAATAATATCCTCTTCTTTCTGACAATATCTCTTTGGATCTCGGCAAATATCTCGTCAGGCTCATAGAGCTCCGCTTTGGCTATATTCTTCCCGAAGGGATTGAGTATTTCACTTCCTCCCCAGAACCGGTATTTTTTGGAACCGGAAGTGGGATCATCGCTTTCTGCGTCTTCTTTGCTGTTTCTTTCAAAGACCGCCAGGGCCCTCTTCTCCTTGAAGTGCTCTTCCCCCACGCGGTTTACACATATGTTGTAGACGCCGAATATACGCGAATAGAATCTGTTTATAATCGACCAGCTCTCTATATTGCTGAATTCATCTCCCATGGACCCTTGGGAAGAATTGAATATGCTGATAAATATATCCGCTTTCTGACTGATGCCGAGATAGGGCACAGACGGATGCCAGAGGTCATTGCAGATGAAGAGCGCGATGTTGAAGTCCTTCAGCTTAAAGACGGGCACATGCTTTCCATGGGAGAATATCTTTCTTTCTTCAAACACGCCGTAGTTGGGAAGGTTTAGTTTTCGATAAGCAAAGAAGATCTCTCCGTCCACCGCGACAAGGGCCGAATTATAGAAATTCATGGAAGGCGACTCTTCAATAAAGCCTATGACCGCGGCAGTCCCCCGGGTAGCAAGCGCGATTTGCCGGACTTCATCAGAATCCATCCTGAGTGCCACCTCGTGGTATCGCGGCCCAACAAAATACCCTGTCAGAGCGAGTTCGGGAAAGACAATCAGGTCCGCGCCTTTTTCCCGCCCTTGGTTAATCTTGGAGATCACATCTTGTAAGTTGGCTTGCACATC
>JAFGFY010000263.1 GCA_016930795.1 Deltaproteobacteria bacterium
ATCCATCATACCGTGGGTTTCAAAGTGCACAATGCGACCATGCCGAGCAACAACTGTTACGGCGCCGGCAAAATTTCCGTCATCTATATTTCGTTGCATCAACTCATGGATCCTCTCCAGCCGGGCCGATGAAAAGCCCATCTTTTCCGGTCTTGCAGCAGGTATCGTTTCTGCCGACACCATGGAAGAAAAACTGAAAACCAGAATGAATAGTATGATTGAAGACAATTTCACAACTCGGTTCATAGCGTCCTCCTAAAGTCTATGTTCAAGGCTTTATTTTCTTGGTAGGATTACATCAGGTTAGTTTAATCAAACACCAGCCGCTGCAATTGCAATCAGATCGTTAAGATTTCCTAGTTTGGCAACTTTCTTTCCTTTGTGGAGATAGTACTCCCCAAGAAGAGTTCCTATGGGATAGCTGAGTTTATCATTTTTTGGCGGAGGAGGCATGTTCTTGAAAAATTCCTCTGAATCCGGCATTTCATCCATTAATTCCTTTGCCCTTCCAATCGGCTGCATAGGGAAATCACCGAATGTTATTCCGCTGGCTCCATAGTGTTCCTTCATCTCCGAGGGGAGGAATGAGTTAGGGTCCTTCGATACGATTGAGACCACATGAACACGATGCAAATCCCTCTTTTCAACAGGCATTTCATCAAGGACTCTCACAACATTGTCCAGAATCTCCGCTCTTCCCTTTTCACGATCATAATTATCATGAAATTTATCTATACTTACGAATGTCATAAGAGAAATCTCTGACTCTTCCGCGTACCGGTGGAGAAACTCATGACACTGGGCGTAATCAACAAAATAACTCCCGTTGGTGTTATAGGTGGGATGGATGTTGCCCCCGGCAACTGCCAGCAAGACATCGATAAATGTGAGATCTCCCTCTTCCCAGAGGGTTGGTTCTCCACCGTTAATTACAAAGGAGAATATCTCATTCTCAATGCTGTTGCAGTCAGCGATTACCCTCTGAATCTGATCCCACGTCATACGATAACCGGGCTTAAGGTCATGGTCCTCAGATTCATCGACATATAGATATCCGCAATGAGCACAATGGAAGTTACATTTATGCAGAAGGGTGACTCCCAATGTTTTGGTCGGTGGGGATAAGTTCGCCATAAGATCCTCCTTTCATCGAACACTCATGTGACAGTTGGCTCATTCTCACTAATGAGACAAAATAAATCAATTGAAAAGTATCAAAAAGTTATTTAAGGAGTGCTGATGGCCGTAAGCTGAACATCGCGATCATCAGCTATAGGTGGCTGCTAGGCCATCAGATCAGCTTCTCCTGAAGAACAGAAAAGGAGAGTCGTAGGAAGCTCCGAAAGCATTTCTTCATATCGGGACTGAAACTTTATGGCCTCTCCTTCTTCAGGCAAGACAAAACCGAGAAACACAACAGACGCATCGGAAGAATACCGATGCAATACATCAGCAAAGGGAGATTCCGAAACAACAATATGGGCATCGGCGTCTATCCTTGCTTTGTCAATTATTTCTTTGAGTGCCTGAGTTGCGGGCTCCCTGCCTTCTTCATTCTGTATCATTCTCAATAAACGGATCTTTGCGTCTCTCCATTCATAGTTGAGAGTGAGTAGATGGGATACGATGACCATCAAAGAACCATTTTCTTTACCTCTCCACCAGATATCGATCCTTCTTGATTGCGCGGTATAGGGAAGTCCGTGATCCTTGAAGAGTATGAGACTCATTCCCAAAGATTGTATGGCGATAAGGTGATGTGCAAACGGCAAGGCACGCTGTTGATCAGAGGCCCATCCCATACATACAACATTTGGTTGAAGAGGCCCGATAGCATGTCCCTGTATAATGGCGGAAAGGCCTTCATCAAGGTTTCGGGATACCACGACCGTTGAAAGTGCTTCAAAATCATGATCCAGAACAAATCGGTTTAACTGTTCTTTGGCGGCCTTCCGGTGCGCGGCAAGTTCAAGAATATCACCAGTCAAGACCCGAACAAGGGTTACAAGGCCTCTTTCCGCGCCGATCCACAGGGCATACATGATCATGGTCATATGAGGTTCAGGATCACCGGTAAGAACGAGGATAGATGGTCTCCAGTTTTTGGGATTTATCGCCAGGTTTGCCAGTTTCAGCAGATTGCTTCTCAGCCTCGAATATATAAAGCCCCATCGTGCGTCTCCAAAATGGACCCTGAGGAGACGTCTTCTGAGGGAATAATAGAAGATCATGATAATGACGGCGGCAACGGTTGCCGGCCATGGGTCAATCAGTAAAGCGGTAATGGCGCATACCGCCCCGCCGGCAAGGGCGGGAAGCCAGTGATAATACTTAAATCTCGGCCTGAATGATGGATTACTTGCGAATGACTCAACAAAAGCGGCCAGGTTTATCATGCCGTAGGTATATAGAAAGAACATTGTAACGACAGAAGCGACTATATTAAATGCGCCTCCGTCCGGGTTATTACCGGCCCACAGTATGGTCATCAATGTGATTAAAAAAGTAAAAACCAGCGCACGATGTGGTTCATCCCCTTTTCTTGATCCACGGCGAAACACTCTCAAGAGAGGAATAACATTGTCTCTGCCTACTGCCTGGAGGACTCTTGGAGCGCCAAGAAAGGAACCCAGCCCACTTGAAAGGGTCGCGGCAAATACTCCGGCAGTGATCAGAAAGCCTGACCCAAACAAGGCCTGTTCTCCCATGGTTTCGAATGATGAGCTGATCAGTTGGTCGCGTGTTTGTGCTCCTCCGATGATTAAGATCTGAAGTCCGTAAATCAAAAGACCGGTAAAGATCGCGGCGAAGGTCCCTGACGGTATGGACTTGCCGGGATTTTCAAGATCCCCTGACATGTTCACTCCCGCCATAATGCCGGTAGCCGCGGGGAAATAGAGCGCAAAAACAACCCAAAAGGAAACGTTTATGGAGGTATATTTCGAGCCGAGGTTTGCGTAAAACACATCACCACTGAAATTCAGCAGAGACCCCCCCATGAATGCGAGGATTGAAAGGGCTAGGATGGACATGATGATGTATTGCGTTTTTATAGCCGCCTTTGCGCCCGTAAATGAAATAATGAAGAGGACGATCGCTGTAAACAGGGCGATATTGAGAAAATCCTGACAGGCCTCGGGAAAGGCACGAACAAGGGCCTCCGTAAACCCCAGAATATAGAATGGGACGGATATGGCCTGGGCCATAAACAGTGCGATACCGATTGCTCCTCCAAACTCGGGACCAAGCGCGCGGGAAATCAGAAAATATGCACCTCCTCCTGATACAGGTGTATTCGTGGATACTGCGGATATGGAGATGCCGGTGAGTGTGGTAATCGACTTGGCGATGATCAGGATGAGAAATGCCTGAAGAATACCTGCTTCTCCAATGACATAACCGGCACGCATGAACATGATGACGCCGACAATAGTCAGTATGGACGGTGTAAAAACGCCACCGAATGTGCCGAGTCTATTTTGAGTATTTTGTGTCATTTTTCTTTGAAAGAACCGATTATGAGCGTGAACTCACGAAAGCGACTTCGATGCAGGAGAAAGAAACGAAAGCTCTTCCAAGAATGGGATATTGATAAATATACATTGATCATTGCTTGATGATGTTAATCGTAGACTATTCGCCTCACTGTCTTGCTGGCACGGCAAACATCGCCCTTACAGTCTCGGCAAACTTCAAAAGCCTTTCCCTGAAGGTTTTCTTGGATTTGATTCTAACATTGCCAAAAAGAACAAAACCATCCAGTACAATCGTAGGCACATCAACACCTCTACCGGAAGGTGCGTTGCCTTTCACTCCCCCTAGTATGCAGGAGACATTTGAAACAACATTAATTTCTTCCGGTATATAGATCATCGCATTGCCGAATACACAGGAAACGTTGATATGGGTTGTCATGGAATGAAATCTTGCCATACTGAAATCCAGGGTGGTATTTCCAAACATATTCAGCATTTGTATCTCTTTTGGGACATCCCAGACATTTCCCCTTTTTGAATTTCCAAAGATGCTGACTATTCTTTCCTCACTCATATCCTCATGAGAGTCTGCCATGATTCCGAACTCACGTCTCTTATGTTCCCTGAATATTGAGTCAACAACCAGATCAAGGTCAGCGGTAAGGGAAACGAGTGCGTCATGTGTTTCCGCGTCCAGGGCCTGATCCAGCCTTCGTTCAAAGGCTTCAAGAGACAGCTCTCCATGGCTGTAATTCAGGATAAGTTGGTCGATGGTCTCTTCCCGTAGTTTTGCAATGGGTTTATCCAAAGGATCTACCGGCATAAGACTTTCCTCCTTTTCAAAAAGTCCTAAAGCGAGTCACTCAAGATGTGACCTGTTATTCTTCCCCTCGCTACACTATGGATTCACACCGCCTCGATTGTGGAAGGAGGTTTTGTCGCGATATTGTACGTGACACTCACGATGCCCGGTACCTCACGGATGATGTCGCCGGCGATTTTCTCGAGCGTTTCGTATGGAAGGGCTGTCGGTCTCGCGGTCCTTGCGTCAACGCTCTCCCAGCAGCGCACCTCGATTTGTTGGCCGAAATCCCGTTTGCCGTCGCGTATGCCTGTCACCCGGTCTTCATGAAGTATTCCCATATATTGGAAAGCACCCGTGTCTTTAAGAAGACGCTCCACAATGGCGGTTGCCTTGCGTACAGTCTCGATTCGATCCGGTGTGGCTTCTCCTATGACACGCGCGGAAAGCGCCGGCCCGGGGAAGGGAATACGCGCAAAAAGCTCAGAAGGAAGACCAAGAGCCTTGCCGATCACTCTGACACCATCTTTGCGGAGCTGTATCAGTGGCTCGATAATCTGATAGCCGAAGGCTTCTTCAGGATCAATGCCAAGCTGCTCAAAGACATTGTGCTGGCGCTTGATTCCCGCAACGGTTTCATCCACGTCCGTCAGGATAGTCCCCTGAAGCAGATGCTTGGCTCCGCTCTCTTTGACAATGCGTCCAAACACATTTCTATAAAAGGTCTGTGTTATGGCTTCCCTCTTTTCTTCCGGATCCGTTATGCCTTTGAGTGCCGAAAAAAAATCCTGCTCGGCATCAACGATTTCAACGGCGACACCGAGGTCTCTGAAAAAGCCCACCACCTGTTCAGGTTCTCCCTCCCGCATGAGACCGTTATCGATAAACACGGTTTTTAGTTGATTTCCCAGCGCACGATGCCCCAGCATAGTCACTGTGGATGAATCAACTCCGCCTGAGAGGGCGTTTATGGCCATCCCTTCTCCCACAGCGGCCTTGATTTCTTCGACCTTATTCTGGATGAAATGATCGGTTTTCAGTTCTCGCACGGTAATTTCCGTCATCATGTGGTCTTCTCCTTTTAATAATGCACTCACAATTCATGATCATACAGCGCCACAATATCCTTGACAACCCGTCTATATGTGCTTTTAAAAGGCGCATAGTCACTTCCAAGCCCAGCGATAAGATTCCAGTCGTTTCTTTCCGTCTGCCCCTCCCCTAATCTGGCGCGGCGCCTGTTGAGCACATTCCAGTAAACACGGTAGCGGGTGTTTTTGATATCCAGAGCCAATGACCAGATTATATGGATAGCCGGATCGTTCTCGAAGACATATGACTTGTCTCATCTGTTTTCAATGATTTTCTTTATCTATCATTCATACCCACAGATTGTGAGATATCTATCTTTAATAGAGGCGCAGGCAGTTGCTCTGAGGTTATAAAGATGCTTGAGCCATCCCTAGTGAAACAAACAGACTCAGCCTGTCGCAAAGGGGGGAATACGATTTCCTTCCAAGATCCTGAAAACACTGTCGCCCAGTTGGATGATTCATTTTTTCTGAAATAAAAGGCGCAATCATAGGTCAAAACAACAGCAGATAATCCATCTGATGAAATGTCCATTGCTGTCGGCAGGTTTGAATATTTCGAAAGTTCTGTATCGTCTTGTGTTCTTTGAGGAAGGGGTTTAATTTCAGCGCATTTCCTGGCTACAGCATTCTTCTGCCTTGTCAAAGGCAACTCATAGAGTATTGGTGGATGATCTCTTTTACTTAGCAATAATATCTTTTCATTAACCATATCGACTGCGACGGCTTCGCAATCCCGGGGACCGTCCTCATATGTATAGGTTATACTCCATGAAGGCTTTACGGACAGAGAAAACAAATTCGAGGTTTTATCTATATCGGGTTCTTCTATAAAATGCAAAAAACAGGCTTTACGGTTGGCATGATTGTCACCGACGTCAGCGATCAGAATATAGGGTTTTCCCTCATATTCAAAAGAGGCCAGATCTTCCCAGTCATTATTCCAAACGTTTTCAATATTCAAGGTACACAGAAGCCTGCCCCTTGGATTAAGCGCGTAAACAGAGGCGCTGTTTCCACTGTCATTAATGACCCATATGACATTCTCGTGAAACTGAGAGAGAGCAATCCCACTGGCTTCACCAATGTCTTCCTCATATATGGTCCCGGAATTGATAATGTCCGCATTAATCCGATTCCCCGTATGAGCACAGGACGAGGCAATGATTATGAAAATGAGAAATGAGACGAAATGTTGAATAGAATGATGGCCCACTGATATACGACTCCTTTTCATCCAATTTCATTGTTTTGCCGTTCCCGATATATTCGCAATGAACTCAGCCGCAGCACCACTTCTCCACAAATATAAACCTAGACCCAGAACGATTATCGCCGCGATGTAGAAACCCCGATTCTCACCAATATCCGCAGTGAACAGCTTTATTAAATAATAGAGCATGAGCAACGCTATGATGGCTGTAATGATATTGACGGCATTCAAATATTCCATGAATCACTCCTTTAGAGCTTTGAATCCTTTTGGGTTCACATTCAAACCAACCTATTTAGGGGTCTCCGCTGACTACGTTTGCACCGGGTCCAAGAGTTTGCTAGGCCCGGCAGGGTCTTCGGGAAACACCTTTGAAAAAAGAGGGACGGAGATGGGCGTTGAATGGGGTTTCCCGGGCCGATAATTCGCCTTTGACAAGACCTTATATTCAAGCCTCTTTATCTTCCAGGTTTCGTCTTTTGTGTCTTTCACGTAGGATATATCGTAGGTCCCGCCTTCCCACCATTTCATGATTCCCTCACCCATCCAGCGCGCCATTTCAACCAGCACCGAATCAAAAATAATAGGAGTTCCAACCTGAATGGAATAGGTAAATCTGGCTTTGGCGGATTTCAGGTCCGGCATCACTTCAATCATATCCTGCTCTTCTTTGATATCCGGTAGAATACCCGGAATGTGTTGGATCCTTTTTCCACTTAATCCTGATCTGAAATGTTTACAATAGAGCCGATAAACGCCACTTTTTTTGCCTTTGAAAATCCCCCCGTTGAATACCACTTCACTATCATCGGTGAACAGGTTCACGACCTCCTCGTACATCCCCTTATCAAGGAGGTTTTCATAGGTCTGATGCAACAGGCGGATCCTGTTCTCATCTCTTAGAATCCCGACCTCTCTGGACAGGCTGTCAAACCTGGCCTTCAAGTTCGTATCCTTTTGGGCTCGGGCTCTTGCGACACCCGGGACCACGGCAGCCAATACTGCGGACAAGCCGGCGCCGGATTTCCACAAAAAGGACCGTCGGCCTTTGTTCGGCTGACCGGAACTCTCTTCAAGCTTTGATTCGGATTTTCTGATATCCATTTTACGCTCCTTTCATTCTTATTTTCGGACCAAAGAATTCTTTAATATTGAATTGTCCGAGATGGCGGCCAACGGCCCCTACCACATTGAGATTCACTCCCCCCTCACCTCCATTAAAACTGAAACCGCAATCATGGCTTATCTTCTTGTTAATCATGAAGACCAATTCATTGCCGTTGCACGCCTCTTCATTCGCGGCATAGATATAGACGCCTTCGCGGATCTTCACAAAAATGGAAGGAGAGCACCATTGGGCCCCCAGTGCCTGGGTTTCCGTAAATATGGTCCATGCGGCGGAGTGGGGAGTTGTGTAAAGATGCATGGCACCCAACTGATCATTATAGTTCCATGCAAAGGCATGACCGACCAGTTCATCAGTAAATTCGTGACGCGTATACCGAGGGGGTTCCAGACCATCCATTTCAGCTACACCGAATATGGCATAGTAGGATGTCTCGTTTCCGAAGTATTTCGTTCCCATCTGGGAGTGGATGCATGTTGTCAGACCGTTTAGAAGGTCTAGGGCGACCTGTACACTCGCCCGGGGCTTACTGTCAGTCAATATGTGACTGAAAAATACCAGTCTCTCATCCGCTTCATAGGCCCGGTAGCTTTCCTCATGCCAAATATTTTCACCTTCTGCCATATATTGAAGTTTATACTTATCAGTGATTTTATAGTGTCGCACCGGGCCTCCTCTGTCGTAGCGGAGAATGAATTCCTTGCCCATCAGCATATCGGTAAAGGGCATATTGTTTCCGGCCATCGGGCTCGCGGCATCCCTCCCGCCGCCGAATGCCTTGGTACTCTTCAAGGCGGCCTGATGAACCTCTTCGTCGGTCATGTATATAAAATCCCTTACAGGACGATAGACCAATCTTTGCCCCTTTCCGGGAGATTGTGGGTCAGATGCTGCCTGAACTACTATGGGCTCTTTGCCATGATCGTCAAAGGATTCCAGGTTTGCCAACTGCCCGACAACCCTACCGTTTCCCCGGAAAATGTAGTATTCCAGTTCGTCCCTTTCATTGAAGCCGAGCCGTACACCAGCCTGTTTCTCAGAGAACAAGTCCGCGACAAAAAGCGTAAAGATGCCGGAAAACTCGCATTCCGTTCTGTCATAGATAAACATGTTGTCGTTCACAAGCACATAGTCTGAGGGGCTGCAGTAGCTGAGGTCGTCCATATACCGGGTCAGTTCAACAAAATTCGTTGAAACAACAGAGGCGTACAATTCCAGTGTCTCTATGCCTGTATCCTGCTTCCAGTGGATGCCTTTGCCTTCGATTCTGTTTGTAAGGTGATGGAGTTCTTTAGGCGGTTCCTGACCTTCAACCTCGATATAACCGAAGTATATCTGCCGCTGGACTTCCCTGTCGTCTACCATGAATTCCTTTCCTCTCAGCGTCTTTTCTGTTTTTCCACTGGATAGCCATACCTCAAATACAGTGACAAGGTTCGTATCAAGATCAACAAATACATTGTAACCCTTCTGGATTTTGGGAATCATGTGAGAGAAAAATACCATCTGTTTCAAAGTCAGCGCGCCATATCCCGCTTTTGTTTTTGAGCCTCCGTTTTCGGAAAGTGTCAGCTTGTTTTTGCTTTCAAAGGTATAGTCCAATACAGGTCCGTCTTTGGTCACGATTTTGAAAGATTTCCCGGCAAGAATATCCGAAAATTCGGACACGCATTTCGGGCCTTCTTCAGTCGATTTGAGTTTTTCACCAATCTCCTCTTTAGTCAGTTTTGTGTACGTGAATCGATGCATGGGTATATTCATCATGGGTCCCCCTCCTTTCTGGTTTGATATTCCCATTGAAAATGGTTGAAATACCTCCGCATGCCCTTAAGGGATCGTTCTTGAGATTTCCTTCTTCAAGATATACAAAGTGTCTCCATTTTTCACTCACCTGAATTTCCTGGGTTTATAGGTGTCCTTCCATACCGGCGGTAGATTGCTGTCTGAAGTAATATACCGCTTTGTGAAGTACCATTTTCCATCGCGCTTCACAAGCTCGCTGTATTCGCGGCCCTGGTCTACGATTACGGGAGGCTTGTTTATATCCGCGTTCAGGACACCGCTCCAGATCGCCCATACCGTTGCGGTGTCTCCATCCACACTGATAATCGGATTGTTAAGCAGCATGTGAAGCCTGCTACCAACGTGGGCATTTTCCTCATCCAATCCCCCGTACATTTTCGAGATAGCCTCACGGCCCTTCGCGATCATTCCATTCACATCGAAAACTCCATCCTCGGTGTAGCACTGGGCAAGATCTTCACCGGTTCCTGATGATATATCGACATAATACTTAATCAGCATATCTTCAATCTTAATTCGATCAAGCAGTGTCTCCTGCGTTACGATCTTTTCCGCAGCGATTGTTGGTAGGGGTTTAATCAGTAACAGGATTGCCGAAGTCGTAACTACGACAAGAAAAAGAGTACTTAGTTTCATGCCTTGAAATTTTATCATGCTTATGGTTATTGCCCTCCTCTAGATAGTCTGTGATGAATTCTCACTACAAAATCAAAAACTAAAAAAGTCAAAAAAATGATTTGTCGAAGGCCCCGGACTTTGAGTGCGGACCCATCACTTTCCATGGATATGAGATAGCCATTCTGTAACTTCACCCTCAGCTTCATGAACCCTATTATTACTAATTCCCATGGCGTCCAGCACTTTTGAATCAGGACATGATTTTCTAACAGCCTCTACAGTTCTCGCCAGTCCGCCGGTGCCATGCGTACAGAACGGCGCTATTTTTTTTCCAGAAAGATCATGTTCCTCTAAAAAGGCAGAAATCGGTGTAGGAATGGTCCCCCACCAATTGGGATATCCCAAAAATAAAAGAGTATAGTCACTCATGCTTTCTATTCTGGTTTTCAAAGCTGGTCTATAGCCCGTGTTTATTTCCTTTCTCGCCTGCTCCAGAATCTCATTATGATCCGCCGGATACTCGTCTAAGGTCTCGATTTCAACTAAATCTCCGCCTGTATTATCGCGAATCTGTTCCGCGATCCTACGAGTGTTTCCGGTGTGAGAAAAATAGACGATCAGGGTCTTTTCTTTATCTGAGTTGATTTGCATATCTGTGCTCCTTTGTTCGCTCCAAGTATTTTTCCATGATCTTGCGACCATAATATAAGCCTGCCGCCGCACCAACCACAGAGAGGAAGTAGGCTGTCATGAAACCAAGATGTTTGCCAAGCCACCACCCTATCCAAGCTCCAATGGAAATGCTCAGGACAACCAACACCTTTTTCATGCCAAAATCCCTTTCACAGTCTCTTGTTTTTTTGTCAAGATGGTTCCGTTTTTTGTTCCTTTAGGGTCAACATGAAAAAACAAGCCGAAGTCAAAAACATCGTAAAAAACAGATAGGCCCAATGGAGCCCCACGGGTAAACCCGTGGTTCCCAATATATGACCCGCCTTCGCACAAGGCTTCGGCGGGTTCATCCGCCCCGGCGTCAAGGGCGACATCCGCCGAAGCGGATGA
>JAFGFY010000264.1 GCA_016930795.1 Deltaproteobacteria bacterium
CCAACTCGAAAGATCATAGTCCGAAAGTTTGAGATCACCCTTGTCGATGGCGTTCAGAATAGCGACGGCAATAGGAACAACGAAAAGGACGTCCGTGCCATTTTCTTCGGCAATCGTCTCTATGATCCACTTGGGATCCTGGATTTCTCTCAGAATGGTCCCGGTAGCACCAGTGGCATAAAAGGGCGCCCAGAGGAACATCGTTCCGCTGTGGTAGAGTGGAAGGAAGAAGACATAGTTGTCATTTTTTTCCACAAAGTAACTCATGCCATTGCCGATCGCCGTGTTGTTGAGAGAATAGTGTGTGTGAAGAACCGGTTTCGGTTTTCCTGTGGTTCCGGAAGTGAACATCATCGCCAGATCGTGTTGATCATCCACCTCAACCAGGGCCTCGGAGGTGTCGGTATAGGCGGCAATGTTTTTATAGTCAATCATATCCCCGGGCACCTCTTCGCCAACACAAATATATTTCTCCACCGTCTTGAGATCTTTTTGGACCGGCTGGACGACCGGAAGAAATTCGGATCCGACGAAAAATGCCTTGGGATTACAGACGTCAGCTGCATAGAGAATATCGGGACCCACAAATCTGAAATTAAGCGGCACGATGACCGCCCCGAGCTTGATGATACCGTAATAGGTGATCAACCACTCGAGACTGTTGTTTTGCAGGTGCATGACGTAGTCGCCGTCTTTAATGCCAATCTCTTTGGCAAGATAATTTGAGACCTTATTTATCTCATCGTTGAACTGCTTCCACGTCAGCGTCCGCCTCAGGTCCTTAGAAGGGGTCCGTTCGATCAGGCAGGTTTTTTCCGGCAAGTGTCGCGCATGAAGAGTAGCATATCTTGCGTAATTCATAGCATCGATCCTCCTTGGTCCTTAAAGTTTGGGGGTTAATATATCTTATGGGGAATTACCTCAGGGTATCCTCCCAAAGACCGCTATTCCACAAAGCCCAGAACTCTTGGTAACCATAATGTTATACCGGGCATGTACGTGATGATGCCCAAGACAGCATACTGTATGATGAGAAAAGGAATAACAGCTTTCGAGACGTATATAAGATCCTTGTTTGCCATCGCCCCCGTGATATAAAGGCTGACACCCATCGGAGGCGTGCAATAGGCGATAGCCAGATTGACCGTTAAAATCAAACCGAAGTGCATGGGATCAATCCCGAAGGCGGCCAGCATGGGAAGAAAAACCGGGCCGATGATGAGTGTGGCGGAGATGATGTCCATAAACATGCCGACGACGACAAGGAGCAAATTAATGACCAGCAGAAATATGATTGGGGATTGAATGCTGCCCACAACCGCTTCCGTAATTTTTGCCGGTATGGCCTCCAAAGTCAGATAACGCCCGAAGCAGGTCGCGCCGGCAACGATAATCAGGAGAGTCGCCGATGTCACCGCGGAGTTAACGGTAATCCGCTTTACATCCCTGAGTTTGATTGACTTATGGATAAACAACTCCACTATAAACGCATATATACAGGCCACAACCGCGGCCTCGTTGGCGGTAAAGGCCCCGGAAAAAATTCCTCCAAATATAATCACCGGCAGCATTAGCGACCAGAAACTCTCCTTCAGGACCATGAGGACTTCTTTCGCCGACGGCACGGGCATTCTCACGAAATCGGTTCTTTTTCGGTGCAGGAGATATGAATAGAGACATACACCGATCATGATCAGAATGCCGGGCAGAAAGCCTGTCAGAAAGAGACCCTCAAGAGATACATTGCTGATCATAGAATAGAGAATCATCCCGATGCTGGGAGGAATAATGACTCCAAGATTTGGAGATGTCGTCATGACACCAAGAGTGTACTTTTCCCGGTACCCGTTTTCCAAAAGGGCGGGGATCATAAACCCTCCAAGGGCCACGACCGTCGCAACCGTAGATCCCGAGATCGCCCCGAACAGCCCACACCCCAGGACGCCGGCCATACCCAGCCCGCCCGGTAACCAGCTAACCAAAACATTGGCGACCTTGATCAGTTTGTCCACAATCGTTCCAGCGGTCATGATGTTGCCGCAAAGGATGAAGTAAAGGACAACCACGAGAGCAAATTTATCCATACTTCGGAAAAGACTTTGGGCCAGGAGAAGCAGGGGGAGATCCGTATAAAGTAGGAAGCCCAGGACAGCGGTAAAGAATAGACACATGAATACAGGCACCAGAGCGGCCATGCATCCAATCAAAATGAGCATAATAATGAGATGGCTCAGTTCCATATCAGCCTCGTCTCCATATCTTTTGGGGTGAATATTAACGGCATTGAATGCCTATGCAGCTTCGGTTCCAGCACGCAGTTCCTGAATGTCCAGATAGATCACTTGTAGGGTGCGAAAGAACATCATGACCCCCATTATTGGCAATATGGCGTACAACCATTCAAGCGGGATTTCCATAATAATTGTCTTCTGATGGGTCGCTGTCTGAAGGAGGGCCATTTTCCAGCCGTAATAGGTCATCATGGCAGCGAATATGAGGGTTACGATATTACTGAAAAATGTGAGTGGTGTTTTCAGGGCGGGTACGATCTGCGCAAGGGCATCGATCTTTATCATGGATCGCGCCTTGATTGCTGCGCTGCAGCCGATGAAAGTGGTCAGGATAATGACTTCTCTGACCAGTTCCTCGGACCAGGCTAAGGAATAGTTGAACCCGTACCGTAAGACCACATTGACGAATAAAGAGATAAGGGCCGCCATAGTCGATATAAACAGAACCCATTCCTCGATGAACCCCAGCACCTTGTCCAAGAAGTCGGAAACCTTCAATAGCATAAGTCTGCCCTCATTCTAGCAAAGTAGCGGAGAGGACGAATGAACACCCTCTCCGCCGTATTTTAAGTCTTAGGGTTTATATCCCATATACTCCTGAACTTCTTTGAGATAATCTTTGGGACTGTACTTATCATTCTTGGTAAGATTGTTGATTTCGTCGGCGAACTTTTGGTGGACCTTGTCACTCAGCTTTCTGAGTTTTCCCATCTCGTCCGCGGACATATGGAGAAAGGTTACCCCGTTTTCCATGGCATTGGCGATCTGAGCCTCTTCCAGTGCCTTGCCCTTGGGCCGACTGTTCGTGCAGACTTCGTTGACGGTATCTACGAAGATCGTCTGGATGTCCTTGGGCAGCTTGTTGAACCAGGCCTTATTGAAAATCCAGATAAACAGACCCTGGGCATAGTTGATCTGAGTGAAGTATTTGCACTGCTCGAATTTTTTCGTGATGTTGCAGACGATGAGGGTGTGATCCAGTCCGTCAATCACGCCCTGCTTCAGGGCCACGGGGACATCGGGCCAGGGCATCACCACCGGTTTGAGTCCCCACGCTTCATAGGACAGTTTGTTTACGGCAGCCTCCCCGATCCGGATTTTCACCTTTCTCAGTTCCTCAATATTCCGGATGGGAACTTTGGATGCCCAGCCGTAATTGCCATAGGTCGTGATATTAATACCCATAATGCCCTGATGATCCATGGCCATCATGAAATGATCGAAAAGTTTACCACTCTGGATGAATTTTTCTAATTTATCGAAGGAATTGACAAGAAATGGTAGATTGACGAGACCGAATCGAGGGCCCAGGTTTGTGGCTGCAATGGAACTAACGGCCATACCCTGGATTGCGCCCATCTGCAGTTGATTGAGCACCTCCACCTCGCCCCCTAACATAGAGAAGGGTTTGAAGTCTAAATAAAGTTTACCGCCGGTTCTCTCCCACAAAAGATCCCGCATGGCGAAGCCGGCGAAGCCGTCCAGCAGCGGGTGGGAAACGTTAGATACAATACATTTATATTTTGCTCCGGAAGGGTCGAATTTTGGTTTCCATTTCTCTAACGGGTCCGCTTTTGCAAACGCAAAATTACATACCAGACCAACCCCAATGATACACACCAACACAGAAAAAAATACCCTTTTCATACCCACGTTTCACTCCTTTCAATGTTTGGCAAAGGTTTACAAAACAAAAGCCCTCCCTTCTTTACCAGCTTATAATCCAGCTGGATTCAACCAAAGTTTTATCGTTTTGTCAAGAGAACATACGTAGAAAGCTGGGTTTTAGCTTTATTTTTTGGTACATTTTTAAGTCGGATGCAACGGCTTTTCAAGGCAAGACCCGTGAATAAAGAGACTGAAATATCGCGGCGAAAGCCGCATCCTGCACAACCAAACGATCTCCGCCGAACGGGTCGACTCAATGCTGCGAACGCATATATCACGAAAGGGATGACCCCGAAAAGCCAGGCTTTCAAGTTCAAGGCTAAAGACCCATGTTTAATGTAATAGATTGGCGTTCACGCGGCAAACGGCGGGAGCCCTTTGAACTACTGGAATTTTTCCAGCAGGGGATATAAGAATAGTCCGAGCTATGAGGAAAACCGTTTCCTGGGGGCTCGCTGCTCACCGTGACCATGAGAACCAATGCACATCCGGTAATTTTCAATCCGATATCCGTATCAAGAGTATAGAGAGTTCCCCTGAAATATTCGCGACCCTTAAGGGAACGATTAGACTGAAATGATTTTTCGAATTCTCCGTGAAAACCTTATTGGGCATTAATGCCTTTAATCTCGCTAAGGGCTTTCCATTGGGGAAAACTGCATAAATAGAGAATCCAAGGACTCAATGAATCTTGAAGACTTTAGATACCTTTTGAAAGCACTTTTTCGTCGTGCGCCAATCGGCTTTGGATCCCCTTGCTGATAACATATGAACGGCTGAATTCGGACCAGAATGCTTTATCCTTCTCTTTCCATGAAGGTCCGAATTTTTCGTTAAAGAAATCCCCAAGTTTGTCAAAGAGAAGTTTCCAAGTAGGTTGACCGGAATCATGGGCAGCTAAAAGCTCTTCCAACATCTGATCGATTTCGGCGAGTGCTTCTTTGGGTAGATATGAAATGGCGCCCAGCCGAATGGAGGCAATCAGGGTTTCTGCATTCAGGGCATGGGCGGTCAGCATCACGGTAGGAAAACCTCGTTCCACACTTTTTTCCAGGAGTTTAAGTCCATCAACTCCCATGATATCCAGGATGACGAGGTCGTATTTGTTCAAGCGGATTTTTTCTAATGCCGTTTTGTAGTCACGGGCTTTATCAAGGCGGGCCATTTCCAAGGCCTCTTCAATCGTGTCCAGAACGTCTCCTTCGTCATCAACCGCCAGAATTTTCTTTCCTTCGAGGTAAGATTTTTCCTTCGGCACGGGTTGCCCTCCTTGTCTGAAACATGGCCGTAGTGTTCACGCGAACATCATATAACGAGGTAAAATAGGACTTATGACAACAAAAAGGCATTACACATATGGCAAAAAAAACGATTTTATTGGAAAGTATATGGAAGCCGCGGAAATCTGTCAAGCAATGAAAAGATCAAAATCCCTATTTTCCTGAAAATCGAAAACCGGTCCCTCCAAGGGGAACGGTTTTCGATCCAGAAAAGGTTGGAAAATCAATACGCTGCTGAATTAAGCCTTTACATCAATCTTAAAGATCATTGCGCCTCCGGTATCTCCGGCAGCACATCCTGCCCAGAGGCCATACCCTCCTCCAAGCATGACAATTTCTTCGATCAGTTCACACATGTTTCTACCGGCGGTCGGTCCCTGCGGATGGCCATAGATCAGGGAACTGCCGTAGTTGTTCATCCACATGACGTCAAAGTCCATCTTTTGGGCCATGTTGATGTCATTGATGGCAAAAGGGTTGTGGGTTTTGAGGGCCTTGATGTCCGAAATCTTGAGGCCGGCGTCTCTCAAGGCCATCTGGGCGGCCGGGACCGGAGCCGCTGCCATATATCCCTGCTGGACCCTGGCGAAACCGTAGGCAACGATCTGGATTTCGACGTTGGGATCAGCGCTTAGTTCTTTGGCCATTTCACGGGTCGTGACGATGAAACCGCAATTGCCGTCCGCGGGAAAGGTCTGGCAACCGAAACTATGGACACCGCCCGGTTCGACCGGTTTAAGTTTGGCGAGCCCCTCTTTTGTAGTGGGCGTGACACCCTCGTCAGATTCAACCGTTACCGTCTGTCTCCTGCCGATCCTGGCCTCAGCGGGGAACATATATTTTTTCTGGAAGGCTCTATCGTTGGCCAGGGCATCCTGATATTGTTCATATCTTCTGAGGGTGACCTCATCGCATTGTTCCTTGGTCGCCCCTATTTCTTTTGCCACGTTTTCCGCGGTTTGGA
>JAFGFY010000265.1 GCA_016930795.1 Deltaproteobacteria bacterium
TCACGCCGAAGGAATTTGCACAAAAAGAAGAAACTATGTTAAGGGAAAACTCTAATTCACAGTGGCACTATAACTGGGGGTAGTCCAGTGTTGTTCGTAAAAAAAAGCGCTAACAAGTCCATCCAGGCGATCGGCGCGCAAGCGCGCCTCCGCCTGATGTCTGCGTTAGCGGTGAAGTAATGGAACAAAATGCCCAAATGGAAAAAGGTCACTGGTTTAATGTTGTAATATTTGGCTTGGTCTTGAAAGCTGCCATAAGTCTATATTCCATATTAACATTCTTCGGTGACCCAAAAGTGGAAAGCTTTCTTTCAAATTCGAGCGTAGCGATTTCTATTTATTATTATTCATTTGGGACTTTTGTGTTTGCTATAGCCCCTCTTATTCTGGCATTATTTCTATACAAAAGGTGGTTTTATAAAACATGCATAGCACTTGCTATAATTACATGCCTCGGCTTTCCATGGGGAACAGCATTAGGCGTTTTTACAATCATTTTGTTTAGAAGGGCGTCGATTAAATTTGAGTTTGGTATTCCAACAAACTAATATGGTTCCGCTAACCACCGCCTGCACAAGGACCGCAAAAGGTGGGCGGCCACGGTTTTGGCGATTTCATCATTTAACTTCACATCTGCCAAGCCTGTGTTTCTTTTGCGGCCTGTAAGGCGGAACGTTCGCCTCTTTCAACCAGTAATCATCATCTCTGATAACGCCCCAAGACTAATCAGTAGGAGGTGTAATCACTCATTAAGACTTATTTATCAAAAGCAACAATTCATGAACAAAAATTGTCATACTTTCCAGCCAAAGCGGTGGATTTCTAAGCTTTCTTCTTTTAATTGTTTGTTTCTTAGTTATGCCCTTGATATATTTACATGAATATAATGGTTTTTATTTCATTTTTACAGATAATCAATTTATTCAAAAGGAGGAAAAGCCTTGAAAAGATTCGCAGATAAGGTGGCATTGGTTACCTGAGTAAATTCAGGAATTGGCATATTTATTGAGTTCCATGTGAAATAGTTTAGCAGTAAATTGGCGAGATATCCCTTGACAGATTTTAAAAATAGGTTTTAAAATAAATCTCGATTGCAATTTAGCTTAATCTTTTTCGATGGTTGGCCATGCGTAAAGCACAAGCAAATTTAGACATTATAAACTATTTTAATCAGGGGATCAGGTAGTTTTCACCATTTCTTTTTTATTTATTTTGCTATTCGTTAGAGTTTAGTTTTGTAGATATTCTCCGGACAGATAAAATCGGTGATCCAACGTTGCAATTGTATTAATAAAATGCTCATTTGATTAATACAATTCAAAAAGGAGTAACGGCAATGGC
This sequence comes from Deltaproteobacteria bacterium, assembly GCA_016930795.1. Taxonomy (GTDB): domain Bacteria; phylum Desulfobacterota; class DSM-4660; order Desulfatiglandales; family HGW-15; genus JAFGFY01. The sequence continues at coordinate 1,342 of JAFGFY010000265.1, forward strand.
TAAGAAACAAACCGATAGCCGACTGGAGAAGTGTCCGACGGGCATCAGAGGGTTTGACGAGATCAGCGACGGCGGGCTGCCGAAGGGTCGTCCAACGCTTATCTGCGGGAACGCCGGTTGCGGGAAGACCATACTGGCGATGGAGTTCCTGCTGCGGGGCGCCATCCAATTCCAGGAACCGGGCGTCTTCATCTCTTTCGAGGAACCTCCCAAAGACCTGGCCTTAAATTTTTCCTCCATGGGTTATGACCTCAATGATCTGATCGCTCGCAAGCTCATCGCCATGGATCATATCTACATCGAAAGAAGCGAAATCGAGGAGACCGGTGAATACGACCTCGAAGGACTTTTCATCCGCCTCGCTTATGCCATCGATTCGATCAAGGCCAAAAGGATTGTTCTCGATACGGTAGAGTCCCTCTTTTCCGGATTGACCAATGTCGGCATTCTGCGGGCGGAACTGCGCCGGCTTTTTGCATGGTTCAAAGACCGGGGCATCACCGCCGTGATCACGGGGGAAAGCGGAGAGAAAACTCTGACCCGCTACGGCCTCGAGGAATACGTGGCTGATTGCGTGATCCTCCTGGATTTCCGGGTGCGGGAACAAATCTCAACGCGGCGTTTACGCATCATCAAGTACCGGGGCTCTTCCCATGGTGCCGACGAGTATCCGTTTCTGATTGAGAAAACCGGCATCTCCATCCTGCCGGTGACATCGCTGGGCCTCGAGCATACTGTTTCCAATGAACGCATTTCCTCGGGCATACCCCGCCTCGATAGCATGCTGGCCGGAAAAGGCTTCTACCGCGGCAGCACCATTTTGATTTCAGGAACTGCCGGAACCGGGAAGACAAGCTTTGCCAACAAGTTTGTTGAGTCTGCCTGCAGGCGCGGCGAGCGTTGCCTCTATCTTGCCTTCGAGGAGTCAGCAGATCAGATTATGCGCAATATGAAGTCTATCGGTACCGACCTCGCTCCCTGGGTGAAAAAGGGAAAGCTCAAGTTTCACGCGAGCCGTCCTTCGCTTTACGGGCTGGAGATGCATTTAGTCACTATCCATAACCTGATTGCCGCTTTCAAACCGCAGATTATCATCGTCGACCCGGTCAGCAATCTAACCGCCGTAGGATCATCCATTGAAGTCAAATCGGTGCTTACCCGTCTTTTCGATTATCTGAAAGCGAGTCATGTTACTACGCTCCTCACTGACCTCGTTCATTTCGGCAATAATCTGGAAACGACAAACGAAGAGATATCGTCGCTTATCGATACCTGGATTCTACTGCGCAATATTGAAATCAACGGCGAACGCAACCGCGGCCTGTTTATTTTGAAATCCCGCGGCATGCCCCATTCCAACCAGATCCGGGAAGTTGTGCTCTCCGACCGGGGCATCGATCTTGTGGACGTCTATCTTGGTTCGGGAGGTGTTCTGACCGGAAGCGCGAGGGCGGCGCAGGAAGCTAAAGAGAAGGCAGAAGCAAGAGACTATCAAAGCGAAGCAGACCGGAGAATGCGCCAACAGGAACAAAAACGCAAAATCCTGGAGGCCAAGATCGCCGCCCTGCATGCCGAGTTTGACATGGAGTCGGAGGAAATCCGGATTATGGCGACGGAAGAGAAGAAGAAACGCAACGGCTTGACAGCCGAGCGCGACGAGATGACCCGTTTGCGCAAAGCTGATAGCAAAACGGATCTCCCCAGAGATGGGAGAAAAAGGAAGATGAAATGAAAAATACGTCAACCGTAAAAAAGAAGCCGGTCAAAGCAGCCTCCGCCGCAGAGGTCTGGATACTGAAGCTTTATGTGGCAGGTCAAACGAAAAAGTCTATTGCTGCTTTCGCCAATCTCAAAAAAATTTGCGACGAGCACCTGGCCGGTAAATACCACATCGAAATAGTGGATCTGCTGAAGAATCCCACACTGGCCAAGGGAGACCAGATACTGGCCATTCCCACCTTAGTGAGACAGCTGCCACCTCCGGTGAAAAAACTCATCGGCGATCTGGCCAATACGGGGCGGGTAATGGTCGGACTGGATATTAAGTCTGCATAGAACTCATTAAATAGATAAAAAAGGGCAATGCTGATGACCGGGAAGAAGACTAAGGCAAATGAGCAGGAAATCTTAAAGGCCATAGACAAGGTTAAAGAAGAAAAATATATTTTGCGTCTTTATGTTACGGGAGTGACCCCCCGATCGACGAAAGCAATCCTGAACGTCAAAAAATTGTGCGAGGAATATCTCCAAGGACAATACGAACTGCAGGTCATCGATATTTATCAGCAGCCGAAGCTTGCCCAGGGCGAGCAGATTATTGCCGCTCCGACATTGATCAAGAAGCTTCCCCTGCCGCTGCGGAGGCTGATCGGCGATATGTCGGATACGGAAAGGTTTCTGGTGGGAATGGATTTGAAGCCGAGAAAATGAGACGGGCTATGGGGAAAACAAGAACACAGGAAGAAAAACTACAGGCCAGGATTGAGCAGTTGGAGTCGCGTCTGGCGGAAGCCGAAGAAACCATCCGGGCCATCCGAGAGGGTGAAGTGGACGCTTTCGCGATCGAAACGGCGACAGGCACACAGATATTCACACTGAAAGGCGCCGATATGCCCTATCGGGTGATGGTAGAGACCATGAACGAAGCCGCCGTGATGCTGACCCCCGACGGGACAATTCTCTATTGCAACCTTCGCTTCGGAGAAATGGTCAAAACCCCGCTGGAAAGTATAATAGGAAACTCCATTTACGGGTTTATTTTGCCGCAGGGAAAAAACCTCCTGGAGAGGCTTATTAAAGGTGGATCAAGCATCAGGAACAGCGAAGGAATTGACATTCAGTCTGCCGAGGGAACTTCTATACCCGTTTTGATTTCTGTCAGCGAGATTCATGACGGAACTACTTTCTCGATCTGCCTGATTCTAACCGACATAACCTATCTGCGCATGGTTCAGCAGGATTTGCAGAAATCTCGCGATGAATTGGAACGTCAATTAAATAAAAGAACTTACATACTACGCTAGAGCGAGGAGCGCTTAAAGTCTGTACTGGACAATTTCCAGGGTAATCCCGGATACAGTATACTTAATTATTCAAAATAATTGACGGAACAAAATACGACGAAAATTTCTAAGCTGCTTCCCTCAGTCCATGAACAAAAATCGGTTCCATTTCCAGTTGCATGTCAGTATCTTGCTTATACCCTTGATATATTGAAATAAATATTATAGCCATCATTATACTTATTTCAGATAATCAATTTATTTAAAAAGGAGGAATTGCCTTGAAAAGATTCGCAGATAAGGTGGCGTTGGTTACCGGAGGAAATTCAGGAATTGGCAAAGCGACAGCGATGGCTTTCGCCCGAGACGGCGCTAAAGTTGTTATCGCGGCAAGAAGAGAAAATCTCGGCCAGGCAGTTGTCGA
>JAFGFY010000056.1 GCA_016930795.1 Deltaproteobacteria bacterium
AACATATTTATTAGGGTTTTGATCCCTTTTCCCAAGAAATCACTTATTTTCTCATCTTACAAGAATACCATAAAAACTCAAGAATATTGCTATCTCCTGTGATATCAAGACAATAGACCTTAACTCAACTTACATGATCATTCTAATACCCATCCATTTTGTTACAATTATGGGTATTATGGATCTGATCCAAAATTACAAGAAATCATTATGAAGAGTCGAGTGGACTTTTTACACCCAGTTTGTTCATATTTGCCACGTGTGTATAGATCATTGTTGTCCTGATATCCGAATGCCCTAAAAGATCCTGTATCGTTCTGATATCATAGCCATTTTCCAATAAATGAGTGGCAAAACTATGCCGCAGGGTGTGTGCGGTTACCCGCTTAGGAATTTTTGCTCGCTCTCGAGCTTGCCGGAAAGACTTATTCAATGCTCCTTTATAGCAATGATGTCTTCGCACAACATGCGTCATCGGGTCCATAGAAATCTGGTCCGCTGGGAAGACCCAAAACCAGATCCATTCTTTCCCTGCATTGGGGTGTTTCCTCTCCAGAGCGTGAGGCAACTGAACTCCGGGGAGTTCATTCTTTCTATCCTTTTCATGAATCACTCTGACTTTTTTCAAATGTTCCAGAAGCACCGGTTTCAGTCTCTCTGGAAATACCGTCTCACGATCTTTCTTCCCCTTTCCCATGCGAACGATGACGACACCGCGTCCAAAATCGAGATCCTGTACTCTCAACTGTAGACATTCACCCAATCTCAGACCCGTTCCATACATGACCTTTGCCATTAGCAGTTCTGTTCCTGACATACACTCAAACAATTGTTTCACCTCTTCCTTCGTGAGTACAACCGGCAGACGCTTCGGTCTATCCGCTCGAATAGCACTGCTTATATCATCAAGAGGCTTGTCCAAAACATATCGATAGAGAAAAAGAAGCGCGTTGAAAGCCTGGTTTTGTGTTGATTCCGCGACGTTCTTTTCCACAGCCAGATAGGTCATGAAATCCTTCACATGACCGCTGTCGATGGAATATGGGGCTTTACCGTTCAAAAACAGGTAATACTTCCTTAACCAACTCAGATAGGCCTCTTCTGTTCGGACCGCGCGATGCCGAAGCCTAAGGGCTTGACGCATCTCTTCTGCAACGGTCTTCCACTGTGCTTTTCCGTCCCCTTTTTCTCGACAGAACTCTCTGTTGTTCCTTTTTTTGAAAAACAGAAAGAGTTGAATGGCATCGGAGGCCTGTCTGACCTGCCAATCCTCCTTTCGTTTAGCGAGATAAGCCAGGTACTTTTCGATCTCCTCTTGTGTCACAGGATCATTCGGGTCTTTTGAGCAATACCCGTAGAATCCCGTCACCCATCGCACATAGAAATCCGCGTTTCTCTCATTGGCGATCCGGCTGGATAGAATATATGCCTTATAGTCGTCCATAGTATCTCCGGTACAGGAAAGATACTATGGATTGTCTGAATGAGTCTATCGGGAAAACCCTGATTTTTTAGGGCGTTTTACCTTACTCCTGCCTGTTAGCGCAGAGAGCAAAAGGCATGGGGCATGGCGTAGGAGGAATGCACGAGCGCCATCACCGGACGAAGCCCGTTTCTACGCAAACAGCTCAGGTGTGCCCCCGGTGTGGAGGAACAGGACTCTTTGCCCTTTGAGCCTCCCCTTTTCCAGCCAATCAAGGAGTCCGGAAGCGGCCTTCCCTGTGTAGACGTGATCGAGAAAGATGCCTTCCTTTTCGGCAAAGAGCCTGACGGCCCTCTCCCCTGCACACGTGGGAATGGCATACCCTTCCCCGATATAGGCATCATCCACAACCACCGCGTCGCGCTCCGCGCGACCCTCCAGAAGATGGGCGGTTTCATTGGCAAGAACAGCGATTTTTTCTTCTAGTGTTGCACGATCCGTCCCCGCTGATATGCCGGTGATATTTCCTCGCCAACCCGTAGCGAGTTTACCTGTGATCAACCCGGCCTGGGTCCCTCCCGATTCCGAGGCGTGAATGATGTGATCAAAGGTGATTCCCAATCTCTCCTGATCGTCGAGGATCTCTGTGAAGGCCATGGTATAGGCCATGGCGCCCATGGGTACGGAACCGCCGACAGGGATACGAAATACCTTCCTACCCTGAGATTCCAGTTCTCGGGCCACTCTTTTACTCTCCTCTTCCAAATCCTTAAATCCGGCGGCCTCAACAAAATGGGTTGTCGCCCCAAGGATCTCATCCAGAACAAGGTTTCCCGTGAGTGTTTCCGGGGCCTGACCTCCCAGAACAAGATGGACGGATAGTCCCCTGTAGATGCCGGCTGCCGCAGTGATGCGGCAGAAGTTGGATTGGATCCCGCCGCTGGTCACGATCGTGTCGCATTCATAGTCCAGGGCCTCGGCCAAGAGCAGATCCAGTTTGCGGGTCTTATTCCCCCCAAAACCAAAGCCCGTCAGATCATCTCTTTTGCAGAAAACCTCCACACCATACATTTCGGAAATCGCGTTGAGCCGATGGCATGGCGTGGGCAGCAAAGACATGGGAACTCTCGGAAAGGCATCCAGCTTTCTCTTCAGGTAATCAATGGCCTCTTTCACGTATGGACCTCACTCAATCAATGGTTCAGTGTTCAGGTTTTCACTCCGTGTTTGACTCGTTTCACGTCCCTGACAGGGTCAGGTTCACCCGTATGGCCTCTCCATCTGAGACGTCCTGTTCGCCTATTTTAGGTTCTAAAGCAAATAGCCGATCCGCGGAGATCTCTCCCTGCTCGATCAGATATCCCTTGATTTGGGTGGCCCGTCCTTGAGCAAGCCGCTGGAGAGCAATCTCATCTATGATCATTTCTTTGATAAGACGCTGCTTTGCCATGGCCATGCGAACTGCCGGGTCAACCTCCGGCGGCCCGGGGACCTCCTCCGATCGTTCTGTTGATATAGCGCCCTCTTCGGTTCCCTTTTCTTCGATCGTGGTGAAGGGATCATGGCCATAGGTCTCCACGTATTTCTCAGTTAAGAGACGTGTGAACTCCTCCTCTGTAAGGGTCATCTCCTCGGGCTTGACAGTCGCTTGTTCCCCCGAGACCTGCATTTCCTCAAACCTTCTGAACCTCAACTCGGCCATCAGCATCTCTTCTGCCAGGGACAGACGGTCATATTCACTGTCCGCGGCTCCTTCTATCTGAAGCTGCAGGGCTGGTCTTTCTTGCAGCGCTTGCGCCAGCTTGTCAAGCTTCTGCGCCTGCTGTGGCAGGAATGATTCACTCCCATATTCAAATTCCACAAAGCTCAACTCCTCCCCGTCGCCACCGACAAGAGAACCGAGCAATGCAAAAGGGGATGTCACCGCCTTGGTCACCAGATTGATCAGGGCCTGAAAGACCAGGTGTCCCCAACTGAATTCCGGATCATCAAGATTGCCTCGCACGGGCAGATCAATGTCGATCTTGCCCTGAGTATCCCTCATCAGGGCGATGGCCAGCCTGACAGGGAGGTTTGTGGCATCCGGGCTCTCCACACGGTCTCCAAGGGTCAGCTGATCCAGGAGGATAACATTCTCTCCAACAATCGCGTTCTCTGACAGCTTGTATTTCAGGTCCAGAGAAAGCTTTCCCTTCTCAA
>JAFGFY010000266.1 GCA_016930795.1 Deltaproteobacteria bacterium
CCATTCATCGCAGGAAATTTCAGTCTGTTTTTCTTTCCGCATCCCGATCTCCTTATGCAAAACTTGGCAGTGTGGGCGATTATGGTGGAAAGACCCCTCAGAAACATCACCATCGATGATTGCATGAGCGTTCCATTCGATCGTGACGCTTACATACCGTCAGCGGTTCGAAAGTGTCGGAAGTTCAGATGCAAGAGGGCTGTTAAATTTCTTCTGCGGAGAAACGGAGAAAGGGAGAATTTCGGAGGAGAACGTTTGTAGAACGGAAAGAAAGGCGAAGGTTCCGTCCGGGACTTCCGGAGAGAACTTTTGAAAGGAGAAATTCCCGGCGCATTCAAGAAAGCGTAGATAGCCGATATTTCGGCAAAAACAACGAGGCCCTCGGAAATTCATTCCAAGGGCCTCGCGTAAAACAATATCCGCTGTGGTTAGCGGATTTAATATTGGCTCCCCATAGTAAACGCACTTCAAGACCATTTCGCGAAACCCTCAAAAGAAATAAAGGAGATATTTATCATTGCAGAAAGTCAATTAAAGGATGGGCTTCTCGATATCTGGCAATCATTCTCGGAAGAAATCCCCCAGTTTTGAGTGCTCACACAGATCGGTCGATTTGGAGTCCCTGATTCCTTATGATCCAGATTTGGACTTATGATTAAGAGGTGTCAAATTTATACCTTACCCTCAGTTTTTATTTTTGAGATATGGATGGGCTATTTCAAAGGGGTTGAGTGCGCGGCTAAGATGAACTCCCTACGATCAATGTAAAGCTTCAATTTTGAACTCAGAATAAAGTTGATAAAGAGTATTAAGCCTAAATAGGTGAAAAAATAAAATCCCCGAGTGAATGAAGTAGGTCAGGCGATAAAAGCTTGATAAATTCCTGTGCCCCAGGTACCAGATATCTATTTTTTCTGAGTAGAATGCCGTAACGAGAAAAACCAAGTCTTTCTTCTGATTCAGACATACTTTTGAAGAACAAGGACTTTTTGTCTTCTGGATGGAGTGCTATTTCAGGGACTATAGAAATCCCAAGGCCTATTTTAACATATTTTATTACTACTTCCCAGCTGATCGCCTCCATAACAACCTTGAGATCAGGATTTAATGATCGCAGTAAGGCCTCTTGAGCAATTCCTCCGGACCCACCCCTATCAGCCAGTATAAATGAATGTTTGGCCAATTCTTCCAGGGTGAGGTGTTCGACTTTCGATATAGAATGACCTGGAGGGGCGATGCAGCATCTCTTAATGCGCCATAATTCCCAACCTACGATTTCAGGGGGAAGTTTATTTATTGAGCCGATCCCTATATCTACGTCGCCGCTGAGAACCATCGAGATTATGTCCTTATTAGAAACGTTATAAAGGAGGATGTCACATTCGGGGTAGTTAGCTTTGAATTGCATAACATACTCGGGCAAGAGAGAGAGCACTATCCCTGTCCATGATGCAATCTTGATTTTTCCTTTCAAAGTTCCAGATATTAGGTCGAATTCCGATATAATATTCTCACATCTTTCAACAAGAGGAGCAACAAGCTTAAATAAACTTGTACCGTCAGAAGTAAGAGTGGTCTTTCGACCTAATCTCATAAAAAGTTTTCTAGATAAACGGCGTTCTAAATCCGTTATTTGTTGACTCACTGCCCCCTCGGTGACGTAGAGAGCTTGAGCGGCTTTCCGAGCGCTGCAATATCGGGCGGCATAATAAAATGTTCTCAACTTTGTAAATGAAATATCCGGAGTCATCATAGACCAACTAAAATCCAAGCACATGAGTGTTTATTTCCAAAGATCTGACGATGGCTAAAATTATCTGCCCCTGATGGCCAAAGTCAATGATAAGACTTTCCACGTTAAAACTCTTTTGCATTTGCGTTTTTGTGCGGATTTTCTGGCAACAAGGAGCATTTACAGTCCCTCCTTTATAATTTGAAAACTTGGACAACGTGGATCGGCCAAAAAGCTGTAGGCCACGAATCGGGTATTTGTTATTAACAATTGCGAATAGGTATAGCAAATAAATAACAATTTTATATCTCCGAACAGTCAAAAAAAGCAAGGACACGATTGTACGCGAGTGTTAGTAACTCGTCCACAATGAACGCCATACAGTTACCCTAAAGTTTATTACAAAAATCATACATGTCTTCTAACTGACGGATAATCCACATCATAACCCATTGGACGCTTCTGCCTTTCCGTTGTCTGCGTAGGCGACAGCGCCAGTCTCAATCCTTAATCTGTTTATGCAATTCCATTTCAGGAAATCAATCATTTTCTTGCAACCTTTAGTTTAGCTAAAGTTTTACTGTAAATCTTTTAGCTTTACAATGAGTTTTCAGAATCCTAGCCTAATAGCAAATAGAACATTGTGGAGATCAAATATGTCGATGGGTAGCTTAACGATTTATTTAGAATGTCGCTACGCTATTTAGGAGGAAACCGTGGAAAACAAAAAACTAACTTTTGTTGATCAGACGATTCGAGATGCCCAGCAGAGCCTCTGGGGTTTCACTATGAGGACCAACCATATCACACCCATTGCGGAGGTTATGGACCAGGTTGGATTTGAAGCCGTAGGCACGGTAGGAGGTAATGGTTTTACCGTTCAAGCTCGCGTCCTCGGCGAGGATCCTTGGGAAAGGATCCAACTTCTCAGCAAAATGATGCCGAGAACGCCGTTGGAAACATCATTCATGATTGCGACTCTTGGAAGCTTCGACATTGATACACCGCGTGATGTCATCTCCCTCTGGATAAGGCGGTGTGTCGCCAACGGGATCAGAAGTTTCTGGAATTGTGATTACCAGACCGATATGGAGGCTGTCCGTTATTTTTCAGAAATCGTGAAAAATGAAGGTGCTAAAAACGTCGGCGGTTTGATGTACACTTTCAGCCCCGCCCATGACAGTGAGCACTGGGCGCGCAAGACCCGGATGATTGCCGAAATGAAGGACGTTGTGGATTCAATCAGGATAGAGGATGCTGGAGGTATCCTCACTCCTGAGCGGACCCGAGAGATGTTAAAAGCGGTTCTTGAAAATTGTGAGGGAATACCCATTGAATTCCACTCTCACTGCAACGTTGGGCTTGCCCCTCTTTGCTATCTGGAAGCCATAAAGGCGGGTGTGACTATTCTGCATACAGCGGTAGCACCACTCGCCAACGGCACCTCATTACCATCCACGGAAAGCATTTTGCGTAATGCCAAGCGGCTGGGCTATACCTCGGACATAGATGAAGACGCCCTGGCCCAGGTCTCGGCCCATTTTCTAAAGATCGCTGAGCAGGAGGGTCTGCCCATCGGGATACCCATGGAGTATGACCTCTATTATTTCGAGCACCAGGTCCCTGGCGGCATGATGACAAACCTCGCCCGTCAGCTTAAGGAAGTGGGGAAACAAGATCTGCTGGATGCGGTATTGGAAGAGATTATCCAAGTCCGTGAGGACTTCGGGTATCCAGTCATGGCTACTCCATATTCTCAGCTCGTTGGAGCACAGTCAGTGGAAAATGTCATATCCAGAGAGCGGTATAAAAATGTGACAGACGAGGCCATCAAATATGTCCTTGGATTCTATGGAGAGCCAGCCGGTCCCCTTGATCAGAACGTCAAGGACAAAATAATGAGCTCGCCGAGGGCAAAGGCATTGGCGAATTGGCAACCTGAAAAGCGATTTAAACCACTGAATGAGATCCGGAAAGAAATGGGGTCTGACCTCTCCGACGACGAACTCCTCCTTAAGGTCATGATTCCCGGTCTGGCCCACAAGCGCAGCGAGCCCCAGAAAGCGACCAAACCGCCCGTTACCAAACCTGCCGCCCTTTCAGGTGCTCCAACAGCCTTCCCCACGGAATTCAATGTGGAGGTGGACGGGGAGGCCTTCAACGTGAAGATCTCACCAGTCTGGGATGAGGATGAAGGCTGCGAGACCATTGGTCAGGCGAAGGAAGTGGGCGCATCTAGGAAAGCACAAAAGGGGAATGGAGCACCTGCAGGCGCAGTGACTGCGGGCATGGCAGGGCTGGTTCTCTCCATTGAGGTCAAGGAAGGGGACACCGTCAGTGCCGGTGATCTTCTGGCCATGATCGAAGCCATGAAGATGCGACGACAGGTCAATGCGTCTCAGGGAGGCACAATAAAGGAGATCCTTGCAGAGGTAGGGGAAATCGTGCAGCCCGAGGATATCCTGATGGTGGTGCAATAACATGATAAAAAAAATTCTTATCGCCAATCGCGGAGAAATCGCCGTCCGCATCATGCGGGCCTGCCGGGAAATGGGCATAACCTCTGTTGCCGTCTATTCCGAGGCGGACAAGGACGCCCTCTTTGCCAAATATGCCGATGAGGCGCACCTCATCGGCCCTCCCCCGGCCGTCTTGAGTTATCTCAACATTGAAAAAGTGATTCGCCTGGCAAAGGAGAGCGGCGCCGATGCGATCCACCCCGGGTATGGTTTCCTTGCCGAAAACCCGAAGTTTGCCACAGCCTGTGAACAGGAAGGAATCAAGTTCATCGGCCCTTCCAGCAGGGTCCTCACCCTCATGGGGGATAAGGTCACGGCCCGCCGTGAAATGATCAAGGCAGGTGTCCCCGTAGTACCTGGGACCGATGAATGCGTGGCGGAGTTTCCCCAGGCAAGAGACATTGCCGGCGAGATTGGCTATCCCGTCATCATCAAGCCCTCCGGAGGCGGGGGGGGCATCGGCATGACCATCGTGGCCGATGAAGGAGAACTAGCCAAGGCCCTGGAATCCACCCAGGCCATTGCCGGGACCACCTTCGGTCTCAGCGATGTCTACATCGAAAAATACCTGACCAATCCCCGCCACATCGAGTTTCAGATCCTGGGAGAC
>JAFGFY010000057.1 GCA_016930795.1 Deltaproteobacteria bacterium
AGGAGAGAATCGCTTTTCTTACCTCCAGGTTAAACCGACCCTTACGGGTATGCGGCATGGTGAAAAATGTAAGCGAGCCCGGAGGCGGGCCATTCTGGGTTGAACATCAGGATCATTCCATTTCTCTTCAAATCGTTGAAACCTCTCAGGTAGAAATAAAATCAGCTACACAAAGGGATATTTGGAGCTCGTCGACCCATTTCAGTCCCGTTGATCTGGTCTGTGGAGTCCGCGATTTCATGGGAAAGCCCTTTGACTTGACGCGTTTTGTGGACCCTGATACGGGATTTATATCTACCAAATCTAAACAGGGCAGGGAACTCAAGGCCCTGGAACTCCCCGGTCTCTGGAACGGAGCTATGGCGCATTGGAATTCAGTCTTTGTGCAAGTCCCTTCAATCACATTCAATCCGATAAAAACTGTCCTAGATTTACTCCGAGAAGAGCATCAATCCGCATGATCTTGACTTGGGTATCATGACTTGATATGAATTCTTCACCTTGGGGAATGGTCATTCTTCTCCACATTCCTGGTATTTCTTCAGCCCGTTCCTTTGCTGGGTGGTATCCCGAGTAGATTCAATCAATAAATAGTCCTTTCTGGAGGGACTTTGTGAGTAGAAAACATTGGGGTTCCATAGCGTTCTTTGTGATCGGGGTAGCATTATTGATATTCGGGCCCGATCTGTTTAATGCTGTCTGGACATTCCCAAACAATTTCGAAATCCTCCAGGGTTTTCCTCCTCTGATGGTCATCCTGTTGCTCGGCACGGGCGTTTCTGTGACAGTCTATCTATTTTTTCCTCAGCTCAGATACTTTTGGCACGGAATCAGGGTCACCACGGGTGCCTATGATGATCCTAATGACGAAGGGGATCTGAACCACTTCCGAGCCCTGGCAACCGCCTTATCCGCCACCGTTGGAATCGGGAATATTGCCGGAGTCGCCACCGCCCTTTATTACGGAGGGCCGGGGGCCCTTTTCTGGATGTGGGTTACCGCCATCTTTGGGACCACCCTAAAATATGCCGAATGCACTTTGTCCCTAAAATACCGAGAGATCCATGAGGGTGGCGTGACGGCAGGAGGCCCAATGTACACCATAGAAAACGGACTCGGTAAAAATTTCATGTGGCTCGCTGGGGGTTTTGCTGCCTTTGCCGTTATCTGCTCATTTGCCACAGGAAACGCCATTCAGGCCTTCACGGCTTCCGACCAGATTCGTTCCGAATTCGTCCAGATCCTAAGCGAAGATCATTTTATCACGGCCAAGTTTGCTTTGTGGGCCGGCTATGAACTAAGCGTCATACAGATTGTCAACGGCCTTTGCCTGGCCACGATTGTCGGATTGGTCATCATCGGCGGCATTAAGAGAATCGGTCGGGTGACCGGTTACCTCGCGCCGATTATGGCCTGTATCTATACGATATCAGCACTCTTGATCTTGGCTTCTCGCTTTCCTTACCTGGGGGAAAGCTTCGGACTAGTATTGAGCATGGCCTTCAATCCCCCTGCCGAGATTGCGGGTGTAGGAGGCGGCGCCTTTCTGGTGATGCTCAATACCATGCTATGGGGTATTAAACGGGGACTCTATTCCAATGAGGCAGGTCAAGGCAGCGCGGCCATCGCCCACTCCACGGCCAAGACAAAATACCCTGCCCGTGAGGGCACCGTGGCCCTACTCGGTCCTTATATTGATACCTTGCTCATATGCTCCCTCACAGGACTGGTGATTATTTCAACCGGCACCTGGCATCATACCGAGTTTTATGTCAACAGGATCGACCCCAAATTCGCCGGTGAGTTGCTTAACAGTAGTCTACTCACTTCATTTGCCTTTAAACAGGGATTGAGCTGGTTGTTCGGCTACGGCGACAAGATCGTGACCCTCAGCGTCTTGCTGTTTGCCGTATCCACCTGCATAAGCTGGTCATTCTATGGAGATCGGGCCGCCGATTACCTGTTCGGATCTAATGCTGTTCTCCCCTACAAATGGGTATATATCCTTTTTGTATTTATCGGTTCGATAGCCGAACTAGAAGCTGTATGGGATTTCGGTGATGCGGCCCTGGGTTTTATGACCTTCCCAAACCTGATTTCCGTTATTCTCCTATCAGGCGCATTGAAGAAAATGACTCGTGAATATTTTTCAGTCAAACATCTCACTTACAAAGAAAGGTATACGGTGTAAGGTATAAGGTAGAGAGGACGCGATGAATCAAGAAGAATCTAAGGGACAGAAACCTATCTCTGAAAGACTGGAGGCCGTGAGAAACCTTCCCAAAGACATTCTAAAGACCCTTACAAAATTAGAAGTCAAGGCATTTCTCTATGATGATGTTTGGCCCGAATCGCTTCGCGAAAAACTGAAAGATTATGTGGTGGACGAAGAAGAATGAAAATGGTCATTCTCCGTATTGAACTATGACGCAAACAAAATGACAGGGGAACTCAATGAAAAGGGAGCAGTGGAAGAGCCAATTCGGTTTTCTCATGGCAGCCGTGGGATCGGCCATCGGCTTGGGCAATATCTGGCGTTTCAGCTATCTGGCCTATAAAAACGGCGGAGGGGCCTTTCTTATCCCCTATATTACGGCGCTTCTGACAGCCGGGATCGCCCTTCTGATTCTTGAATTCGGCGTGGGACACGAACGCATCGGATCAGCGCCTCTGGCCTATGCTAGAATCAACCGGAGATGGGAATGGCTCGGATGGTGGTCGGTCATCTTTGTGATGTTCGGCATTGTCCTCTACTACACCGTCATCATTGGCTGGTGCTTGAACTTCTTTTTCTACTCCTTTGATCTAGTCTGGGGGAACGACCCCAATGACTTCTTTTTCAATAAATTCCTCCATATCAGCAGCGGTCCTTCCGAAATCGGCCAGACCAGAACTCCGATTCTTATTGGCGTGATTGTCGTCTGGTTTTTCAACTGGGCCATCGTCTACCGCGGCATACAAAAAGGTGTTGAACTGGCCAATAAGATTTTTATGCCCCTACTATTCATCCTAACGATAGTACTCGTCTCCTGGGCCGTGTCATTTGAGGGTGCCCTTTCAGGCATCAAAGCCTATCTGACCCCTGATTTTTCGAAACTTTCCAGCCCAGAAGTATGGATCGATGCCTATAGTCAAATCTTTTTCACCCTCAGTCTCGGGTTCGGCATTATGATAACATACGCCAGTTACTTGCCGGCCAAGTCTGATCTGACAAAAAACGCCATACTGACGGCCTTTATCAATTGCGGTTTTTCCATTTTCGCCGGCTTCGCCGTCTTCTCGGTCCTTGGCTTCATGGCCACATCTCAAAACCTGCCCATTTCCGATGTGGTCAGAGAGAGTATCGGGCTGGCCTTTGTAGCCTACCCCAAGGCTATCAGCATGATGCCCGCCGGCCAACTCTTCGGCGCCATCTTCTTTTTAAGCCTAGTGATTGCAGGTCTCTCTTCCTCTGTATCCATAGTCGAGGCCTTTAGCGCGGCGTATATGGACAAATTCGGGGGAGAAAAGAAAAAAATCGTCACCGTCCTTTGCGTACTGGGTCTGCTGGGCTCCATTATATTTACGACAGAAGGGGGTCTGTTCTGGTTGGACATTGTGGACCACTTCCTGAACCATTATGGTCTTGTTGTTGTGGGAGTTGGTGAATGCATTTTAGTGGGTTGGATGTTCAAACTGGAAGTCATTCGAAGACATATCAACAAGGTATCTTCCATCAGCCTGGGGGTCTGGTGGAATGTCCTTATCAAATTCATCGTTCCCATGATCTTGTCCCTTATTATTATATGGGATCTTTATCATGAGTTGGAACAACCCTATGAGAATTACTCTTGGACTTCTCTGATTCTGATTGGAAGAGACTGGGTATTATTTACTCTTGTCGCGGGTATTGTTTTTGCCATGAGGCCTTGGAAGACCGACCTTCTTGATCAGGAGATAGTGCGGAAACCTAGCGAGTAGGAGTCTTCAAGCCAAAATTGGATAGATGGGTACAGACAGGAAAAATAAAACCTTTAGAATGGTAATGAAGAGAAGAAGTAAAATTGAGTTACCCCACGCAACCTAGACTGGGATCTTGAACAGCGATTCCTTTGCGTTTTCTTTTTTTTTTCGTGATCTGACACAACAAGGTTTTGAAAACGGGGAAACCGGATATTTCGTCAAACTGCTCCGAATCCGTTAACATATTGACGTTGGCTTCTTTCCATTCATCCGGCCCTAACGGTCCACCCCCGCCGACCGGAGCATAGACAAATCCTTGCATGATTTTTTCCGTTACGAAGGCCCTCATTCGTATTGATCCCCGGGCTGTTTTAATAGTCACCAGGTCACCCGTCTTAATGCCCCGATCCTCGGCATCCGATTCATTCATTTCAACCACAGGATGAGGATATTTTTCGATGAAACTGGGGATGGATCGCAAACAGGATTTCATATCCGGTTTGAAAGGTCCTGTTCCCAAAATCAACGGGTACTCTTTGAACATTTCTGGATTACTCATAGGCGTCTCATCAGATTCCTCATATCTGGGGATGCCGCTATACCCGTACTCTTTCAGGATACTCGATTTGATCTCAAACTTGCCTGACGGCGTTTCAAAGCCTGGTTGTCCGTCCGCTCGTAACAATCCTGTTTCCCATTTCCGGTACACCATTTCACTACGAGGGCTTCTCAGCACGTGTCTCTCCGCTTTCAGCAGATTTTCAACCGTATAACCCGACTCGCTCAAGATATAGTCAAGAAGCTCCCCTCTACTCTGCGGATACAGGTCTCCATATCCGAGGCGTTTGGCCAATTCTACAAGGATATCGTAGGGCGGCTTAGACTCGCCAACCGGATCTATGATTTTTTCTCTAAATCTCAATGCATTTCCATAAAAACAATATGATTCCTGCTCAAATCCTGTCGTAGAAGGCAAAACGATATCTGCATAAGCCATATCCGCGGTTAATTGCAGGTTGATGCAGACCATAAAATCCAATTCACATAATGCCCTTTTCCATATACGGGGATTGGGCCAAGATGTCAGAAGTGATGCCCCCAAAACAATCAGTGATCTGATCTTGTAGGGATCCCCGTCAATAATCGATTTTGGCAGGAGACTCGCGTGTGGTTCTCCCCCACAAAAATGGGAATAGACCGGAAATCGATTCTTTCCAATTGATTGATCCAAACCAGGCGTCTCGATTTGCCTGCTTGTGGGTAAATGGAAAGAGTTCTCTCTTCTCAGAAAACAACGCCCTCCCTCCACATCCAATTGTCCGGCAAGGGCCCACAGGACCATGACGGCTCGTATGTTTTGGACGCCACTCTTCGTATACTCCAACCCCGTATACATGAGATAGGTCGCGCCTTCAGCATCGACAATACGCTCAGCCAGGTCTTCAATCTTGTCCTCATCAATCCCCGTTGTCTTGGACACGTATTCCGGCTTAAAGTCTCTTACATACTCTGAGAAATCTTCAAAACCTACGGTCCAATCTTTCACGAATTCCTTATCATAAAGGTTATCTCTTATCAGGATATGGGCCAAACCCAAAGCCAGCGCGCCATCAGTTCCAGGTCTGATCTTAATCCATTCACTCCCTTCCAACTCAGTCGCTTTTGTCTTTCTGGGATCTATGACAATGATTTCAGCACCCTCCTCTGAGGCTGTTTTCAGACGCTCAAACATCTCCGGCGGCGTTGAAGTGGATGGATCCGTTCCCCAAACCAGGATCAAGTCGGCATTATCCACATCAGAAAACATATCGATATGTCGGCATCCCATAGTCAGTTTTGGAGCCAAAACCCCTAATGAGGCATAACAGGGTGCGCCTACACCAAACGTATTCGGAGAGCCAAAAGGGAACAAGACACTGGAAGCCAAGTATATTTCAGAGCCCTTTAATTGAAATACATCCTTAAAAGACCTTTCATAGGAACCCGTACCGGCATAGATCCCTACAGTTTCCGGGCCATATAATTCCTTTAACTCAGTAAGCTTATGCGCTATGGTTTCAAAGGCCTCATCCCAAGAGATCTGTTCGAATTCATAAGTTCCTTTCGGACCGACTCTTTTCATGGGATGTTTTAGCCTTTGCTCTGAATAGACGATTTCCTTTACACTGCCCGCGATGGGACACAGAATTTTGCCGAGAGGTGCGCCAGGATCGGGGTCTAACCGGTCTATTCTGCCTTGTTCATCAAAATGGACGATCACCCCACAACCAGGGCTGTGAAAACATAAACCGCAGATGCCGTATTTCTTTTCCAAAACATTTACTCCACACAAAGAAGACTTTTATCGAGTGGCAACAACAGATTGCGAATTGATGTGCTCCCATAAATTCGCTGTTTTTCGAATCTTCCAGGCGATATCCTTTTTCTCGATGATTTCTAAGGGTGGATCGAATAGACCATCCCCATCTGATAGGATGCGGTGGATATTGCCTATACCACGGCCTTTATACTGGCCGTCTGATTTTCCACCTAACCATAATCCAGAATCCATGACGGATTCGTCCCAAGAGAAAGGATCTGAGAACAAAAACATCGAGTCTTTTTCGCGTAAAACCCGATCGGCTTCAGCTAAATGCAGCAGTGGGTCCGGGACTTTCTCCAATATATTCACGGACGAAACAGCTGAAAAAAGACTTTTTGGAAAGGGAAGCGCCAAGGCGTCCGCGACAATGAATTCCATATTGTCATAATTCCATTGATCATCCAGATCACAGGAACGCCTTTCAGTAATATATCCTTCAATGATGAGTTCAAAATCCAGCCTTCTCTTGATCAACAGTTCCCGTGCCTTTTCGATAAAGGTCTTGGATGTATCAATCCCGATGACATGAGAATAGGTCTTGCTCATTTCAAAGGATAGCCTTCCAACAGCACATCCGATATCCAAAGCATAGCCGTTTGTGCCTTTGAAATTGGCCGACCATATCCTATAGGCATCGGTTGCGTCAGGATCATTGAAAAAATCACAGAAATGACTCCACAAATATGAAGACAGCATCTCTCTTGAATTATAACCCATACCGTTCGACAACAACGCCTGTGACCTTTCAGGTAAAATGAACGCAATACCCTTCTTTATCGGGTATTTTCGTCCACAATTCGAGCATATGAGTCCCCCTTCTATCACGTCCTCATCCTCTTCTTCACTTATGTCAAGCTCTAAGGGCATTTCTTCAGGGATGCATTCCGGGCACAAAAGATTCTCATTCAACCATTTCTTCATTGCTTATTCGCCCCTTCCAACCATTTCTGTCTTCCGTTTTCGTATATTGAGGGCCACCCCGATTCAGCGATGCAAGGAGCCTATGGCCCGGACACTTGAATCATATTTTCTGTGATTTCGCGTCGTTGATCATAGCCCACAATGTGGTAGTTCAATATAAGTCGATTCGCTTTGTGTGTCAATTCGTAGAGTTCAATGACAGGGTCGTAATTCAAACTGCTTTCAGAAAGAGTCTATGGATGATCTTGGAGAAAATCAACTCGTTATCCAAACAAGCGGCGTTACACCTATCATCTATCTGCGACCCTGGATCTCGGCATCAGGGCTTGTGCAAATCCCTTAAGTAAAGCCGTAGAACCTCAGCATTATATGCTGAACCAGTACCAATGCCTAGAAACCGCTTGACAATAGCATATTAGGGTGATAGAAAAATGGGTTTTGATTTGACCGTCTCCTTGCTCCGTCTCACCCCCAAAGGATGCCGATAGAAGGCGGAGTCGATATAATAATCCAATAAAGAGACCGAAAGGAGAACAGACCATGCGGCACTATGAAACCCTCTATATCATCAGCCCGGAATTGGGCGATGAGGACTACAAGGCTGTTGTAACCAAACATACCGACCTCATCGAGAAGGAAAAAGGTGTCATAATCAAGCTGGAAGAGTGGGGTAAGCGAAGGTTCGCTTATGAGCTGAAGAAATTTGATCAAGGTTTTTATGTACTTATGGACTATTGCGGTGGGGCCGAAATCACGGCTGAAATCTCCAGAGCTCTTAAACTCGATGACAAAGTTCTCAAATATCAGACCATTAAGCTCGATGACAATGTGAATCCCGAGGACTTGATAAAGGAGGCGAAAAAAGTCGAAGAAGAGGCTGCAAAGGAGGCTGTGGAGGAGGCTGTCGCAATAGAAGATCAGATACCTGAGAAAGAAGAGACTTTCGAGGAAGAGGCCTTAGAGCCGGATCAAGAGGTGGACCATGGCATTCAATAGACGGAAAACGACTTATCACAGAAGAAAGGTCTGCAGATTTTGTGCTGACAGCAGTATCGTGATTGATTACAAGGACCCCAGAATGCTGAGGTATTACACCACTGAACGTGGCAAAATCACGCCGCGACGCATCTCAGGCACCTGCGCTAAACATCAAAGGGTCCTGACTGTCGCCATAAAAAGGGCCAGAAATATTGCGCTGTTACCCTTCACAACGTCAATTCTGAAATAGCTTAGGAACCCGACAAGTAGCCCTCAAAACATGTTCCTGTTGACTCTTGCGACATGGCTGTTCAGTCCTAACGCTCTCCATAGAAGATGACCATTCGAGCGCCAATCCCATGCCAAAAACTGCAGGGTTGGCTTTCGCCATGGCCCGAGCCGTTAGACACCGAGATTTGTTGATGAGGTCAAATTGAGCCGCTCATTGCTGAAAGGCTCATGGTTTTGGGAAGTGTCTTCACAGCTGAAGTTATGAAACCGACAGATATCATAGGGTGCGCGGGTTCGGTGGTCCTGCTTCTCTCTGCCGCCACCTGGATTCCCGTGCTGGGGTTGTTTTTCGCCCTTGTTACGCCCTTACCCTTTCTTTACTACGCAACACGACTTGGGCCTCGTGATGGCGTGAAGATCACCGTTGTCACCCTCATTTTTGTGGGGCTACTCAGCAAATTAGCTGGACATCCGCAGATGATGGTTTCTTGCTTTGAATCCGGCATACTTGGCCTCATTCTTTCAGAGCTCTACAGAAGAAGATTCACTCTGGGTTTCACTATAGTCTTGGGAACCTGCTCAGTCCTTATTGTTTCTATCCTCCTCTTGTCCTTGGTCACATCATTAGAAAAAATGGGGTCCACGGGGGTGAATCCGGAATCTCATAAGAGTCATAATGAAGAGATCATTGAGGCTTATAAAGACTGGGGGTTTGATGAAGATGAAGCCGTTCAATTCCAAAAGGTTATAGAGGATATTATCCCAAAAATCTACCCGGCCATGTTCATCCTGGGGACGACCCTTAGCGTCTGTTTTATTGTGGTTCTAAGCAGACCGTTATTCCGGTTCAAGGACCTCCCATACCCCAACTTCGGGCCTATGGATCAATGGCAGGCTCCTGAACTCATGGTTTGGGGTGTAATCGTTACAGGTTTTGCTTTATTTCTGACCACAGGTAGTATAAAGTTGTTTGCCGTCAATGCGTTGATCGTCATGTTGGCCATATACGTGTTTCACGGTCTGTCCATAACCCAGTTTTTTCTTAATAAATACCATGCGCCTCTTTTGGGAAGACTCGGGGTATACCTTTTGATCTTCATCCTGCCTTATTTTTTGGTCACCCTAGCTGTTGCAGGACTATTTGATCAATGGGCGGACTTTCGGAAATTGAATCAGAAGGCCGTGACTTGACGTTAAGTGAACATCCAGGAATAAGCTTTATATGGAATGATCAATTGAATGAACATGTAGTGACTCCACCAAAGGGCCAAGAGCGAGAAATTTCCGGCCTGGGACATAGAAAGGGAGGAAAGATTAGTGAAAGTCATTTTAACACAAGATATTCATGATTTAGGTTTTGAAGGGGATACAGTGAATGTAGCCAAAGGTCACGCCCGCAACTACCTCATCCCGAAAGGTCTCGCCTTGGAGGCCAACGAACAAAATATCAAATTGATGGAAACTCAGCGGAAGAAGATTGAACTTAAAAGAGCCCTCGCCAAAGAAGAAGCGGAGAAAATGAAGGAGAAGATGGCGGATATTGTGATCACTATCTCTCAGAAGGTCGGGGAAGGGGACAAATTGTTCGGTTCCGTTACCAGCATGGATATATCAGCTCATTTGGAGAAACAGGGTGTGAGTATTGATCGCCGGAAGATCGTCTTGGATAAACCTATCAAGACCGCGGGAGAACATGAGGTTCCAGTCAAACTCTACCCCAAGATCCTAGGCTCCATAAAAGTTATTGTGGTCCCGGAAGAACAAGACCAAACTTAGCCCGAGAACAGTCGACTTCAACCATTTACAGAATTTTTGAGACGTTCATTCCAAACGGTAACCTTGGCTGAGTTCATTCTTCAGGAAGGCTTATGTGGCCAAGGCAAACGCTTTAACGAAAGGTTTCTGAATCTCGAATGCCTCAGGCAATAGAAAAGACAACTCCCTCACGGGTCAAGGTCCCCCCTCACAATATAGAGGCTGAGCAGGCCATCTTGGCCGGTATTCTGATCAATAACGATTCTTTGAATCAGATCGTGGACATCCTATTTTCTGATGATTTCTATCGTGAAGCCCACATGCATCTGTTTGAAGGGATGGTCAGTCTCTATAACAACAATGAGCCCGTCGATCTCATTACTCTCTCCCAATATCTTTCGGCAAAGAATCTTCTTGAAAAAACCGGGGGTACGGACTATTTGGCATCTCTGGTTGATGCGGTTTCTACTTCCGCCGGCATCCGGTACCATGCCGAAATCGTGAGAGACCTCTCCGTGCGAAGAAAGCTGATCAGTCAGTGTTCCATCATCTCCGAGTCCTGTTTTCAGGGTTGGCAGGAAACGGATGACCTCCTTGATCAGGCAGAGCAGTCCATCTTTGATATTGCGGAGCAAAAGGTGGGGGAAGGCTTTTCCTCCATGAAACAGGTCATCAAGAGCAGCTTCAAGAAACTCGAAAGCGTATCAGAACATGAGGGCTTTGTTACGGGAGTGCCCACGGATTTTGCCGACTTTGACCGGTTGACCGCGGGCTTGCAGCCTTCCGATCTGATTATCATCGCGGGAAGACCCAGTATGGGAAAAACCGCGTTGGCCCTCAACATCGGCTACAATGCCGCGGCAAAGACAAAGAAGGCGGTGGCTGTATTTTCTCTGGAGATGGCCGACCTTCAACTGGGACTGCGGTTGCTTGGCTTTCATTCGGGCATAGACGCCACTAAATTAAGGACCGGTTCCTTGAAAGACACGGACTGGATGAAACTCACGGAATCGGCCAATACTCTATCTGAGCTTCCCATCTTTATCGACGATACTTCAGGGCTTAGTGTCCTTGAAATGAAGGCCAAATGCAGAAGGCTCGCCAAAAAGCATGATATCTGCCTTGTGATCATCGATTACCTGCAGTTGCTTCAGGGCAGAAGAACGGCAGAGTCAAGACAGCTGGAAATCTCTGAAATATCTAGATCTTTAAAGGCTTTGGCCAAGGACTTGAATGTCCCGGTCTTAGCCTTGTCGCAGCTTAACAGGAAAGTGGAAGATCGCCCCAACAAAAAGCCCCAACTCGCGGATTTGAGGGAAAGTGGGGCTATCGAGCAGGATGCCGATGTCATTGCGTTCATCTACAGGGATGAATTGTATCACCCTACCACTGAAGAAAACCAGAATGTGGCTGAGATCATCGTAGCCAAACAGCGAAACGGGCCTACCGGCTACTTCAAACTTCATTTCCAAAAGGAACGTACCCGCTTTAGAGACTATGTGGATGAGGACCGATATCGGGAGGGCTACGAATAGCTAGTATTCGTTTGGTAGTTCCTTCAATTGTGCCAGGGAAAAGACCGGTCCATCTTTACACACATATTGATCCCCAATATTGCACCGGCCACAGATGCCGATTCCACATTTCATCCGCATCTCTAGCGAAAGAATGATCCGCTCGCTGGGAAACCCCAGTTTTTCAAGAACAGGCTGGGTGAACTTAATCATAATGGGAGGACCGCATACCAGGGCAATGGCATTTTCCGCGCTGGTAATCTTCTGCTCCGTAACGGTGGGAACAAAACCCACATTGTACTTCCAGTCTGGATCATCGGTGCCGTCTACTGTGATGTGCATCTTGATATCATCCCGTTGTTCCCATTGGTCCAGTTCATATCGGTAGAGCAGCAAGCCCGGCGTCCTAGCGCCGTATACCACGGAGATGTCTTTGAACTTTTTCCGGTTTTCCGGCTGTATCATATAGACGATGCTAGACCGTAAAGTAGTGAAGGCGAACCCACCGCCGATAATAACCACATTCTTGCCTTCCATCTCGTCCCAGGGGTACGAGTTTCCCAGGGGCCCCCTAATGCCCATCACATCTCCTTCTTTCATGTTGTGAAGATGCTTTGTGACAAGCCCCACCCTGTTGATGGTGAACTTCAGATACCCCTTTTCCGTTGGAGAAGACGCGATGCCGATTGGGACCTCCCCTTTTCCTGCCACGGACAACTCGGCGAACTGTCCCGGGATATATGAAAATTTCTCTTCATCTTCAGGGTTAATGAAGACAAGCTTGAAGGTTTTGAGGTTTTTATCCTCCGTTTCAGTTGTAATCTCATCTATCCTGACCGGATATGGAAGATAGGGATTTTCCAATTGAATACTCCGTTTATTGAGCAAAGTCGTTCATCAACTTAGCGACATGTCTTATGTCTATATTGACCGGGCAATAGCGCACACATCGTCCACAACCCGAGCACTGTACACCATCTTCATATTTGTCCACGTAATACTTCAATTTGTGCATAAAGCGCTGACGCACGCGCTGACACTTTTCACTTCTGGGATTATGGCCTGATCCTTCCAGTGTAAACAGGGGACTCATGCAGCTATCCCAGTTCCGAATGCGGTCCCCTTCTTTTCCAAGGACCTCGTCCTGGATGTCAAAGCACCAGCACGTTGGGCAGAGGTACGTACAGGTTCCACAGTTGATACAGGCAAAGGCCACTTCCTCCCAGAAGGGCGCTTCAAAGAGTTCAGTGACCACTTTGTCCCTTAATTTCCCGGTAGGGATGCTGGAAGTGACCTTCTCCAGGGAGGATCTTGCCTTGGCCTCAGCCTTGTCGGAAAGCGTGTCATCAGCCATTCTCCCTTGACCGAGTTTATTTATAAAGGTCTCCCCTTTCTGGGTAATCGGTTTTACAAGAAAAACATCCTCAAGATCGTGAAGAATGACGTCCAGCCCCCTTTCGCTGAAAGGCCCGCCGCCGACCGAAGTGCAAAAACAGGTCGAGCAAGGCTCATTACAGCCGAGGCCAACAAGGATCGTGGATTCAAGACGCTTGACCCACCAAGGGTCTTTGTATTGTGGATTGTCAAAATTGACATTGACCAGTTGGAGGGCATGGGCATCACATGGCCGAATGCCGACCACGGCCTGTGGATAAAAATCCTTGGGTGTCTCCTTGACAATATGGGCCTCCCCGTCCTTTTCGTCTAGGCTGTACTCAAACATGCGCTCGGACTGGGGGAAGATCAGCGATTTCGGAGAAAGCCTCGTGTTCTGGAACTCAAAATCCGGGGCCGTCTCATCGGATAGAAGCTCGAAGGCGTGAAAATCCTTATGCTTGACTGGCAGGTAGATCCGATAATCATCCTTCGCCCCCTTTAAAGCACGCACCCATTCCTCTTTAGTGAAAATCTTGGTTACCATTGATTCAATCCTTTTTCGAGAACAGCGCCCTGCTACTCAACAAAGTCATTGTAGTCGTCCACGCGATAGACGTCCAGGGGAGGCCTTTGATCCAAACTCAGACCCGCCTCCCAGGAGAAGAGATCCAAGGCATCCTTGTTGAGTTTCTTGGTGAAATGCCTGACGGGGATTCCCACAGGGCATGCCCTCTCGCAGGCACCGCAATCAGTGCAGCGACCGGCGCAGTGATATGCCCTCAGGAAATGAAAGGTCATCGTGTCTGTAGGGTCGATGCTTTTCCCCACCCATTGGGGATCGGATTCGTCCACGAAACAAGTAGGGCAGTAACACAACGGGCAGGCGTTGCGGCAGGCATAGCAACGAATACAAGGGGATACCAAATCTGCGAAGAAGGACCATTTCTCCCGGGCGCTCATCCTCTCAATCTCTTCCACATCCTTGAAGGGATTGATTCCCTCCGGTATCTTCACATTCTCGCCGACCATTTCATCATATACCACGGGGTTGGGGTGAAGGCACACCGCACAGTTTGTTTGCAGAAAATCCTTTTTCTCGAAGGTTTTTTCGAAGTCTTTACCTCTGACGGTAAATCGACCTTCGCTCTCCTCGACCGCGAGAATCTCCCGATCATTCACGGCCCGCTTGACAGCCCTGTGGTCGATCATGCCGGTACAGGGAATCCCTATAATATAAAGCTGTTCCCGCTTGATCTGATTCTCCACGATGTGTGTGACGATATTACGGGAGTTACAGCCATTGGCAATAATGCCGATTCTTTCTTTCCGCCCTGTAAGATAGTTGCAGAGATTAAGGGCGCAATGGCTATCCCAGATGAGGTTTTCCACATTATTAGGATCTCTAATAAGCACCGGCTCATTCACCATGGGGATCGACCCCTTTTTGTAGCCGATAATCACGTCCGCCTTCCCGTCTTCCAGTAGTCCCTTGGCGATTTCTCTTATTTTCGTTTCATACTCGGGCATTACGCTACCTTAGCCTTTCTTTTGATGAGATGCTCGGAAGGCCCTGCCTCCTTGACTGCCCGAATGACCTCTTTGGCTACCTCGGCGAACTTTGAGCCTTCGGCTGAAGAGATCCAGGAGAAGTGCAATCTACCCGGTTTGATGCCGATGTGTTCCAGGAGGTTCTTTAACAGGATGAATTTCCGCCGTGCATAGTAATTACCTTCCAGGTAATGGCAGTCCCCGGGGTGTCACCCGGAAACCCACACCCCGTCAGCACCGTGTCTTAAGGCGGCCAAGATGAACTTGGGACTCACTCTGGCAGAACAGGGCAGGCGAACAACCCTGATATTGGACGGGTATTGGATTCGACTCACACCCGCGAGATCGGCCGCACCGTAGCTGCACCAGTTACAGAGGAAAGCCGTAATTTTGGGTTCCCATTCATTCATTCATATACTCCTCAGTGCTCTTCGTAAATCCGATGGTATGCATTTGATCTTCCATCGAATCCCTCAGACTTCATTAATCATGGCCATAATCTGGTCTGTGCCGAACCCCTTGAGGTTGATCGCCCCGGACCTGCAAGAGGCAACGCAAAGCCCGCATCCCTTGCACAAACCCGGGTTGATCTCTGCGCATCCCGCGTACGGTCCTTCCTCTGTAAAGGAGGGCGCGGAGTAAGGGCAGATCGCTACACAGATCCCACAGCTGCTGCAAAACGCAGGATTGACCTTTGCCACCGTCCCGCTGACCTGTATTCTCTCCTTGGACAACAGGGTTATTGCCCTTGTTGCCGCGGCCTGGGCCTGAGATATGGATTCATCGACAGGCTTGGGGGCATGAGCCAGCCCGCATATAAAAACGCCGTCTGTCGCGCAATCAACAGGCCGCAGTTTCACATGAGCCTCTACAAAAAACCCATCATCGTCCAGGGTAACCTTATACATTTGTGACAGTGGATTTTCCTTCTGGGGGACGATAGCCGAAGCGAGAACCAGAAGGTCAGGACGGATCTCCATCTCTCTCCTGATCGCCGTATCCGTGAATCGGATCCGAATGTCTTCTCGCTCCCGATCGACGTTCAATCCTCTATCGGGATCGTATCGGATAAACTGAATCCCTTTGGCCCTGGCATCGCGGTACAAGTCCTCCCTTAGACCGTATGTACGCATGTCTCTGTGGAGGATAAAGATGTCCGTTTCCGCGTTTATTTCTTTGAGTTTCAGTGCATTATATACCGAGTGAGTGCAGCAGGTCTTCGAGCAATAGGGGCGTTCCGGTATGCGTGAGCCGACACATTGGACAAAAACGGCAGACCTCAACTTGGAGATCGAGTCATCGTTCTTCATGAATCTGTCATCCAGTTCCAGACCTGTCACCACACGGGGGTCTTCTCCGTAAAGATACTCGTCAGGTTTGAATTCCGAGGCACCCGTTGCAATAATCGTCACACCATGCTTTAGCACCTCTTCCTTGGTTCCCGTTTGAACCGTCGTCTCAAAATTACCGACAAAGCCAATCACTGATTTGATTTCCGCATTTAGATAAACATCAATCCGGTCATCGGACTGGACTTCGGCGATCATTTTGGTCAGCTTTTCCTGAATGCTCTCACCCCGCCATGTTTCATGGAGGTATTTGGCCTGCCCTCCAAGACCTGCCTCCTTTTCAACCAAATAAGTATGGTAACCCTGCCCGGAAAGAGCCCTTGCAGCGGTTATACCGGCGATACCGCCCCCAATAACGAGGGCGGACTGGTTGATCTCTAGGGTGGGTTCGGCTAAGGGCTCCAGCAAACTCACTTTAGCGACGGCCATGCGGACCAGGTCTTTTGCCTTTTCCGTTGCTGATTCAGGATCCGCAGCATGGACCCATGAGCACTGGTTTCGGATATTGGCCATCTCAAAAAGGTATTTGTTAATCCCAGCATCGGTGATTGTCTCCTGAAAGAGCGGTTCATGGGTCTTTGGGGTGCAAGCCGCAACGACCAGTCGATTCAAGCGCTCCTCTTTAATCACCCGAGCCATCTTTTCCTGGGTGTCCTGAGAACAGCTAAACATATTATCTTCTACATAGACGACCCCGGGCAAGTCTCGGGCAGAATCAACGACAGAGGGGACATCCACGACACCGGCAATATTGGTCCCACACTTACAAATAAACACGCCGATCCGAATCGGTTCGCCTCTCACATCGGTCTCTTCCGGGACCTCCTTTGTCTTTGTGAGGCTCCAGCGCGATCCGCTCAAACGAGTTCCCGCCACACCTGCGGCTGCGCTCGACTCCACAACTGAGGAGGGAATATCCTTTGGTCCCTCAAAAGCACCACAGACATAGACGCCGGGACGAGAAGTCAGTACGGGTTCAAAGCATGAAGTGGACACAAAACCGTAACCGTCAAGCTCAATGCCAAATCGATGGGCAAGATCAAGAGCGTCCTTGCTCGCACCGAGACCGACGGATAGAACCACTATATCGAATTCCTCTTCAACTCTCTTACCCGTTTCGTCAACATACCGAATGAGTTGTTTACCTTTATCCCTAAGGGGCACGATGTTGGTAATTCTTGACTTTATAAATCGGATCCCGGCATTTCGACCTCGGTTATAGTATCTTTCAAAGTCCTTTCCGTGGGTACGAACATCCATATAGAAGATTGCGGTGTCCAGCGCCCCCTTGCTGTGTTCTTTTGCCAGCATTGCTTCCTTGATGGCATAGGTGCAACAGACCGCGGAACAGTAGTTCTTGGCCCCAATATGCGTATCGCGTGAACCGATACATTGGAGCCATGCGATTTTTTCAGGCGGTTTCTCATCGGACGGTCTTACAAGATGTCCTCCGTAAGGACCGGATGAGGAAAGGATTCTTTCAAATTCCAAACTCGTGACGACGTCTGGAGTTTTTCCGTAGCCATAGACGTCATGGGTTGCCGGATCATAGGTCGTACATCCACTGGTAATGATGGCCGCGCCTACCCTAATCGTCCTATCCTTCTTTTGGTCGTCAAAATTGATGGCACCCGTAGGACAGTATTTTTCACAGGCCCTGCATTTCCCCTTTTGGATGTAGATGCATTGTTCCGGATCGATGGCGTACTTGAGTGGAACGGCTTGAGCATACTTCACATAGGCCGCCTTACGCGTGCTCAATCCTTCGTCATATTCATTGATCACCTTTTTCGGACATTTCTCCGCGCACATGCCGCAGGCAATACACTTATCCATATCTATATAGCGGGGGTACTGGGTAAGGCGTACTTCAAAGTTCCCCTCCTCCCCGGATATATCTTTCACTTCACATAGAGTAAGAAGCTCTATATTGATATGCCGGCCGACCTCGACCAGTTTCGGAGAGATAATTCACATGGCACAATCATTGGTGGGAAAGGTCTTGTCCAGTTGTGACATGATCCCGCCAATGGATGTGGATCTCTCAATGAGATAGACATAAAATCCGGTGTCAGCGAGATCCAACGCCGCTTGCATTCCGGCAATCCCTCCGCCAACAACCATCACTGAACCGATGCCCTCTTGTGACATTTTTTCTCCTATGACAAAAATGCTTCTATTCCAGTTACGTCTATTCTGTTCATATCCATTCCCAGTTTCTCCCTATCTATCCCCATAGCGAGTCCCAGCAACTGTGGGTATAGTATGCTGGGAAGATGATGGTTCATGGCCCGCTGGGAGGCCATCATTTCCTGAACACTATCAAATTGGGTCTGGCACCAGGGGCACGCAACACAGATAAAGTCAGCCCCGGAATCCTTTCCATTCCTTAACTTCTTTTCCGCCAGATCCATGGAAAGCTCATCATTGATCCCCATGAGTGGCGCACCACAGCACTCAAGCTTCAGCGACCAGTCGATGCTTTTGGCACCCGTAGCCTCCACAAGTTGATCAAACAAGACGGGTGCTGTAGGATCATCAAACCCCATAATATCGCTGGGTCGTAGTGCATGGCATCCGTAGTGGGTCGCAATTTTGAGATCTTTAAATGCCCGTGTTGTTTTCTCCTTGAGTTCCGCCGGACCTATTTCCCTATGAAGTACCGAGAGCAGGTGTGTAACATCAAGGGTGCCCTTATACTCCAGATTCTCTTGTGCCAGATATCTATTGATTTCATCACGAAGGGCTCCTTCCTCCTTTAGAATATGATTCGCTTTTCTCAAGCTGCCAAAGCAGCACTTACAGAGCGTCATCACGTTTAACCCCTGTCTTTCAGCTAAGGCCAGATTTCGGGCTGAAAAGAGGACCGAGGTTTCGAAGTCCAGGTTCTTCATGGGATAACCACAACAATTGAATTCGTGAATATCCGCCAACTCGACGCCGAGTGTTTCCAGAACCGCTCTCGCAGAGACTTCATAATGCTGAACACGGCGAGGGATCGTACATCCGATAAACAATGCGAATTTCATATTCTCTTTCCCATCATCTACGCCCTATATATGTTTCGCCATCGAGACAGTGACCGCTTAATACGCTCATATCCATTACAATGGCGAACCATCGGGTCAGACTGCCTCCAGAGCGCCTCTATCCGAGGAAGATGCCGCTTCTGAGGGAGCGGTTGCCTCTTGCATGGCCAGGTTTTTAAGTTCGTAGAGGATGTCGGTCACCTTTACCCCTTGAGGGCAGTGTTCCTGACACTGATAGCAGGTGACGCAATCCCATAACATGTTGGACCCAAGCGCCAAATCCCTCAATCCTAATCCAAGTGCACGCATGATTTGATGCGGCAAAAGACCAAGAGTCTCTTCAGGGTCTGCATAATTTCCCACGACCGGGCAGACGGTAGTGCAATTCTCACAGGAGTAACAATAGACAAAGGTTCTGGCCTGTAGGGAAAGCGCTGCCTTGTCTTTGAATGCGCGGTTCACTGGTGTTAGGGGAATCAGTTCTTCAGGTCTCTTGACCAACTCGCATGCATCCGCAATGGCTGCCTTTGATCGACGCAACGGGTTCGGATAGGATTCGGGATCAAGATCGTGTCGATCCACGCCTCGATAGAAAGAGAGCTGAGAGAGCACAAGGGGCACTGGCCGCCCTTTTTGAATCATCTCCTCTTTCACGGTGAACCACAAATCCCTCAGGTTGATACCCACTGGACAAACCACCGTACAGCGATCGCAATTGGTGCAGAGATAAACCCCTTCCTGAATCTCTCTGAGCGTCCTGTCATCCAGAGCTCGTCGTGCCACATATTTCTTGAGGGAAACCATTTTTTCCGACGGAAGAATATTCATGTTGCCGATCTTCCGGAAAGCCACCGCCACCGAGCATCGTCTGCTGCAAGTTCCGCAATGAGTACAGGCGTCAAGCTCCATGACCTGACGCGTGACGATATTCGCCGGATCGGATTTCTCTTTGTCCATAACGGCGTTGGCCAGGAGGCTGACCGGACTGGCAAAAACGTGGAACATCTTGCTGAAGGGAAGGTAGGCCAGGCCAAAAAAACATGCCAACACATGAAGATACCAAAAGATAGTGGAGGCATGGGCATGATCCAACCCCAAAGCCACCGGCTTGATGATTTTGGCCACTGCATATCCCGTAAAGGCTGACTGCGGTCGAGAATGACAGGCTTCGCAGTTGTACTCATGTACTTCTTTGCCTTGCTCCAATATCTGTTTATCAAATGGGGCTCTCACAGAGGGGGAAACTAGGGCGAATTCCTTGACCCACAAAGACTCAAGGGCTCTAAGCTCTGATTCATCGTCTGTATCAGCGTAGTCTTCAACCATTCTTGTGTATGCATGATAGGAGGTTATTTTGGTGGCCTCGAGAAGAACACCCGATAACATGATCATAGCAAGGATGATAATGGCGTAACGATCCATTGGATCGGTCTTAAGACGCGGTACCTTCATGACGATTCGCCGAATGATGGCGATCCCGATCCCCACGATGACCAGAAAACCGAAGAAATCCCTCAGGAACATGAATGGATTAAGGGTGGACTCATAGTCCCGAAAAAGGGCCTCGGTCACAATCCCATCCAGAGCGTGCAAGAAAAGAAGCAAAATAAAGCCGGCATAGATGAGCATGTGCATGATCCAACGAAGAAAATCCTCTTTCAATACCCTGATCTGAAAGACCGCGTCGACAACAAAAACCTTGATTAGTATGAAAAGCTTCAAACTGAACAACGTTCTCAGGAGCCCTTTGATGGCAGCAGCGAGCCTGGTGGAGGCCGGGATATCGCCGCCGCTCACTCCGATACTGTGCCGGAACCAGTTGGAGATTTTGTAGATCATGCCAAGAAAAAAAATGATAAGTGACGCATAGAGCGCGATATCGAATAACATGAGTTTAAGCCCCTTGATAAGATAATCGCGAGACATCCTTTCATTATCTTTTCATATTGGAGGTCTCCGCGTCAATCCGCCGGAGGCGGAAAAATCCGCGGAATTGGACACTTCTGCACAGTCCATTCTATATAGAACTCATGAAAGCTTGTCAATGGCCTATTCCATCCCTGATCCATCATCAAGACGTTATCTCCGAATGAACACCACCCGTGAACTGATATTATATGAGGCTCCCCATGGGGATATACCATACCACCTAATTTAAAGGTTGAAAAAAATCCCGTCACGTGTTAAAAAGGATCTCCTAGTTGACACATATAAAAGATTCACATGTTTTTGGATTGAGGATTGAGTCATAGATCGAGTCTATGGAAAAACGGCCGGGCTTAAGGCCAGCCAACAAAAACGTCTACAAAATCTTTACCGCCGCAAGATATCCAATCACGAGATCATATCCCATGACCTGACCCGCCAGTTATCTTCCCTTTCATTTGAGATTAAACGACAGGTGGCCCTTTTAGTGACCCGACGGGGAAAGGTGGCCTATGTTATCGTTGGAGATAATAAGCGGATCGAGATTCCTGATCTTCAAAGGGTCAGGCTGGGAGTCGGCCGACTCAAGGGACTGAGGTGCATCCATACTCACCTGAATAAGGAACCCCTCTCAAAGGAAGACATCACGGACCTGGTTCTTCTGGCTCTCGACCTGATGGTCTCCATCCAGGTGGATGAGAAGGGAATTCCCGGCCCCATTTCTTATGCTCATATTTTACCGAAAAACCATCGTGCCCAGGGATGGCATGCCACCACTGTTCCTGATATCGGGCAACTCAACACGGACTTCCTAGCGCTCATCCAATCCCTTGAAGATGAGTTGATGAGAACAGATGGAAGCCAGAAAACATATGAAAAAGAGAGGGCCGTGTTGGTTGGGGTGACTTCCGGGTCGACTTGGAGGGCACAGGAATCGTTGGATGAGCTTCAGGACCTTGCCGAGTCAAACGATCTGGAGGTGGTAGATACAGTTGTCCAGCATGTTAAAAAGGCCAATCCCCGTCTATTGATCGGAAAAGGGAAACTGACCGACCTGGTCCTTCGGTGCCTTCAGATCGGCTCCAATCTGTTGGTGTTCGACAAAGAACTCACGCCGGCTCAAGTCAAAAGCCTGACGGACGCCACCGAGTTGAAGATTATCGACCGAAGCCAGCTCATCCTTGACATCTTCTCCAGAAGAGCCGTTACAAAAGAGGGGAAGATCCAGGTGGAACTGGCCCAGTTGAAGTATATGCTGCCCAGACTTGCCACAAAAAATACGGCCATGTCACGGCTGACAGGCGGTATTGGAGGACGAGGTCCCGGTGAGACCAAATTGGAAATTAACCGACGGCGAGTCAGGGAACGCATCACCCGACTCAACAGAGAACTCAAACAGATCGGACGTCAGCGCGGAGACCGACGCAGACTCAGGAACGCAAAAAAACTGCCTGTCCTCTCCATCGTGGGATATACCAATGCAGGCAAATCGACCCTCCTCAACGCTTTGACCCATAGCCAAGTGGCGGTGGGCGACCGCCTCTTTGAAACGTTGGACCCAAGCAGTCGGCGACTACGGTTTCCCCGTGAACGGGAAGTCATTATTACGGATACGGTCGGTTTTATCAGAGACCTTCCCGAGGCTCTGATGGAGGCCTTTGCCGCAACGCTTGAGGAACTCCACGATGCCGATCTCTTGCTCCATGTTGTGGATGCAAGCAGCCCCAGAATGGAAGAGCAGATAAAGGCCGTGGAGACCGTCCTGGCTAATCTGGGGTTGAGAAGCATCCCGTCTCTTCTTGTCTTAAACAAATGCGACCGCCTCGATCATTCTGAGACTGCCGCTCTAACCAGAAACACTAAAGGGACAACGATCTCTGCCCTTAATCCCAAGACCTTTTCCGGTCTCCTTGATCAAATTGAGCAGACTATTTGGCCGCACTTCGCCACCCCTTTGATTTCAGTTGAGAACCATCCTTTGTTATAATCAGACTTTCATACTGCGGAAGAGAATCACTGAACCGGATCCCCTGATCAGGTCCCATCACAAGGACGGCTGTAGCAAGGGCGTCCGCGTCCATGGTCTTCGGACCCATCACCGAAACACTTGAGGTTTGTTCCGGAGAGAGGCCTGTTTTGGGATTGACGATATGGTGGAACCTTCGATCCCAGTCATAGAAGTTCTCATAATCCCCTGAGGTGGCAATGGCCCCTTCGTTCATATGGACGATATCTGGATAGTCCTTCCCCTTTTGGGGATCTTGAATCGCTACAGCCCACGGTCTCTGACCCCCCTTAGATCCCATGGTCCGAATATCACCACCGGCATTAATTAAATGGTCTTTGATGCCAAGGCTCGCTATCATCTCTGAGGCCCTATCCACGGCATAGCCTTTGGCGATCCCGTCCAGGGTGATTCCCATACCAGGCTTTTTGAACCGAACGCTCCGTCCTTCAAGCTCAATCTGATGGGAATCTACAAGCGCCAGGGCCTCCTTGAGTTCCCTTTCCATGGGAAGGACCTCTTTCCCATGGTCCATTTTCTTCTCGAAAAGGTCCACGACCGGTTTGACGGAAATGTCAAAACTCCCCCCGGTGAGTTGATGATGATATAGTCCTCCTGAAATCACTTCAATCATTTCAGGGGGGGCGTCCTCGATAACCCCTTCACGGTTTAGACGGGCCACGGGCGTGCTCTCATCAAATCGATCCATCAGGTCCGCCAGTCTATCAATCTCTTTAAAAACCCTGTCTATTGTTTCCTCGGCTTCATCCTGGGAAGTGTGCATCAGGGTCATGGTTACAAATGTCCCCATGGCCATCCGCGT
Source organism: Deltaproteobacteria bacterium (assembly GCA_016930795.1). Lineage (GTDB taxonomy): Bacteria > Desulfobacterota > DSM-4660 > Desulfatiglandales > HGW-15 > JAFGFY01. The sequence continues at coordinate 23,761 of JAFGFY010000057.1, forward strand.
CTCAGATACTCGGTGCAAGTTCTTTCTAAACCCGCATCCGTGGGAGGCGACAGAAAGGATACCCATCGATGCCGTGCCCGCGACCAGCAGTCCGGAGAGTTTGATAAAGGATCTACGATTCATTGTTCGCTGCCGTTTCCACCATGATCGATCATTATATACTCACCGCGTCTTCTTTGATATCTGGAGAATAGATTCGTAATCCTTCATAGCCTGCAAATAATAGGGCTAGGGCCAACACCGGAAGGAAGTTGACAGCATGAACCACCGCGGCATATGAAAGCGCCGGACTCTCAGGCACGGCGAACATGGCCAGTGATATCTGACACAAAAAATGGTATAGGCCCACATACCCGGGAGAGGAAGGCACCACCACGCTAATGGTCGTAATGACAAGGAGGATGAGACCGGTATACCAGGGGAGATGGTATATTTTTATGAAATCAAAGGCTTGAAAACAGACATAGAACACAAAAGCATAGCAGATCCAAATAGACACAGAGACAAGAACGACTACGGCATAATCACCCCGTCGCTTCAACGGAAGGATACCTGAAAAGAACCGCTCTGTACTCCCCATGATTCTGGCTCCAAACCGCTCGGGGACCGCTTTCAGGATGATGTGAAGAAAATGATCGGTTTTTTTGTCAAATTTTTTAAAGAGAACCAAGAAAACAAACAGGCCAAGGGCAGCGGCAAACATGATGTATCCGCTTTTGACGACCCACTCCGGAAATGGATGGAGCAAGACAGCCAGGAACATGAGCACAAGCAATGAGAACACATCGATGATGCGTTCCATCACGATGGTCGCAAAAACAGATCCCACAGGGATTTTGTGCTTTTGACTCAAGACATAGGCACGTAAAAACTCACCCAAATGAGCGGGCATGGCCATATTCGCCCCATAGCCGATCATGAGTGCGGAGAATAGGCTGGGGATATCCACGCGTTTTACGGGATCAAGGAGAAAGCGCCATCGAAAGGCACGCAGAAAGTGACTGAAAAAAATGATGAAAGTGGCAGGCAGTAAAAACCAATAATTGGCGCTTTTGAGAGAATCCCACATCTGACCAAACTCGACCTCTCTAAAGGCCAGATACAGGAACAGGACACCCACGAGCAGTCCTGCCCAGAGTTTCCAGTTCAAAGACTTTATCAAGTTTTCAGTCCTTTAAAAAGGGTTTGCTTCAATGTCCTTGCCTGCTCGATGTCTTGAGTGATCCTGTCTGACAATTCTTTCACATCACGAAAAGTCTTTTCATCTCTAATCCGCTGAATAAACTTGATCTCAATCATCTTGCCAACAATATTCTCAGAAAAGTCGAGCAGATGAGCCTCAATGGATAGGGCGTCATCGCCGAATGTGGGATTGTATCCGATATTGGCCACACCACAGTAGTCCTTATCATCGACCCTCACGGTGACTGCATACACCCCCTTCTTGGGGATCAATTCGTCTACAGGTTTGAGGTTGGCAGTGGGAAAACCCAGGAGTCTCCCACCCCTCCCTTTTCCTTTAACCACAGTCCCGTAGATCTGATAGTCCCGGCCCAATAACTTCTTTGCAGCGACAAGGTTCCCTTGCTGAATGAATTTTCTGATGGAGGTGCTTGATACCACGGCGTCATCCAGATGGATGGGATCTGTCACATGTACTCTGAAACCCAGTTTGTCCCCCATTTCTCTCAGAAGAGAGACATCCCCTTGGCGCTTATACCCAAACGTGTAATCGTAGCCTACCACGATCTCCCTTACCCCAAGTCTATCCATAAGGATATCGTGGACAAAATCCTCTGCTGACATGGACGCGAATTCAAGGGTAAAAGCGAGGCAGATAATGACATCTATTCCGGTATTCGAAATCAACTTCAACTTCTGTTCAATAGGTGTGATGAGAGGAGGTCCGTTTCCCGGGCTCATGACCTTTATGGGATGCGGGTCAAAGGTCAGGACGACTGATTGACCATTGATAGCCTTTGCCCTCTCCATCACCTTATCAAAAAGGGCTAAATGCCCCCTATGAACACCATCAAAATTCCCTATGGTCAGGACGGGGTTCCTGAGAGGTCCTGTCAATTCATTGAGATCATAGACAATTTGCATTGAAAAACCTTCCCCACAGAAAAGACTCTTATAGAATCAAGTTGAGTTCTGTCTTGACAAAATGAGACTTGTAATATAAGTATTTGTGAAAAAAATATCAACTCGTTTCCTCGCCGAAGTGGCGGAACTGGTAGACGCGCTAGGTTCAGGGTCTAGTGCCCGCAGGGGTGTGCGAGTTCGAGTCTCGCCTTCGGCACCATTTTTGGAGCATCCGGTGTCTTAAATTCGAACCGAACAAGGCTTTTGAGCGCTATCACGCTTAAAAGTCTTGTTTTTCGGGCCACTCCTCTTGTCCATTTCCCATCTACTCAGCCCATCCCGCCGTTATTTCACTCTCCCGTGTGCTGACGATGGGCTTTTCATTCAGAAAACCCAGACTTGCCACTCTTTTTACACTTAAAACTTGACAAGAATTCTTATTTTTGCTAAATTTAAATAATATTCATAAGTGACCATAGACCTTAAATCCGAGAGGGGGCGTATGGAAGAATCATAGGGACCCAATTTCTCACCTGAGAAATTGGGTTTTTTGTCCTGCGCCATATTCGGGAGGGGCTTATCATATGACATATACCGGAATCAGGTGGGGAGGTTTGATTTTCATCCTCGTGATTGTATTTTCTCAACCTGCGAGGGCCTTTCAAAACGAGCCCAATGATTTCAGAGGGATAGAGTGGGGGACAAATTATCATGAGCTCAAAGGCTTTACCAAAGTCTCTACTCAGGATCCTCTCGAGTATTACACCAAAAAAAATGAGGACATGTCCATGGGGGATGCCCGTCTTGCAATGGTCGTCTACGTTTTCTATAAAAAGAAACTCTGCGGGGCGGTATTGGATTTCAAATCCCCCTCAAACTTCCAGACTATTAAAGCGGTTTTGTCTGATTGGTATGGGAAAGGCTATCAGGCAAACAGGTACGAGGATAAATATAGATGGTCCGGCACGAATGTCAGCATAACCCTTGAATATGATGATATCACCCAAAAGGGACAGGTCGTATACTACTTTATTCCCATCTACGAAATAATACAAAGAGCGAATTAAAGACGCAATAGGTAGAAGCGTCTTTTACGTTTCTGAGATACTTGTCTATTACGCTTGGTCCCCAATCGTGATCCTCAGGCCGATGAATCGATATCCGTCAGAAAAGCCCGTCAAATGATGAACGGGCAAGATTTACGGCTCTTCCCACTAAGGCAAACTTGCCCACTTCGTCTTAATGTCTTCCAGATTTTTTGAAAGAGACCCATCACTGTAGGTTGAAATGGCTTTTTGGAGCATCTCTTTGGCTACAGATATGCGATTCGCCTTCTCAAAGTCGTAGTGAATCGCGTAATAAATGACTGATTTGTTCCCCTGGTTAACCGTATCATACGCATCTTCAAACCGGGAATCCGCTATATAGGCCTTGGCTAAGTGCACAATAGCCCAGCTGTTGTCCGGGCGAAGGCTTAGATACTTCTCATAGAGAGGGATGGCCTTCTTGGAATCACCGGCGGCCATATAGTATTCAGCGGCCAGACGGCAATGCACATAAAGTGCACCCGGAGATGGGCAATTCTGCATCGCCTCTTCCAGGGCAGAGACCGCCTCCTCTTTGCGCTCCATATCCGTCAACAAACCGACGAGGGCATCCCATGCGTCGAGATAGGCCGGGTAGTTCTGAACCGCTTCTCGGTATTTGATTATGGCGGCCTCTCTATCATTTTCGCGGAGCTGATCTGCCTCCTCTTTCACGTATTCCGCTCTGTCGAATTGTTGGCGATCTTCCAACGCCAGTTGGGCAACACGTTGAAGACCCTCGGGGCCGGAGCTGGCATAATACTCTAGACCAGGGTATCCGTAATGGCCTTCAATCCGATCAAATGGCTTTTCCTTCCTCGAATCCAAAACCGCTTTCTCGTTTCCGTACTCTCTTTCAACAATGATTCGAGTCGAGGCTTCCTCTCCTGAGTCTGGCATGAAAATTTCAACGATCGTTTCACCGATATCAATGATGGGAGCATTCGCCTCGTGCCGCGAGCTGAAGTGAATAAACATGTTTCCTGTTGCATCGGTTTCCAGATCGGGTGGAGGAACAATGATAGGGATCGGTGGAAAATCGGGGTCCTGGATGGATGTCACCCGATATAGACCATCTAGAGGCTGATCAGCCAGATAGAAGTACCCGTCTTTGTCAGTCCCAGCCTTAATCATTCTTTGTGAGTAGTCGTCTTTCACGCAGGCAATCTCGATTTCAAACCCGTTACTCTGATGCCCAGCCATTCCAGGCATTCCTCCCTTTTCTTCTGGGCCTCCTTCCGGCATTGTCATCTTATAACTCACGTGTCCGACCACGTAGCCGGTCTCCGCCGCTAGACCTGCAAGAGGGCAAAAGAGCAGTATGGATGTAAAAAGCACTAAAACCCTCTTCATGTCGTCCTCCTCATTTGCTCTTCAAAATGGTCATTCTTCAATGCAAAGGAAAAAGAGTCACGGAGACCGATCCCACAGATTTCCACATTCTATGAATGTATCTCAACAATCCGAACTGCAAAGCCGATTGATATATAGACTACTCGTTCTACTCCTGTCAACTCGTTATGAATTTATTGGTCTGGACACCATACTCAAAGGCCTTCTTCAGCCCGCTCTTCTTATCCATTTCCCATATATTGAAGCTCCCCGCGGCAAGCCACGGGGAATGCGCTCGCTGTGCACTTTCAATCCAACACGCCATCATGTCACCATCATATGCGTTGAAGAGTGACCTTTTCATTCAGCAAATCCACACTGACCACTCTTATTACACTGAAATCTTGACAAGAATTCCTGTTTTTGATAACCTATAGATAATGCTCGTAAATGGGCATGAGCCTATAACCCAAGAGAAGTGTACGGACGAATCAGAGGAACCTTTTTCTCATATGAGAGATCGGTTTTTTTGACCTAATCCATATTCAGGAGGGATTGATCAAATGATACGTGCCACAACATGTTTGGGAAGCTTGGTTTTGATCCTTGTGCTTGTATGGGCTCAACCGGCAAAGACCCTTCAGAATGAACCCAATGATTGCAGGGGCATAGAGTGGGGGGCAGAGTATGACAAGCTCGAAGGCCTTACTAAAGTCACTACTGAGAGTCGTCTCGACTATTACACGAAAGAAGATGAGGAAATGACCATCGGTGATGCCCCTCTTGAAAAGGTGGTTTACGTCTTTTATCATAAAAGGTTCTGTGGGGCGGTGCTGAATTTCGAATCCTCCCCGAACTTCCAGATCGTTAAGACGACATTGTTTGATTGGTATGGAGAATGCGAACAATCAAAGATAAATGAGGACAGATATAGATGGTCCGGCACGGATGTCACCATAACCCTTGAATATGATGATGTGACTCAGAAAGGAAAGATCACATACTACTACATGCCCATCCACGAAAAAAAACAAAGAGCGGATGAAAGACGTAGGAGAATGCCACCCCAAAGGGGAAGCTAACACACCTCGATAGGCCCATCTACGAACAAAAAGCAGACCAAAGACTTAAAAGGTAGAAGTCTCTTTCACACTTTCAAAACACTTTTCTGTTATTCTTGGCCTTCAATCATGGCCCGCAAGACGGTGAAAATGCACAGCGAGCGAATTACAATAAAAAGATTGCTCCTTAAATTTGGAAGATTCCCCGTGGGAAGTCACGGGGATCTTAAATTGCCAAATTAGTAAGCCTTAGCAAAAACGACGCGTTGCTTGCTGGGTTTACCAGTGAAGATGCAAGTCCCTTCTCCATCTCCGGTGTCAAACGGAATGCACCGGATACTCACCCCATACTTGTTGCTGATCTCCTCCTCCACATCAGCACTCCCGCACCAGTGCGACATGGCAAAGCCCCCGTGAATCTCCGGTTTGTCCTGATTCCGGGGGGTAAAAAAGGCCTCAAAATCCTCTTTCGAATCAATTCGGAAGGTATTCACTTGTTGAAACACCAGAGCTCGATCAAACAGGTTTTTCTGTATCTCTTCGAGCTGATCTACTGCCGTGGAAATAAGTTCGTCCAAAGACATACTCTTTCGATTTTGGCGACCAAGGTCCCGCCGACCCACAAACACACTATTGGATGCCACATCGCGAGGGCCGACTTCCAAGACCATGGGAATCCCCTTTTTAGTCCATTCCCATGCCTTTTCTCCCCCGTGAATGTCCCGTGTGTCGAATTCAACTCGGAGCTTGTTATCTCCATAGGACATTTCTGAAAGGCGTTTACTGAGTTTTTCACAATACTCCAAGACCTGCGCCCGGGTTTCCGCTTTATGAATAATTGGTAGTATGGCCATATGGGAGGGTGCAACCCTCGGAGGCATGACCATTCCGTCATCATCACTATGGATCATGATTACGCCACCGATCAAACGGGTGGTGACGCCCCACGATGTGGTCCATGCGTACTCTTCTCTTCCCTGGTCTGAGAGATACTTAATTTGTGCCGCCTTTGAAAAGTTCTGACCCAAGAAATGGGACGTACCTGCCTGTAATGCCTTTCGGTCCTGCATCATAGCCTCGATACAATAGGTGGCCTCTGCACCGGGAAACCGCTCTGATTCACTTTTTTCTCCTTTTATCACTGGCATGGCCAGGTAGTTTTCCGCAAAATCGGCGTAGACGTCGAGCATCCTCATGGTCTCTTCACGTGCTTCATCCTCCGACGCATGGGCCGTATGCCCTTCCTGCCATAGAAACTCTGTTGTTCGAAGGAAGATACGGGGGCGCATCTCCCACCGGACCACATTGGCCCACTGGTTAATGAGAATGGGCAAATCACGGTATGAGTGAACCCAATTCGCGTACATCTCACCGATGATGGTCTCAGAGGTGGGACGGACCACTAGCGGCTCTTCGAGACGCGCAGCCGGGGCAGGCCTCAACTTCCCATCCGGCCCAGTTTCAAGCCTGTGATGGGTAACTACGGCACATTCCTTGGCAAAGCCCTCAACATGTTCCGCCTCTTTCTGTAGATAGCTGAGGGGGATGAATAGGGGGAAATAGGCATTTTTGTGGCCGGTCTCCTTGATCATGCCATCCAATATCTTTTGAATGTTCTCCCAAAGACTGTATCCCCATGGTTTGATGACCATACAGCCCCTCACAGGAGAGCTCTGGGCCAGATCTGCCGCCTTTATGATCTGTTGATACCATTCGGGATAGTCTTCTTCACGAGTTGGTGTAATCGCGTTTTTCGTCTTCTTCATCATGGTGTCTTGCTCCTGATAATCTAGTATATAGGCCTTGGATCCATATGCCCTGATAAAGGCTCGGCCCTTTGTGAAAAAGCAGCCGAGGTAAATCATCCTCGGCTGTTCTTGTATTAGTAACGCCTTTTTCTCTCTTCCTCAACGATTTTTTCGCAGCCGTTCTCCTGCGTGAAGCTCTGCAGGCCATCCTCGGGGCTGTTTCGCAGGAATCGCTCCCACAGTGCTCGTACCGGCTCTTGGCATCGACCAACGAAAAAGTTGAACGTCTGCTTGTCAAGGCCTTTTTCCAGCGATAGGAGAATGTCAATATATCATAATATCTTCAAGCTCGCGCCTTTTTCTTGCTTGAGGGGATTCTGCCGGAAAGCCAATGGGAAGCAGCGCCACCACATAGATATTATCATCCCATCCGAATATATCCCTGATTTTTGACTCATCGATCAAGCGAACCCAACAGGTCCCGAGCCCGAAATCGAGAGCCCGTAGGACCATATGCTCAATAGCGATTGCCACGTTTGCCGCGATACGAGAACCCAGGTTATTCGTCCCAAGGGTCCTTAGGATCTCGGTCTTGTCCCTTATGGTTCTGACAACCTTCTCCTCAACAGCTCCGATCTCTCCCAGATCCTGCGCACCGGAGGAGCTTCCATCAATATAACCTTGAATATCGGCACAGCAGACCATAACAACAGGGGCCTCCGTGATAAATAGCTGTTTGTAGGCTGCCTGAGCCAATTGTGCCTTGAGTTCAGGCTCTTTGACGATTTTGAACCTCCATGGTTGGGCATTACAACCCGAGGGAGCGAGCCTGGCCGCATGAAGCAGTTCCGTGACAAACTCATCAGGAATTGGATCGGTTTTGTATTTCCGTATGCTCCTCCTTTTTTCTATGGCTTCTTTGGTTGTTAACATACCCATGCATTCCTAACACTGTTCGCACCGTCCTAAGGCTAAAAGGATAGAGATCAATCTTCGGGGTTGATCGGAATCCTCACATATTTTGCTTAAAAACCCATAGGACTACTCGAACAACATCCACAAAGAGTATGGTCACCAATACTCCCGCAATCAACATGACATAATTGATTTCAACCCCCAAAACCCTATAGAAGGAATACCAAAAAACAAGCCCTCCGATGGATATCCAACCATGCCTGACACTCTCCTCTCTTATTCTCTTCTTATGGGCTTCATCCACTTTATATTCTCAACTTTCCATCCATAGCCATGCATCTGGTATTTTTTTCACGAAACAAGGTTGATTACCAGCTCTTCAGCTTTCTGCAAACCAACTTGGGTCGTATTGATGACCAGGTCATAATATATAGGATTATCATGGAATTCATGCCCCGAAAATAGGCGTAAGACCCGGGCACGCTGATCTTCCATCCGTTTAATCATAGCCTTGGCCTTATCTTCCGTCAGTTTGTGGGTGTCCATGATTAAACGAATTCTACTCTTCATGTCTGCTACGAGGAGAACATGATGGGTGTTGGAATAACCCTTAAGAATATATTGACCGCCCCTGCCTATGATGATGACATTTCCCTTTTCATGAAGCTCCTCGAAAATGCCACGGACTATCTCCACATAACCCTTTTCATCCAAATGCCCGTGCCTTTCAGAGACAAAACGATCCACGGACTCTGTAGAGACCAGTCTGTCAAGGAACTTTATCAATTTATTGGTCCCGGATTTTTCAAATACACGCACGCGTCCTGATGAGATCTTTCCCTTTTTCGCCACTTCCTGGATCATTCCTTCATTGACATAACGATACCCGAGCCTTTTAGCCAGTCTTTCGCCCAGTAACCAACCTCCGGCCCCGAACTGTCTTGATATGGTTATAATCGCCATGTCTTACCTCCTATTCCATCATAGAATACACAGTAAAGGAAAAAAACGACAAAACTCAAAAAAGCCTTGGGAATGGTGAAGCCATGAAAAAGATATGAGAGATCAACCTCAACCCTGGGTCAAGTCGTCCACAGTCCGCATGCGAGGAGGAATAGAAAAACCCCAGTTCTTCTTTCAAGAAATGGGGTTCTTGGAATTCAGTTCATGTCGCCCTCGTGATTACGGGTTCATATTCATTGAAAACATTAATACAATTTACCCGATCCAGAGCCTTGTGTCAAACTTAACGCCATAATCTTTTTTTTACCCTTTATTTAATATTCTCCCATGGCCCGTAATAGGCGTGCTTTGGACAAGTTGTGCTCATAAAAGGCCTGGAAATAATTGAGCCTTGCCCGGCTCAAGCGGGTCTGAGCATCTAACACTTCCGTAATGGTCGTCACCTGGGCCTTATACCTCTCCTCACTGACCCGCAGATTCTCCTCACCTTGCTCAACCGCCTTTTGTGTGGTGGGAATGTTTTTTTCCGCGGTTTCCAGATCCATCAAAGCCGTCTTCAGCTCGAGGTTTATGGAATCCTCTAAGGCGCGCTTGTTCTCCAATAGCTCTCTCTTGAGGCTTTCCTTCTCTCTGACAGAGGAACGGGTCCTGCTCCACCCCAACTCCGACAAGTTCCAAGAAAGGTCGATCCCGGCCCTGAAATCATGGGACTTGTGATATTCCGATTCTTGAGTGGAAACGTTCCCTTCATATTCGTAAGGAAATCTAAGAACGCTCCCTCCGACATCGTAATCATCTCCCATCTTGGTGTATTGGGCTGAGAGAGAAACCGTCGGGAAATATCCACTCTTGGCCAATCGGATCTGTTGATCAGCCTGGAGAATGGCAATTTCAAGGGACTTTATCTCCGGTCGTTCTTTCAGGGCCTGCTTCAAATAGTCTTCAAATTTCCCGATTTCCGGTTTATAATCCAAAATATCTTCCACATCCACCGGGGCATTGACCTCCCTCGCCAAAATCACATTAAAGGCCGACCGAGCCACCCGCGCGCCGTTCTGGACTTTCACCAGATACTGCTGGGCATCGGCCCATTCCACTTCGGCCTGCAAAAGATCATTCACCGGAATCATGCCCACCTCGTAGAAGTTACGCGCCACATCCGCATTGGATTTTCTGGATGCCACATCTTTTTCCGCTACCTCCACGGCCCTATCCGCTATGAGAATATTGAAATAGGCCTCTTTTACACGTAACGCGAGATCCAGTTTCTCTAAGGCAACCTCCACTTCGGCCAGGTCAATCCCGAGTTTCGTAAGCTCATAAGAACTGATTGTGGCGAACCCGGTAAACACCGGAACACTCGCACTTGTTACCCACTGATACGTATCGTGGAATCCAGAAAATTCGATATAAGCGTAATTCATATCAATATCTCTATTGTATGTATAGCCATACCTGGTGTTCAGAGACGGCAGAAACTCGGCTCTAGTCTGGTTTTTCACGGCCGTGGCTTGGCTCACGCCTTCCTTCTTGGCCTTAAGCGACCAATTCTTGTCCAAGGCCATGTCAATACTTTCACTCAATGTGAAGAACTCTTTCTCTTCTTGCGCGAATAGAGGACTTCGCATCATTCCAGTTAATAAAAAAACGTCGACGCTGAACAAAACGATCCATTTTATACATCTCATTTTGGATTCCTCCCCTTCACTCGTACTGATCCGACCATTTACTGATTATAGATTCTCAACTCCTGGCCACGACTTATGATGATCCTTTAATCACACTTCTACAGCTTTCCTTATATTATGTCTTAAGCCGAATATAGTGTTTCCGTTGCACAACACGTGACTGCTTCTGACTCTATGCCCATTCTCCATGGAAATGCCCTTGTTCAAACCCACCATGCAATCCGAAATCGACCGGAAAGACAGGGGTATAGACACAGACAATGGGTTGTTTCTTTGTCTTTCCTACTCTATTTCATGGGCAATATCAAGTTCGACTATCCCGGGTGATCAGACCGTCCCTGATCTCCACCTGACGCGGGGCACGGCGTGCCAATGCCGGATCATGCGTGATCACAAGGACCGTGCGCCCCTGTTCCCACAGCTCCTGAAAGAGATCCATAATGTCGCTGCCTGAACTGGTGTCAAGGTTACCGGTCGGCTCGTCAGCAAGGATGATGTCGGGGTCCATGGCCAGGGCGCGGGCCGTGGCCACTCGCTGCATCTGTCCTCCCGAGAGTTCGGTGGGCTTATGGTCCATTCGATCGGAGAGACCCACCCGATTAAAAAGCTCATAGACCCTCTCGCGACGCTTTTGACGGGGTAGGCCGCTGAAGAGAAGAGGCATTTCAACGTTTTCATAGGCAGAGATCTGTGGAAGCAGGTTGAAATTCTGGAAGATGAAGCCCACCCGACGGTTGCGGATTCCTGCCAGTTCCTCCCTGCTTAAACCTGCGACCGATTCGCCTCGCAGAAGGTAGCTCCCTGATGTGGGCGTGTCCAGGCACCCAATGAGGTTCATCAGGGTGCTCTTGCCGGATCCAGAGGGGCCGGTTATGGCCACCATGTCCCCATCCCGGACCTCTAGGTCAATACCCTTGAGGGCCTCCACTTTTATCTTGCCGGTAACGTAGACCCTGGTCAAGCCTTTCAGGTCGATCACATTGCCATTCTCTACACTAGAATAACGCTTCTTTGAATTGAAAAATCCGTCTAAAAACATATCTCCCTCATTCGTAGCGGAGTGTCTCCGCAGGATTAATGGATGCGGCACGCCTCGCAGGAAAAAATCCAGCCATAAATCCTATAAGACCCAGGATAGCCGCTGATGCCATCCCGATAGATAAAGATAATGTTGGTTTACCCAACAATTCCAAAGCTTCGTTTCCTTCTGTTGGCAATTGGCCTAAAAGGATGACGGCAACCACAGCCATGATCAGACCGACTGCCCCCCCTAATAATGCATAGAGCAGAGATTCGAGAACAATAGGACCGGTGATCCAGCGCCGGCGCGCACCAAGGGCCATCTTTACACCAATCTCTCTGGTGCGTTCCTTGATTACGGCGTACATGATATTGGCGACGCCAATGCCTCCGATTATCAGGGTCAGGGCGCCGATAATTCCCAGGAAGAGCTGTATGCCTATCAGAGTATTGGTCATATCCCTGAATGAATCAACGGTGTCCCAGATTCCAAATACCCGTTCGTCTTTTGGATCAAATCCGTACTTAACCCCCAGTATTTTATGCAGTTCCTCAAGTACTAGGCCCATCTGTTGGGGTTGATCCGGTTTAACGACGATCATGCCTAATTGATCAGTACCAAACTGGGCCTTGAATGTGGTGATGGGAATAGTGATATGATCTTCGTCCATTCCGCCGTAGGCACTTATCTGAACCTTATGCATCATGACACCGATAACAGTATAGGGAACAGTGTCAAGGAGAATAGGTTCTCCCACCGGGTCCTCTTCGCCGAAAAGTTCTTTCGCGACTTTATCTCCAAGAAAAGCTACCCGGCGCCGCAATTTCTCATCCAGTGGATTGATAAATCTTCCTCCCGGGGCCGGAATATGGTTTCGTATCCTGCCATAGCCATAGGTTACGCCTTTGACACGTACAGTATTGGTGTTATCATCATTATTTGCAGTTACACCTGATCTGTGTATCTCACCGGTTACCTCATCAAGATTGGGAATTCGTTCCCTGAGGAGAGGTATGTCTTCGATGCGGGGAAGTATCGGCCGTCCCGCCGGCAGGCCCTGCCATGTCAGGCTTGTGGTGCCTGGCCATAATATGGCTAGATCACGACCCATACCGAATGTTCCGGTCGTTACTGAAATTCTAAGGCCTTCACCAAAGGCAAGAAGAAGGAGTAGAGAAAAAGAGCCCCATGCAATGGAGGCCACGGTCAGGACTGCTCTTTTTTTCTGAACACGGCTTGCTCTTAGAAGAAGTTGAAATATGAGGCCTGGTCTTGGTTTATGCATTATTGCATCCTCACATCTTCATCGCTACCACAGGATCCAGGTTGGCTGCGGTTCGAGCGGGAAAATAACCCGAGATAAAACCGATTATACCAAGCATAACTGCAGTTGCCGTGGCTGCTCCCGTTGATATATTAGGATCACCAACATACTCGGTAAGATTTAAAACTGGAAAAACTGTACAGATTCCCAGGGTAATAAGAATGCCTATGCTCCCTCCAACAATTGTGAGGGCAAGGGTTTCCAGTAAAAACTTGCCAAGTATGATCCGCGGTTTTGCCCCAAGGGCCATTTTAATTCCGATTTCACGGGTTCGCTCTTCAACCACAACATTCATGATATTGGAAATGCCTATTCCCCCAACAACAAGGGTCAAACATCCGATCGCTCCTAGAAAAATCTTGAATGCAAGCATGAAGGTCTGGAAGAACTTGGCACTATCGGATGTGTCCCAAAAACTGATTGCTTCATCATCCGTGGGATCAAACCGGTGCTGCGCAGCCATTATTCGCAGTACATCCTTAATCAATCCCTTGGTCTTCTCTATATCGCTGGCTGTAAAAACAAAGTCGCTGATAAATTTCTGTCCGGTCATCATCTTAAATGTTGATGAAGGTATAAACACTCTGCCATTGTCTTGACCGGTATAACTGGAGTTTTGCGTTTTTTTAATGAGCACTCCTATTATTGTAAAAGGTGAGCCCTGAAGTTTTATAATCTGTCCCACGGGTGTAACATCGCCAAAGACCTGACCGGCCAATTCATCCCCTAAAAAAGCTACCCTCCTTCTTTTTTGCTGATCCACAGGGTTGATGAAGCGACTGCCTTCTGCGGGAATAAGGTTGCGAATTTCACCGAAGTCGGGCTCCACACCTGATACAGATACGGAAAGGACTTTGGCACCATACTGAAGTTTGAAACCTTCCATGTATTCACTAGATATGGCACCCAGTCCGTAGGCTTTATTCCGGAGAAGTTCAATATCATCGTCGTCCATTTGTATCCGACGTGCCTTTCCTAATCCTTCAAAAGGTATGGAGGTTCGTGATGGCCAACCAATAACCACGTTATTGCCCATACCCGCGTTGCTTTTTGCAAGTTGACTATGAAGTCCATCACCAAAAGCCAATAATAGACTTACTGCAGTGGTACCCCATATCATGCCGAAAAGGGTGAGTAGAGTTCGAAGTTTTTGACTGCGTGTATCGCGAATGAGTTGACGAATCGTATTGACCATAGCAGGTGAATCCTATCCCTCGATTTCTCTGGGCGGTCGCTGCACCACCTTGTCCCCTTCTTTTACCCCTGAGATCACTTCGATATTCAGTCCATCGGAGAGACCGATTTTGACGGCCACTTTCCGGGGCTCCGCTTCAGGAACATCTCCGGGCAGTTCGACAAATGTTTTGGCACCTTCATCCTCAAATATAACCAGGCGTTCGGGGATGAGTAGAATGTTCTTCTTCTCTCGTATGACAACATCAGCATTGGCTGAATATCCCGCACGCAGCAGTACTCCTTCGACAGAGTCCAATTCGATCTCCACCTCGAAGAGCTTGGCATTATCTCGTTCAATCGCCTGTGGGGCAATGCGAGTTAATTTGCCGATAATCGCCTGATCGGGAAGGGCACCGACTTTTAGGCGAACCGGAAAACCCATATCCAGCTTGCCCACATCAATCTCGTCCACCGTCCCCTTGAAGATCAAGTCGCTCATATCAGCCAGAGTGGCCAAATCGGTACCTGCCTGGTAGCTTGTAAGGGGAACCACCGGATCTCCGGGGTCAACCAGCCGCTCTAAGAGGATTCCGGCTGCCGGAGCGCGAATGACGGTCTCCATTTTCTTCCCGCGGCCGGCAATCCGCCCCTCCTGGATGAGCTGTAGATGATCCCGGGCGCGATCCAGCTCGATCCGGCTGAGGTCCATAGGCCTCGTGATCAGCGTCAAGCCTGTTTATCGATTCAACACCCTGTTCCACCAGATCCTTGGAACGTTCCCAATCCGCCTTGGCGCGATTATATGCGGAGAGGGCCTTTTCAACCTGACGTTCAGCTTCCAGCAGTTCCACAGGAGTGGGATCTGGACTGATTTCAATGATGGGATCTCCGACTTTCACTCGGTCACCCACATCGACCGGGCACCGTCTGACGATTCCAGATATTTTTGACTTGATGTGGAACTTCTGACGGGGTTCGATCTGACCCACGGCCACCGCTTTTTCGGTGATGTCGCCCCTGGCGACATTCACAAAGGTGAACCCTCGATCGTCCGGTTGATAGTTCCGAACCCAGGCATACCCGCCCACGACCGTCGCAGCCAGCATGACGAGCACCAGGAGTATCTTCAATATCTTGGCCATTTCCTACCTCCATCCCCCTCAAATATTCTCAGACTCTCTTTGCAACTATAGACTCAGACGAATAACTCCGAGATTTGTTTCATTACTCTCCTCTTCTTCCCCGTTCCTATCGGTAAAACCATCCTAATTCCCTAATTTCCGGAATCGTCTCATTCATCCTTTTAGCGATCCGCTCCAGATCTTCGGCCAGGTCCTCTATCTCTTCTGCTTTTTCCTCAAGACACTCGGCCTTTCTCTCCAATTTATGGGCCTCCCACTCCATATCCTGATCAAGATCATCGCCGTCATATGAAGTGAACATCATTTTAAATACACCGCCGACCGCCTTCAAGCCCAGCTTAGCACCATCAATACCGATCTTGGCTCCTTCATGACCCAAACTCGTGGCCTGACTGACGATGTCCGTTGTTAAGCTATAGTAGCCCGCAACCAGTCTCTTTTGTTTTCTGTTCAGCTTTATTGATTCATCATTAATATAGAGTTGACCATCTTCGGTAATTTCCACTTTTTCATGACGAGGACCGTCATGAGAGATGAAGATAGAACCATCCTCGATTTCATATTTGACACCATCCATGTACCATTTATTCAGATCCATAAAGAAAAACGGGCAATCCTGATGTCCACCCGCACTGACCGGACTCGCCAATAAAGCAAATATTGCCAATACCGGCACAATAAGCATAGTTAATCTCTTTCGTTTCATATCTCTCCCCTCCAATGTCTCTACAGGAAATATCCCATCTCTATCTTTCCGATACGGTCACACTTCCGTTTACGGTGCCTAGGATGATGCTGCCTCCCCCATCCTTGATTTTGCCATCAAGATTTCGCTTAGTGAGTCTGCCCCGCACGGTTAATGGGAAGTCCGTACGAATCGATCCATTCACCGTGCCGGCTTCCAGGTCTGCACTCACATTCGAAGGCAACGCTAACCGAACGCTGCCATTGACTGTCCGTATGGTTATTTCGTCGCTATTCGAAAAAGAATCGACTTTCACACGAACAGAACCATTTGTTGTTTGAACAGAAATGCTTCCTTTTATATCAGAGGCCTCTATACCCCCATTTGTCGTCCTTAGTTCAGCCTTTCCTTCTACGTTTTCCGTCTCTATGCCTCCGTTGACTGTTTTCAGATCAATATTCGTCTTTTCAGGCACCTTAATCCAATAACGCACCCATACGCCTCCATTTGAGCCAAATGCCCATTTGAAAAAGCCGTTTTTGCCCAAGTGTTTTGGGTAATCGGCTTCGACGCGAATCCTGTCTGAGTCATAGTCTACAACGATTTCCACTTCCTCTAATAGATCCTCTGCCTCTCGGCGACTTCCGGCTCTCACCTTTACCTCAGATACTATCTCTACTTTATCTTGACTCCATGAGGAGAGTTCGATTCCGCCGTTCACGGCCCTTACAATAACATCTCCACCTGGATTAAAATCATAGACCTCCTCAAAGTATTTGGTTATCGTCGCGGCAAAAGAAGATGCCGCTGCACAGACAATAAACATGGTCACAAAGAATATTTTCCATCCTTTTCTATTCATCACTTAGCCTCCTGTCATCGCCTTCGATATCCTCTGAGGTTTTCGGCATGAATTCGCTGGTTCATTACTACTTATTCCTCCTATAAAACTCTGTCTTTATGAAAAGGTTACAAAACATCGATATGGCCATGTTCCCCCGCGATTAAGCTCTCAACCGCCGTTCCCAGTCGTATTCCTTTGATGTCACAATGCTCTCCAGATTATGTAGCCGCCGCTCAAGAGTCTGTTGTCGTCGTCTTATGTGATCCGACGAGGGTCTATTGGAATGTTGGTGTGGACGAATCACGGGTTCAGATTTCATCAGGATAGCCGCCAGGAAGTAGAGGACGACCACGGGCCATAATCCGCTGATCAGGAACAGAATAATCAGGATGACCCGAATACAGAAGACGGAAAAACCGAGGTAATCTCCAATGCCCCTGCAAACCCCCATGATGATCCCGCTTCTGGATCGATAAAGCCCTCGGTCATAACACATATCTTGGAATCGTCTCATGATATTTCTCCTCTCCATATTAAGCTTGAGTTGTTTGTTGTGAATCCTTGTGAA
This sequence comes from Deltaproteobacteria bacterium, assembly GCA_016930795.1. Lineage (GTDB taxonomy): Bacteria > Desulfobacterota > DSM-4660 > Desulfatiglandales > HGW-15 > JAFGFY01. The sequence goes on from JAFGFY010000057.1 coordinate 41,398, forward strand.
AAGAGGGCTTGATATGACATAACTCGTTTTCAATATCATCGTCTACGATCATCGCGTCCAGTTCCTGCTCAATGGTCCCATCTATGCCGTAATTCACTAGGACCGCTTCCGCCTCCATTCTCTCAATTCGGTTTTCAAATTCTTCAAACTTATAGACGGCCTCTGAGTACTCGATTATCCGGTTCCCCTCCTGGGCCTCTCTTTGACATTGTGCATGGATATGGAGCTGGGCGAGAGTGCGCTGTTTTTCACGGGCGGCACCCAGTTTATGCTCCATTTGGATCATATTATTTTGATACTGCGCCACCAGGACCTGACGCTCTCTAAGTTCCCTCTGAAGAACTTCCGCCTTTTCCGAGTACCGCCGCTTTTCAACGAGCGCGTCCCGGGCCAGATCATCTCTCCCCTTTCTCACGGCAACGGCTGCCCTCTTTTCCCATAAGCCGACGCGATACTGAGCATCTAGCATCTCACGCTCAATCTTCTTCCCTACAGCCATCTCACCGGCACAGTCTGACTTGATCTCCACAAGGGTGCCTTCCATATCACGAACCATGAGCTTGAGTATTTTGACCGGATCTTCCGCCTTATCCAGCATGGCGTTGATGTTTGAGCTCACAATGTCACGAAACCGTGTAAAAGTCCCCATAGCTCGCCTCCTTTGTTCTCTGTTTGCCATAGATAATCGCAGGAATCGTGCCATTGATCATATTACCCAATAACTCTAGTTAAAACATTAGGTTACAAATATTCATTGAGATTCCGAGATGAGATTAATAAGCCCATGTCTGGCGAAAGAAACTAACAAGTGCTCTATTTAGCCAAAGAAGAAATTTGAAGATCCCTGCAGTCCCGCTGAAGGCGGGACAGGGAATCTCCCAAATGTAAGGAAGTATTTATTGTAATTCGCTCGCTAACCCCGCAGCAAGCTACGGGGAATGCGCTCGCTGTGCATTTTCAAAATGAAATCGCTATGAAAGCGCTTTGTCACTTCATATTCGCAACAAGTGTACCGTGGCCTTATTTTTTTTCAATAAGATAGCTTGATAACCAAACCGAGGGTTGCCCGTTTTTTAGTTGATTATGTTCGCTTTCGGGCATTTTTTACTGAAGATTCACATTGCAAAAAAATCGATCTGCCAATAACTCAGAGGAGAAAAAAGGAAGGGTGTAATCCAAAGACAATGGCTCCTGTCTGTTCCCTCGCCTTGCCCGCATCTTCTTCTAACGTGACAGGTCACAAATCCCAAAAAAACCTTTAGACAAAGAACAGACTCGCCCAATAATACCCATGCTCTCTGCTAACTCGATACGGCAACCAGCAAACTCGGAGGTTACTCTTTTGTGTTCATCCATTATGACAACACTACGACTTTCTCTGGCACACCGTCCGTTTAGGGCAGGAAGATCCTTTTTACTCTCATTCAAACACGTAGTTCTGGACAATGCCGTCCTTGATGTCAATGATCAATGTCTCTCTTGTCCTGGTCACGGTTTCTGTATTGATAATGAAGAATACATGGCTTTCAGACTCTGTTCTGTAACTCCTTTCATATTCCCATGTTTCCTCACCACTATCAAAGGTTCTTTGCCTTGTCGGCATTCCGAATGTCTGCAGGAGCCACTCTTTCGTCGTTACTCCCGGCTCGATTTTCTTTATGAGAGTTTTCGATAATTCGCGCCCCGGCGATGTCTGATTCGTATATTGTCGCGTAGAAATCAAACATCCACTAATGATAAGGGACAGAATGACTATCATGACCAATAGACACACACGTCTCACGCTATGCATAACAACACCCTCCGCTTATAAAATGTTGTAGCCTCTATCTTCCTTTTCCAGGCCATAGCCAGTCTCCACAGTATGACACTCCGTTGTGAACGCATCACAAAACTCGCGGCTTTACTGTTTTATGATGCGTATATTTCCGCTAAACGAAGAGATGTTAATACTCGCCCCGCCTTTGCCGACAGTCCCCTGAACTTGCCTCGGGTTTAATCTCCCTGACATCTTAAGCTCAAAGTCACACTCTATAGAACCACTAAACGTCTTTGCTGAAAACTCAAAGTTTGAGTCGGATGGTATAATCACTTTCGTATTCCCACTGAATAAATCAAGTCTGTAGATGCCTCCGGGGCTCAACTCTCCCCGTAACTTTACATCTCCGCTGGTGGAGCTCATCTCTATTTCTTCCGCATAAGAAAATGCATCCAGCTCAATATCTCCACTTACGGTTCCTGCTTCTATGGAGCCCTGAATCTCCTGTATAGATATCTCTCCGGATACGCTTTCTAACTCAGCATCTCCGTGAATGTATTCCATATCAATATCACCGCTTGTGCTTTTGCATCGCACGTTGCTCTCAGCCAGTCTCACACGTATCTCACCGCTGATAGTCTCTACATTTAGAAAGCCGCCTATCTTTCGTACTTCAACATTTCCGCTTATGCTTTTCACTCTCACCGATGCTTTGGCAGGGACGATGATCTCATAAAAAACGGATACAGCGCCTGATCGGAACAAACTGAATTCTCTATCGTGCCTTGTGATAATCCGGATATTGCCGTCGATTTGACGAATATGAATAGTGACGTCATCAAAATCTCTCTCTCTTCGACCTCTTTTGGTCGCTGTGATCTCAATTCCGTTTTTGTCCCAGCTACTCACGGTGATGTCTCCAGATATGTTTTCCAGATATACCTTGCCCGTGCTCTCCAAAGGATAAGTTTCGACAATCTTCTCTTCTGTCCATGCCCATCCAAGAGAGGGGAAGCAAACCACGATAGTGAGAATGGCCAGCAGTGCTATGTAACGTTTTGATCTTTTCATTATCGCCCTCTATTTGAAGATCTATGCAGCCCCGCAAGCGGAATTTCCGCCTCGCTCCAATCCATGCTCCGCAGTAGCTTGCTATGGAGGACGGATAATCTGCAGGGCGTCTCCCAAATGTAAGGAAGTTTTTTGAGGAAACAGGTCTTATCCTGACCGCATCATTAAGTTTTTCATTTCTCCCAAAAGTTCCAGCTTCTTCTTGTAGCAAATCAAAAGATATTCGTTGACCTCCTGGTCATCAGGGTATTCGTTCATCGCGGTCCGGAAAGACTGAATCGCCTCGTCGATGATCTCTAGATTCTCTTCAAATACAGCTGCAAGCTCCGGACTGAGTTCCACATTTTGTTCTGATATCGCCTGACTCAAAGCCGCGATCGCGAGTTGGTAGTGGCGATCCGCTTCTTCAAACCTGTCTGATGCCGCCTCATCCGGGATACTCCTATCCCTTTGAATAAAGGGGATACCGTAGTAGAAAAGAGTCATCAAAACCAGGCCAGCCAAAAGGCCGCTCCCTGAAAAGGCCAACTCTCTGGAATATAAAGAAAACCGAAAGAACTGCCCTCTCCTCTTGGGCCAGCTTCTGCTTTTCCGGGCATTCCTGGGTATTTGACCTTCAATACCTGCCCACAGGTATTCAGACGGCTGAAATGACTTCATGTTCTTGGCTACTCCTGTGATCATCTGCATTTCATGAAGAGACTCTGTACAAGCCGGGCATTCCTTCAGATGCTCTTCAAGAGCTTTGGTCTGTCGCCCGTTGAGAAGATTGTCGATCTGATTACTTATAAGCCTTTGTGCCTTCGTGCATTTCATAGTCTTTTGTCCTTTAAATATTTCCTTATCTTCATCCTCGCTCTAAAAAGCTGAGATTTTGATGTGCTTTCAGACCATTTCATGACCTGTGCTATCTCCCCGTCGGTGAAGCCCTGAACATCGTGAAGCAGAAACACCGCCTTCTGTTTAGGCGGCAGGATATTTACTGCCTTTTCCATATCCAGTTTGATATGGGTATTATCTGCTTCAGCTTTCCTGGGTTTATCTATCTCATCGAGGGGAATATGCTTTCCCATCCCAGACCTACGGATAGAGCTAATACATGCATTAATAGCGGTCCTGTAAACCCATGCGTTAAATGCCTCCGGAGAACGGAGTTTACGGATACGTGTGAAAATTTTTATGAAAATGTCCTGAAGGAGATCCTCGGCTGAAGATAAATCTTTTGTATAACGATAAGTTAGGTTGAAGAGAGGGGACTTGTAATCGCTGAATATTTCTTCCATGGCCTTCGTGTCACCATCCTGACAACGCCTAATGACGTCGAAGAGAGACTTTTTGCGATTTAAGCCATTGAAAGCCTTGACGCCTGCTTTTTCTGTTTGTGAGTTCAACTTCAGCGCTGTTCGTCAGGTTCTTTTTGTGTGATATATTATAGAGACGCTGACTCACCCAAAAGGGTTGCTAGGAAAAATGGATTAAGAAAATCGAGCGGGTGGCGCGATTTTCTATGAGATAAGTCTACTGCTTTTGTGGAAGAAAATCGAGCGGGTGGCGCGATTTTCTATGAGATAAGTCTACTGCTTTTGTGGAAGAAAATCGAGCGGGTGGCGCGATTCCATATGAGACAAGTCAATTGCTTTTTTGAATGGATTCTCTTGAGATTATGCCCTCATTCGCTGATCCCAATCGTACTCTTTTGATGTCACGGTGTTCTCCAGATTACGTATTCGCCGTTCAAGTGTCTGTTGACGTCTCTTTATATAATCAGAGGCGGGTCTTCTTGTACGGGCATAGCCGCCATATAACTCCTCCTCATAATGCTGTTGGGGACGAATTATAGGTTCAGGTTTCATGACAAAACCAGCCACGAAGTAGAGGACAACCACGGGCCAGAATCCGCTGATCAAGAAGAGAATGATCAGAATGACCCGAATCCAGAAGACAGAAAAATTGAAGTAATCTCCAACACCCCTGCAAACCCCCATGATGATCCCTTTTCTGGATCGATAAAGTCCTCGGTCATAAAAGATATTGTGGAACCGTCTCATGATGTCTCTCCTCTCTATACTACGATTGGGTCATTTGTTGTGAGTCCTTTGAAAGAGAGGATTTGATATTTTGCAGCTCATTTTCAATATCCTCGTCCACAATAAGGGCGTCCAGCTCTTGTTCAGTGGTCTTATTTCGACCGAAATTCACCAGATCAGCCTCCGCTTCCATTCTCTCGATGCGGTTTTCGAACTCTTCAAATTTGAAAATAGCCTCGGAATTCTCGATTCTCCGGATTTCTTCCTGGGCCTGTTTTTGACGTCGGGCATGGATATGGCGCTGGACGAGGGTGCGCTGCTTTTCACGTGCCCCACCCAGTTTCTGCTCCAGTTGGACCATATCATCTTGATACTGCGCCACCAGAACCTGATGCTCTTTAAGTTCCCTCTGAAGGCTTTCCGCTTTTTCCGTGTACCGCCTTTTTTCAACGAGCGCGTCCCGAGCCAAATCGTCTCGGCCTTTACTCACGGCAAGAGCCGCCTTCCCTTGCCAGTATTCTACACGAGACCGGGTTCCCTCCAATTCACGTTCAATCCTCTTCCCGGCTGCCATCACACCGGCGCATGCCGATTTGATCTCAATTAGAGTGTCCTCCATTTCACGAATCATCAATTTAAGCATCTTCTCCGGGTCTTCTGCCTTATCCAGCATGGAATTGATGTTTGAGCTTACGATATCACGAAATCGTGTAAAGATTCCCATAGCTGACCTCCTTCTATTCTCTGTTTGCCAAGACAAAAGGCAGGAATCGTGCCATCGACACAACGACAAAAACAATGCTTTAAAAAACAGCATGTTACAGATCTACACGCAAAAGGCCGCGTATGGTATATGAGACCCCTTTTTGGCGAAATATACCAATCACTAGCGCTTTATGCCATTATTTAATCTAATCATATATGCCCATTTTGATGGTCGACTATGAATCCACCAAACCGTTTTTTTTTGAGTGTTCGACACTCGCCCGCCCCTTCTTTGGCGTATGGTCAATTCCGCCACTAATTAGCGGTTTTTCATCAGATATCGTCTCTCTTTGCCATCTCTTTTTTTCACATTCGTTCCCCGATTACTGTTAACATATTGATAATTCGGAGAAAATACTTTTTGGCACACTTAATGCTGATTCATGAGGTCAAATATTCACTGGAGAGAATCGACTAACCTGTAACCTCTTATATAAAGTAGAAGTAAATAAGACTGAATACTTCAACATCCAAACAGGAGAACAGAGTCAATTGTTCAACCTGACCACAAACAAAAATGATGGAATGACGCAACAATAATCAAATGGAGGAAAAAATGAAAAACGTTCATAAATCAACAAACACGGCAACCACAAAAAAACTCGCTTTCAGGGATTGCTTTTTCACACTTTTCTCTCTGGGAACGATTGCCTCCGGCGCTTGGGCGTGCCCTACATCCATGGGAATTGGGATGAGCCTGGTTCTGGTCGGGACGATCCTGTTCGCGGAGTCAGGTTTCCAAGTAAGATAAATTGAAACCCCGGGTGGCCATAATGGGCCGGATCTACGCCTGAAGTGCACAAGGCCGTTAATTTCCGATCCATCCTCCGCAGCCCGCCATCCGCAGTAATCTCTGCGGACGGGCTACGGACGAACAAACCTGAGGGAAAACAATGGAGAGCCTCTCGAAGAAAACAAGGCCTCCGGGCAATGTTCAAATAATCTTCCACTTGAAAAAGCCAAGAATGGTGATGCGAGGTCTATGACATCATGATCAAGGTGAAAAAGATGGCCGACATCCTGATTCCGCTTCACGAACCCAAATTCGCGGCCATGGAGACAGTTGAGTGATGAATGTGGAAGTCTAAAGACTGAAGACTGAAGGCCGAAAGCAAAAAACATATGGATTCTGTTCCTTGCGCCTTACACCATATACCCTAGACCTTGCCCTTAAATATTATACCTTATATTCAGAATATCCCCATCCTGAACCACGTAGTTCTTTCCCTCCAAACGCAACCGCCCCTTTTCTTTGACACCCTTTTCAGACCCGCATTCCATGAGGTCATCATATGAAAAACATTCGGCCCGTATAAATCCTCGGGCCAAATCTGTGTGGACGGTTCCGGCCGCGTCCAAAGCAGTCTCTCCCCTTTTTAGGGTCCAGGCACGCACCTCATCAGAGCCCACCGTGAAAAAACTGATGTAGTCCAATGTTCCATAAGCCATGCGAGTCAAACGATCGCGCGCAGATTCTGTCACCCCCATGTCTTCCATGAAGAGTGCCATTTCCTCTTCATCCAGTCGGGACAACTCCATCTCAAACTTACCTGCAAACTCGATGATGCTATATTCTTTCCCTATCTTGTCCAATAGGGTTTGGTTGTCTCCGAAATTCACTTCGTTGGAGTTCAAAACCACCATCATCGGCTTTTCGGTAAGCAGTTGAAATCCGCGAATGATCTTCTGTTCATCTTTAGTTATGGGGAGCTTTCGAACAGGCTTCTCATTGTTCAGTTGTTCCAAGATTCTTCGCACGATCTTTTCTTCCCTCTGTAATTGTGGTGTCTTCTTGCCGCGTTGATAGCTCTTCTCAATGCGCTCCAAGCGTCCCTCGCAAAGGGCGAGATCCGAAAACAATAACTCCTCCTCCACCCTGCTCATATCGGCCAGTGGATTCGGCGGCCCCATCAAATCGTCCCTGTAGTTACGAACCACCAAGGCCAATGCATCCGTATTCTTCAACAGGGTGATAGACTGATCAGACAGGGCTGAATTCTTTGCCGGATCGTAACTCACCCCCACCAAGTCTATCATCTCGATGGTCGCATGGATGGTCTTCTTTGGCTCATACATCTGCGAAAGGCGCATCACTCTTTCATCCGCGACAGGCACAATAGCCAGGTTCGGTTCGGCCTTTTCTGCTGCGTAGGCCTGAATATTCACTTCCGCACTGGTCAGAGCGTTAAAGACCGTTGTTTTTCCGGAACCGGGCAATCCCATCAATCCTATCTTCATGTGTTTCCTCCTTCGCTCTTGTCTGAAAACGCCATTGATAAGATGGAACAGACGCTAAGGGCCCCAAAAATGGTTTGCCGGTTTTTCCCGAGTCACGGAGAAAAAAGAAGCGGAAGGCTGTCCGCCACAAGAAATCCCTCTCGTGTGGGCATGATTCTCCCATCCTCGACCCTCACCAGCCCCGTTCCTTCCAAGACTCTTAGTACCCTTTCGCTTTGTGATCGATCACCAAGCCGATCCAGTTCAACTCCCTCCATGGTTCTCAGCCCGAGCATGAGAGACTCCAGATCCTGCTGTTCCCTAGTAAGAATCTCTTCATCGGCCACAGGCCTCCTCCCGCCAGCAAGGACCTCACAATAACCCTCCACAGATTTCAGATTCCACCATCGCCTATTCCCCTGGAAGGAATGGGCTGAGGGACCGAGCCCCAGGTAGGGGAAATGCTGCCAGTACTTCATGTTATGGAGACAGATGAATTCTCTCCCTTTGGCAAAGTTTGAAATCTCATACTGTAAATACCCTTCCTGTTCAAGGAAGCTGGAGGTGAGAATGAACAATGCCCTCTGCGCTTCCTCATCCGGGAGTTGCATATCCCCTTTGTCCCGCATCTTCCCAAATGGGGTTTCTTCTTGGATGGTTAGTTGGTAGCAGGAGAGATGTTCAGGTGAAAAATCAACGGCCTTCTTCAGGATTTTGAGCCATTGGGCTTGTGTCTGTCCCGGAAGGCCATACATAAGGTCTAATCCCAGATTGTTGAAACCAAGGTGTCTGATGCATCGGATCGCCTCCATGGCGCTATGGGACGTGTGGCGTCTTCCCAAGCCATGGAGTTCTTGGTCGTCAAAGGACTGGACTCCAAGACTAATGCGATTCACTCCCAAGCCGCGCAGATGACCCATAAGACCTTCGGTCACATCATCGGGATTAGCCTCTACGGTTACCTCGGCTGAAGGCGAGAAAGCAAAATGGGTAAAAATACCCTCCATCAATCCTGACCATTGGCTTTGTGTTAAGACCGTTGGGGTGCCGCCTCCCAGGTAGAGGGAATCAAAGATGGGGAAAAGCAATCTGTAGATAAAAATCTCCTTTTGAACGGCCTCCAACCACTTAGGGACAAGTGAAAGAGAGGGGAGCGAGTAAAAATCGCAGTAGGGGCACTTTGTCCGACAGAAAGGGATATGGATATAGAGACCTGCACTCACGGGCTTAATCCTTGTTAGACTTCAAGACAGCCACAAAGGCGTTCTGGGGGATCATCACAGAGCCGACCATCTTCATTCTCTTTTTCCCCTTCTTCTGTTTTTCGAGAAGTTTTCTCTTACGCGTCACATCACCCCCATAACACTTGGCGGTGACATCCTTTCGAAAGGGGGAAATGGTTGAACGGGAGATGATCTTTCCCCCTATAGCCCCTTGAACGGCGATCTTGAACTGATGCCTGGGGATCTCATCCTTAAGCCGGTCACACATTCGTACACCCCATTCCCTTGCGCGATCAGCGTGAACAATGATCGAGAGCGCGTCCACAGGTTCACCATTGACCAGGATGTCCAGCTTCACGAGGTTGCTCTCACGATAGCCGATCATCTCATAATCAAATGAGCCATACCCATGGGTGACGGTCTTCAGCTCATCATAAAAATCAACAATCACTTCGGCCAGAGGCATATCAAAAAATATCTCGATCCGACCCGGTGTAGGGTAATTGAATCGGGAATTGACCCCGCGGCGGTCTATACATAGCTTCATCACCGCCCCCATGTAGCGTTCAGGAATCAGTATATTCGCCTTGATAAAGGGTTCTGCCGTACTCTTGATAGAGCCGGGATCCGGGTAGTACTGTGGGTTATCCACTGTGACCGTTGTGCCGTCCTGTAGAGTGAACTGATATTGAACACTGGGTACTGTCATGATAAAGGATTGATCGTATTCCGTCTCCAGCCTCTTTTGCACGATCTCCAGATGAAGGAGACCCAGAAATCCACAGCGGAATCCCTGTCCAAGAGCCGTAGAGGAATCCTTCTGATAGACTAGGGCCGCATCATTGAGCTTGTATTTCTCGAGAGCCTCCACGATGGAGGGATAATCGTCAGAGGAAATAGGGTAGAGAGATGAAAAAACCACTGGTTTGACCTCTTTGAATCCGGGCAAAGGGACTAAGGCGGGGTGGACGTCCAGCGTGATGGTGTCCCCGATGCTCGTGTCACTCACCGTCTTGATACCAGAGATGATATAGCCTACCTCGCCTGCACAGAGTTCATCCTTTGGTTCTCTTCGAAGTCGAAAAACCCCAACTTCTTCTACCTTATAGGTGGCATCATTGGACATGAACCGAATGATGTCTCCGGTTCGGACCCTTCCGTCAAACAGACGGCAACTGATAATGACACCCCGAAAAGAATCATAGTAGGCGTCAAAGAGCAAAGCCGTAAGAGGGTTTTCCTCTTTCCCATTAGGCCTGGGGATACGTTCCACGATCCCCTCAAGGACCTCTTCAATACCAATTCCTTCCTTGGCTGAACAGAGAATGCACGACTCCGAATCCAACCCCAGTTCGGTTTCGATCTGTTCCTTTGTTCGCTCCACATCCGCGGACGGCAGATCGATCTTGTTGATCACCGGGATGATGATGAGATCATGCTCCATGGCCATATAGACATTGGACACGGTTTGTGCCTCTACCCCTTGGGCCGCGTCGACCAAAAGCAGTGCGCCTTCACAAGAGGAGAGAGACCTGGATACCTCGTAGGAGAAGTCCACATGTCCCGGGGTGTCTATCAGGTTGAGGACAAATTCTTCTCCCGCTTTGCTGGTATAAGGGAGGGCAACGCTATTGCTCTTGATGGTGATCCCCCTTTCTCGTTCAATATCCATGGTGTCCAAGATCTGGTCGCGGAACTGGCGATCACTCACCAATCCCGCATACTGGATCAAACGATCGGCGAGGGTTGATTTCCCATGATCGATATGGGCGATGATGCTGAAGTTGCGTATGTTGGACATGTTGTTTTTTGCTCTTTTTTAAGGTAGTTGCGTTGATCCTTGGTCATTTTTCATTCATCCATGTTCAATGACAAATAATCAATCCTCAATGATCAGTGCTACAGCCCCATGTCTTCGTTAATCAGTACGATCTTCACTCTTCCCTTTGGAAAGCACTTTTCCGTGATAGTCCAAGTGTTGCAGATTCGACTGGGACTGCTGCACTCTTCACAAAAGGAAGTCCCCACACAAGGGGTCTTCATTCCCAATTTCATGGCATTGGTAGGCGCTACATAATTCTTGATACGGTCCATCGCCTGATCCAAATCACCCACGATCTTATTGCGGCCCATGAGAATCACGACATGCCTGGGTCCAAAGGTAATGCCTCCGATTCGATTGCCGATCATGTCCAGATTGACAAGCTGCCCATCTTCTGTGACAGCATTTGTCCCCGTAACAAAAAGGTCGCAGAGGAGTGCTTTTCTACGCAATTCCATACTCTCCTCACGGGGAAGATTTTTGTCAAAGGTATCCAGCACCTCCAGCTTCGGATTATCCTTGAGGACCTGGTAAAGGCCTGTGTCCATGAAGGTCATGGATCCGCCCCATGAAACAGTTTTGGCGCCGGTCTTGGGAAGAATCTCTTCCAATACAATCCTCTGAGCCTCTGCTCGGTTGCCGGTTATATAGACCTCAAAATTATTGACTTCCAGACTCTCTTTAAGATCCTGCAAGCGCTTCATCCAGTAATGCTCTATGGGTTTCTCCATTTCATTCTCCTCCTCTATAAGGCAAGTATTTTGTATTGAACGGCCTTCTTTGAAGACTCACGTTCACACAGATTAGTCATACTCCCATTTTTTTGCAAGATGTCATACCCTTTCTACCAGCTCTTCCTCTGAAATACCATGGATGGTAGACAAACTGGTAGAAAGAAGCTATTTATATGTGGGTTCAACGGGCTGTTATGATTGACGATAATCCTTGTGTCAAAATTTGCCCCCCACTGTCTTAAGACCAGTTTTTCCGGTTGCTGCGCCATGATGAATCATGACTGGTTCGAAGGAGCGAGATAGGATACTCAATCAAGACCCTTACCCAAAACATCTTTTGGTGTTTTTGTTTTTGACATACAAGGCAAGATTTTCTAGACTTTCTTCGGGAAGGATAAAGTATCGTGTCTTCTTCTGAATACCCGCAAATGAGAGGATGAAATGAGAGTCCGTTGCCCCGAATGTAGAACCGTATATGTGGTTGATGGTTCTGAAGCTGATTACAGAACCAGAAAAAGGGCTAAGTGCTCAGGATGTCAGGCTATTTTTTATGTCCAAATGCGACATGGGCGCTCCAAAGAAGATGAAAAGACCAGTGAGACAACCCTACTTCAAAGCTATTTTGAGAGACGAAATGGCAGTGATCGAAGACAAAACAGGGACCGAAGGAGAAAGATCGACATAGAGGAGCTTCCTTTTCAACTCCCTGCCAAAGATGTCATATTGATTTGTTCTGAGGAGGGTGTTCCCATGGGTTATATGAGCCACGGGCAGCGGAGTGGCGCAGAACGGAGGATTGGCAAAGAACGTCGAATGAGTTCGTGAAAAGACTCAGATTCATCTTATATTGTCTTAAAGCCTTGCATATATATTGAGCCCCAATCCCATACGGCCCCATTGCGGACGGCGAAATCAGCCGGAGCCTCTCCATGAGCGATCTTGCAGAAAATACAGTCCCCTTCCATTATTCACTCCTTTTTTCGCCTTAGTTCCAGATTGACAAAAACCCCTCCTCTTTCGGAAGCCTCTTTTCTCGAAAACCTTTGCTCTAATATAGGTCTGAAAGAGATTGCCGGAGAGTGGGGCACGAAAAAAAGAAACCAACCCCTGTAGAGATTGGTTTCTTTAGAAAGGAGGAAAAAGCAATTCTTCCACTTGCATAAGGCATCTATATTTACTGCATGATTCTTGCCAAAACAAACATGCCCGAATAAGAAATTATAACTGTTGGGTATTGTTGTCTATTCCTTGATATCGCGATTCCTGGTCGGTTGTAAACTTTATCTGTAAAGTACAAATCTTTTGACCGGAAAAATATGGCTTATCCACAAATTCTTATAACCATTCTAATTTGTTAATCAATTTCATGTTCAATTTTTTGAACCACTTTTGGGTACTTGGTGTACCATTAATGCTGCCTTGTCCTAATAGCGCAACATAAAGAGACTAATGCTCTACATAGGGTTGTCCATTCAAAGCCTCTTCCATATAAACGAGAGAGTCGATGACCTTTCCTTTTGGAGTATCTGAGCCATAGATTTCTTTTAAGGCATTATAGGCCTCATACCCATCTAGCGTTGTATTGTAAAAGAAATCCTGGGCCAGTTCGCTAAAGGAATCCAGGTCTTCCTGAATTCCGCACGCCTCGATGTAACGTTCTATCAACTCCCCAAGCATAGGATGAAACTCATGAATCAGGGAAAGATCATTTAAAAAACCATCGTCGGTCGGATCTATTGCAAGACCATGGTAGATGAGGGCCTTCAAATGATCATTCCCTTGTCTGAAGTATCGACGGAGCAAAGCATAGTTGGGTTTATCGCTCCATTTCTCTCTCAGAAAGACTTGCATCACCTTATCCGAAAACTCAACCTCTCCATCAAAGTAGGCGACAAGAAGCTCTTGATCTTTGTTCTCAGGAACGGCATTACTTTCCTCTTCCACTTCATTTGGGTAATCCTCATCAAGCCACTCAAATCCTAACATGGCCAGTTCCGTCCGGTCATAATCCGGTCTCGTTCTGAAGATCTCGTTCATCCTCTCGGTTACCATTTCATTCTTGATTTTGATGATTTCATCGACGATATTCTTCTCTTTCTTTTTCATTTTCCTCTCGCTCGGGCCGAAGGGTGGTTTGTATGGGTAGTTATATTTGGAAATTCTTGATCGCTTCTTTTTCAGCGGCCGATGCTTACGCCTCGCTGCTTCCATCAAAAGGCTTTTATTAGACTTAAGAGAGTATAGGAGACCAATGGGTTGTGTGTCAAGGGAAAAGGATAACTACATATAGTGTTCTACACCCTCATCCTTGTTGGCGAAAACCGTGTCGCTGAGGGTCGGGTTTTGAGGGGTTTTGATCAATCCAGAGATTGACACAATTCATTGTTTTTGCTAAAATAAGTCAATTCCAAAAAATGGTTACTATCTGATGAGTCATCCTGACAATGTAACCATTGGAAAACAGAATGGCTCGGTTCAATCCAAAGGACTGAACAGCGGCCTGAATGAAAAAGTTTTCGATTCGACCTAAGGGACGGGGAGAAAGCTCAGGCTTATCGCCAAATAGAAGAGTTCATGACTTTAAAGGGTGCTGAGTGCCCGTTACCCCACATTTGATGTGGGGAGGATATGGAGACCCCGTTTCTCGTTTTAAGAGATGGGGTCTTTTTTTACCCGGTTTGTCTTTATCATAGACGTGAAACGAATCCGGATTTCCTGCAGAGATACAATGCAGGGTCCTTCAAGCAGGCTTTTTCACTTTCGCTACATTCAAAGGAGGTACTCATAATAGGATGAAAACGAATGTTATATGTGGACTGGCTTTGCTTTGCATACTTGTGCCCAGGCATGCCCTGACATCTTCCGCGATCGCGCGACCAGCGGAGGATTATACATGGGTCGGTCCGACTGGGGATCCCTTGCCTTTC
>JAFGFY010000058.1 GCA_016930795.1 Deltaproteobacteria bacterium
GTGTAGGGGAGGATTCGTGCCATTCGTTGTAATTCGTGCTATTTGTTTCTGTTTTTTTGGGAATTTGGTGGAAAAGGTGAACGCCATGGAGGATGAAGCGAGACGCGGGAACACAGAGATGGGGAGAATCCCTTTAGAAACAAGGACACATACTATTTATTGCCCTTGACATATATATATAAATCATCTAATTTTATATATATCAGGAGGCCCCCATGAAGACGTTGGTAGACATTAATGAAGATGTTTTAAAAAAAGCGATGGAATTGTCAGAAGCAGAGACGAAAAAGGATGTCATCATGCTCGCGTTAGAAGGACTTATCCGATCAAGACTTCGAGAAAAACTTAAACAATCCGCCGGGAGTGGAATGATCGGAACAAAAATGTCTGATCTCAAGAGAATCCGCCATCGTCGGAAAAAAGTGCATCGGAATCTCCGGATGGCAAAGCGATGAAAAATTGGGTTCTTATTGATACCAGTGGATGGATTTGTTTTTTTGCGCGACGCGGATATGAGGATATGAAAAAGACCATCTCCCTCCTGCTTGATGAAGACAGAGTGGCCATAGCGGGTCCTATCCTGGTTGAGCTAATCCAAGGGGCGAGAGATATTGAAGAAAAACGGAATATCCAAGATTACGCAAAGGGTCTTCACTGGCTTCAGATGACTGACGAGCACTGGTACAAATCAGGCGAATTGATTTTTCAACTAAGAAGAAAAGGGGTTACGAGTTCGATCATCGATGTACTCATTGCTGTCCTGGCGATGGATTATCAATGCACTCTCCTGCATAAAGATTCAGACTTTGATCATATTGCGCGAAATTCTTCTCTGATTTGCTTTCCATAGGTTTGCCCTCGGGTAGGAGTCTTGATTTGTCTTAACAGTAATTGGCCGGAGCGTGCCCAGCAAGCCCCGCCTTGTAGACGGGGTATAGGGGTACAATATGAGCGATAATGCCTTTTCGGGAAGCCCCGCCCAGTGGGCAGGGAGCTTCACATATTCCCCCGATATGATAATTCTTAGGTCAAGAATAGTTTGCCCCTGTTTTCTTTAAATCTGTTATAATATTTGCTGGCTAATGAAGAAGGAGGTTTATTATGCCTGCAATACGGTATATCTTAAGTGAATATGTCGAAAAAGTAATGGCTCAAGCCGTTTATGATAAACTTGAAGATGGCACATTTGCCGGCAGAATTCCTCCCTGCAAAGGAGTGGTCGCATTTGGAAAGACCTTACGTGAATGTGAGGATGAATTGCATTCAACACTGGAAGACTGGATTTTAGTAGGTTTAAAGCTTGGGCATCCTTTGCCGGTCATAGAGGGAATTGATTTAAACAGGGGGCCAGCCCGTGGGCAAGTGGACGCCGTGTAAGCGAAGAGATTTCATCCACCGATTACAGCAACTTGGTTTTGATGGTCCTTTTTCAGGGGCAAGGCATCAATTTTTAGTTTACAAAATTTACCGTCTGGCGATTCCTTCTAATAAAGAATATTCCGTTCCTCAGCTTCGCATGATGATTCGAGAAATAGAAGAAATATTAGGCCGTGAAGTTACGGTTGATGAATGGAACCGCTTGTAAATGCATATCACAGTAAGTGAATGGTGCCTGATCTTAAAACTTGACAGAAGAGTTTGTTTAAGCGTGGAGTGAACTGCGGGCGATATTTTGGTCACATTAGGGAGATTTTGCGGTTGAGAGACACGCAACACGAACACGGGCACGTTATCTTGTGTAATTTGCTGGGAAACAGGAAAGGTTAGAAAATTGGGGGAGAGGTTGAAAGTGCTTTAGAACCTACGTCCCCTTTTCGCAGATTCGTTAGGCAGTCGGTGGTTTAGCGATTTACATTTTGAGTGAGGAGTATGAAGATCTCTGTTGGCGTTTTTGCACTTTTCCTGCTTTTGATAGCAGGCTGCGTGACTACGCCTCAAGGTGCTACACAAGAAATCTTGCTGACCTCTGATCCGCCAGGCGGACCCCCGTTAATAGACGCTCATCAGCACATTATCCCGGGGCTTTCCGCCGAGAGCATCATCTCACTCATGGACCAAGCTGGGGTTCAGAAATCAGTCCTGATGGCGAACCGGATCGCTGGTTCACGTCCATTGGGATGGGAAGATGGCATGGTTCTCGAAGCATACGAGAAATATCCCCAGCGTATCATTCCGTTTCTGACAACAGTACGCGGCGGGCGAGGCCTTCTACCTGACGAGGCTTTCCTTGAATATGCCGAGCGTCAACTGAAGACTGGAAAATTCAAGGGATTGGGCGAATTCATGGTCAAACATTTTGCTATTTCCGGCTCCCCTGGTACGAGTGCTCCTGAGGTCAGCATTCCTGCCGACTCACCGTGGATGCAGGCCATGATGCGTCTCGGAGCCAAATACAGTGTCCCGCTGCTGATTCACATGGAGACCACACCAGAGAGTGTTGCTGAATTGGACCGGGCGCTTCTGGCTAACAAGAACACTAAGGTTATATGGGCACACCAGAATCCCGTGAAGATGGGAGGCGGACCGGACGCGCACTATGCGAGGCAAGGAGACCCGGAACAGATAGCGGCCCTGCTGAGCAAACATCCCAATCTCTTCGCCGATATTTCAGTGGGCTATGAGACGCGCTTCTTTCAACCACGGGA
>JAFGFY010000267.1 GCA_016930795.1 Deltaproteobacteria bacterium
ACAGTCTAATAATATTGCGTTATCGATAACGCAAATATATAAAGGACATGACAATGAAGATAAACAAAAAAATCGTATCCATAATTGAAAATGGAGAAACCGTACTGGGCATTGAATTAGGTTCCACCCGGATCAAATCCGTCCTGATCGGAGAAGATTACAGTCCCCTGGCTTCCGGAGGCTTCGACTGGGAGAATTCCCGGACCGACGGAATATGGAGCTACCCCCTGGAGCAGATCCGGGAAGGTCTCCAGGCCTGTTATGCCGACCTTTCACGGGATGTCCAGGACAGGTACGGTGTGAATCTGAGCCGTATCAAAGCCATGGGGTTCAGCGCTATGATGCATGGCTATATGGCTTTTGACAGCAAAAGCAATCAACTGACACCCTTCAGGACCTGGCGGAACAATATAACCGGTCCGGCCTCAGAAGAGCTGACTGACCTTTTTAATTATCCCATTCCCCAGCGCTGGAGCATTGCCCATCTCTACCAGGCCGTTCTGAACAACGAGGAGCATGTGAAGGATATCGACTTTATGACTACCCTGGCCGGTTATATTCACTGGAAACTCACCGGGCAAAAAGTGATCGGGATCGGAGATGCTTCAGGGATGTTTCCCATCGATCTGAAAACAAAAGACTTCGACATGAATATGTGCTCCCTCTTTGATAACCATATAAAAGGGAAAAATTTTAGCTGGCAGCTTAAAGAGATCCTTCCGGAAGTGCTGTGCGCAGGGGAAGACGGAGGTGTACTGACAGATGAAGGAGCCCTTTTTCTTGACCCGTCCGGCACACTGAATGCTGGTGTTTCTGTCTGTCCTCCCGAGGGTGACGCGGGTACCGGTATGGCAGCCACCAACAGTGTGGCTGTCAGGACAGGAAACGTATCAGCGGGGACATCGGTGTTTGCAATGATTGTCCTGGAAAAGGAACTGAAAAAGGTACACCATGAAGTAGACCTGGTCACCACACCCGACGGTAACCTTGTGGGCATGGCCCATTCCAACAACTGCAGCTCCGATTACGATGCCTGGATTAATCTATTCGGAGAAGTCCTGGAAGCACTGGGCAAAGCCGTCTCCAAACCTGTTCTCTACGACACACTGCTCCAACAGGCCCTGAAGGGAGACCCTGATAGCGGTGGTCTATTGAGTTACGGATATGTTTCCGGCGAACACATTACCGGATTTACCGAAGGCCGTCCCCTGTTCGTCCGTTCATCGGAAGGGCGTTTCAATCTGGCCAATTTTATGAGGACCCACCTGTTCACCTCCCTGTGTGCTCTGCGGACAGGACTCAATGTGCTCATCAATGAAGAAGGCGTGAAGCTGGATGAGATAAGGGGGCATGGCGGTTTTTTCAAATCTCCGGAAGTCGGGCAGAGAATCATGGCCGCGGCGACCGGAACACCCGTTTCCACCCTGAAAACCGCCGGAGAAGGCGGGGCCTGGGGAATGGCTCTTCTGGCCGCCTTTATGATGCGAAAAGATAAAAGCATTACCCTACCGGATTTCCTCTCGCATGTTTTTGAAGGCAGCATGCAGGAAGCCGTTAAACCGAATCCTGAGGATGTAAAGGGTTTTCAAAAATTCTTTGAACGCTATCACAAAGGTCTGGCAATAGAAGAGGCTGCTGTCCGGCATATGAATATATAAGGGGTTCTTAATAAAACTACCGGCCCATAAAACATGTTTTATTCGAATGGAAATAAATATGAAAGAAAATAACACTTTTGCTCTGATATGGGATATGGATGGAACTCTGGTCGATACCCGTCAGGCACACTGGTTAGCCTGGAAACAAACGCTGGCCGCTGAAAAGTACGATCTCAATTGGGCAACCTTCCTCAAAACCTTCGGGGAGCGGAATGACACAATATTACGCAGCCTGTTAGGCGCTGACCTCCCGGATGCTGAAGCCTTCCGGATCGGCGATGTCAAAGAGCAGATGTTCAGGGACGTGTTGAAAAATCAGGGAGTTCAGCTTCTTCCCGGCTCGGAGCGGCTTATGGATCAGGCGATAACTCACAGCTGGTCCCAGGCCGTGGTCTCATCAGCACCTCGCCAGAACATCACTACCATCCTGGAAGTGCTCAACCGCCTTGATACATTCGCTGTTCTGGTATGCGCTGAAGACGTTACCCAGGGCAAGCCTCACCCCGAGGGCTGTATTACCGCCTCCCGGGAACTCGGCGTTTCCCCCTCGAATTGCATAGTGATCGAGGATGCCCCGGCAGGTCTTGAGGCGGCCCATCGTGCTGGTATGGCGTGTGTAGGTGTCCTGTCCACCCACGAACACCTCAGTGAAGGCGACCTGATCGTGAATTCTCTCGAAGAGCTCTCGCTGGCCGATCTCGAAGGACTCCTTCATTAGCAGGGAGTGTTATGATGACAGGTAATATACGGGCAGGACTCATAAAAAAGCCTGACCTGATTTTAAGAGATAATAGATCAAAATTCTAATATATTGAAAGGAAAGGATATGAACGTATACGAGAACATGACTATATGGATGGTTTCGGGGAGTCAGCACCTTTACGGGGATGAAACCCTGAAACAGGTCGGGTCACATACCGAAGAGATTTCCGGATATCTGAGCAGCCTGGATCATATTCCAGCGGAGATTCAGTACAAAGGTATTCTGACTACCCCGCAGGAAATCACAGATTTCTGCATCAAGGCCAGCGCCGATGACCATTGCGGTGGTGTAATCCTCTGGATGCATACCTTTTCACCGTCAAAAATGTGGATCAACGGCCTTAAAGTAATGACCAAGCCGATCCTCCACCTGCACACTCAGTACAACAGGGATATCCCATGGAATGAAATTGATATGGATTTCATGAACCTCAACCAGTCCGCTCATGGGGACCGGGAGCATGGATTTATCAATACACGGATGAAAATCGATCGGAAGGTGGTCGCCGGCTACTGGAAAGACGATAAGGTGCACCGAAGGATCAGTTCCTGGATACGTGCCGCAGCGGCACTAAAGGATGTCCGTGGCGCCAAGGTAGCCCGTTTCGGAGATAACATGAGAGATGTGGCTGTGACAGAAGGGGACAAGGTTGCTGCCCAGATCGCTTTCGGTTTTGATGTATACGGTTATGGAGTGGGTGATCTGGTAGCCAGAATCAGGGAAGTGGAAGAAGACCGGATTGACCAGTTGATCAGGGAATACAAAGAGGCCTACGAAATAGACGAAGAGCTCCTTCCCGGCAACAGCCGGCATGAAGACCTCAGAGAGGCAGCCCGAATGGAGGCCGGGATAGAGGACTTTCTGGTGGATGGGAATTTTGTCGCTTTTACCACGACCTTTGAGGACCTGGAAGGGATGAAGCAGCTTCCCGGTTTTGCATGCCAGAGGCTGATGGAAAAGGGATATGGTTTCGGAGCGGAAGGGGACTGGAAAACCGCTCTTCTGGTGCGTGCCATGAAGGTTATGGGCAAAGGCTTGTCCGGAGGTACCTCTTTTATGGAAGATTACACCTATCACCTGGATCCCGCGAATCCAATGGTTCTGGGAGCCCACATGCTGGAAGTCTGCCCAACTATATCGGGGGCCGAAAAAGTAAAGCTGGAAATACATCCACTGGAAATCGGCGGAAAGGAAGATCCGGTTCGGCTGGTATTTAACGTCCCCGAAGGAGATTCCCTTAACGCGTCCCTGATCGACATGGGAAACCGGTTCAGGCTGCTGGTGAATGAAGTCCATACGGTTGATATCACAGAGAAGCTTCCCAGACTCCCTGTGGCCCGAGTTCTCTGGGAACCCAAGCCGGATCTGGAGACAGCCTCCCATGCTTGGATACTGGGGGGAGGAGCTCATCATACCGGGTACAGCAAGGAAGTGACCACGGAAATGCTGACAGATTTTTGTGAAATGTGCAGTATCGAGATGGTTTTGATCGATGATAAAATCGATATGGGTTCTTTTAAAAAGGAACTTAAGTGGAATGATCTCTATTACACTGTAAAAGCCTTTTCAGGAGGGGTCTGATATCCATCCTGTTTAGTAATCAAAACGCGAAAAGCGTGAATGCGTCTTCGCGTTTTTTACGTGCTTTAAAAGCGGGGATGACATCAAAATGCCATGTTCAATTTTATCAGACTGTCAATCTTACCTGACTGAAAACTTATGAATGGTGGTTGTCTTATATGTTTCATCGGGGCTTAATGCAACCGAAGGAAATTCGGGTTTATTTGGTGAATCAGGGAAATGCTGGGTTTCCAGACAGAATCCGTTTCGAAATCCATAGGCCCTGCCGCTTTTTCCAGTGATACTGCCGTCCAGAAAATTACCGCTGTAGAATTGAATCCCAGGTTCTGTTGTGAGTATTTCCATAAACCTGCCGTTGACCGGTTCATAAACCGCGGCAGCCAATTTTAACTCATCACTCTCATTTGAATTCAACACCCAGTTATGGTCATAGCCTTTGCCGAATTTCAATTGCTCATCGTCTGAATCAATCCTGTCGCCGATGGCTGTTGGTTTGGTAAAATCCATGGGGGTATTTTTGACAGATCTGATTTCACCGGTTGGAATCAAACCCTGATCCACCGGCGTAAATGAATCCGCGTTTAACATGAGTTCATGTTTAAGGATGTCCCCGGAACCTTCCCCCGCAAGATTCCAGTAGGTGTGGTTGGTGAGATTCACGATGGTCGGTTCATCTGTGGCTGCCAAGTAATCAATGATAAACGAATTATCCTCTGTAAGGGTGTAGGTCACCGTAACACTCAGATTGCCGGGAAAACCCTCTTCTCCATCCTTGCTCAGATAGGTCAACTTTAAGGACTGGCTATCTTCTCCAATAACAGGCTCCGTGTTCCACAGGACCTTATCGAACCCTTTGATTCCCCCGTGTAGACTATTCTCCCCATCATTCTTATTCAGAGTGTATTCCTCTCCACCCAGGATAAACCTTGCATTCCCTATCCGATTGCCATAGCGCCCTACAATGCATCCAAAATAGGGACTGTTATTGATATAGTCCTGGAGATTATCGTAGCCAAGGGCGACATCATCAAACTTACCGTTTCTATCCGGCAGTCTAATAGATGTAACGATACCGCCGTAGTTTGTGATCTTGATCTCAACCCCATTTGTGTTTTTCAAGGTATAGATATCCACTTCTTCCCCCTCAAATTCACCAAACGTTTCTTTGAGTATTTTCTTTTCAGGTGCAGTTGCCTTCTCACATCCGCTAAAAAGGAAAAGAATGGCCAATATAGTCATTGATCGAAGAAAGAGGGTCATGGCAAACTCCTTAGTTGTTGTTTATTTGAAAAAATTATTTAAACCATCCTCTTACAAAAAAATCAATATTTTTGAAGCCTTTTCCGGAAGCTTAACATTGTATCAACCAAATTTATGCGTTGACTTGTCCCCGGAAGGGATACCAACTTCTGAGTTGGTCCTTGGACAATTTTTGAGCAGAATATCATGACTATTTGAGTCTACCTATTAAATATGGGGACTTCAAACCCCGTGTGTCGGGCTAAATCTTCAGGGAGTGGGTTCGATTTCCCTTCACTTCCCCGTCAATGAAATCAACGGATTAAGGTGTGTTTTAATCACTCTTTGTGCTGACCCGCGGTTTATCGAAAACGTGCTGAGGACCACGGGGACCGTAATCTAACTCCGCAGTGAGGGGACCAAATGTTTTGAGGGCTTCAGGCGCGTCCTCAGGATCAAGGCGAAGCTCTATGAAACAGGCACAGTCACTATTCTCAACTTCAGCAAGCACTTTTTCGAGATCATCTTCAGTCTTAACGATTGCAGTAAAGGCCTTAACATCCGGTGCGAACACTTGGGGGAGGGCTGAATACTTCCAGTCGGCAATGTCGTTATAGACCTCATACATACCGAGTATGAAGCGTTCTATGGTGTAGCCGCGGTTGTTAAGGAGAAAAATGACAGGTCTTAGTCCAAGGTTCAGGATGGTCGACAATTCCTGTGCGGTCATCTGAAGGGATCCATCACCGATAAAAAGAATATGCCTCCGGTCTGGAGCGGCCATCATTGAACCGAGCAACGCTGGCAGAGAATAGCCGATAGCCCCCCAGATGAGTTGGGAAATGTACCTGGTATCCTCGGGCAGTTGAACATCTCTCAGAGCGATATTGGAGGTGCCGTTATCCGCAAGGACTATGTCACCCGAGCGAATGAAACGGCCCATTCTCGACCACAGGTATATCTGGGTCAAGACAGCCCCTGGTCTAGGAGCGAAAACATCAGCTGGGGACGTTGATTGGATTGAGGTGGCTGGGGAGGCTTCAACCAGATCTATTAGCCGATTGATCAAATCGCCGGCATTGACCCCTTCATAGACCTCTTTTTCTACGGTCACACTATATCCCCGGATATAGATATGAGCTCTTATAGGAAGTCCCCCCGGGAAAACCATAGGACTGCCTTCTATAAAACATGGCTCTGTAACAATGAGGCAATCAGAGGCTTTGATCACGTCTTTCACCGATGGTGTTGTGGCTTCCCCCATATATACACCCAAAGAAAGTGGATGGACTTCGCTCAAGAGGGCTTTTCCTGTAGGGAGTGCGGCATATGGTATCTTTTTCTTGTTCACCAGCAATGAAAGTCCCTTTGCTATCCCGGAGCGATCAACCTCGATATCGACCAGCAAGGCCGGGCGCTGGGTCCGATTCAGCAGATTTGCGATATGCTTGGCAGAACTTTCCAGCCGTTCAGGATCACTTGCCGGCAGTTCCAGTTTAAGCTTCGTTTCAGGAACATCTACCATTAGATAAGAGATATTGGACGGAACCTGGATATAGGCGGGCTTTTTTTGTTTCCAACAGCGGTGAAGAGCACAGTCGATTTCCTCCACGGCATTATTTGGTGTCAACCGTGTGTTTACGACGGTAAACTCCTTAAGGCAGTTCATGACATTATCGAAGTTGCCCTCAGCTAGCGAGTGATGAACCCTCAGTCGACTTTCCATTGCATAAAGCGGGGGTACTCCCGAGATGAAGACAACAGGAACATGTTCGGCGAGGGAACCAGCTATGCCGCAGACAGCACTGAGATCTCCCACGCCGTATGTCGTAAGCAATGCTCCGATCCCTTTCGTTCGGGCGTATCCATCGGCCGCATAGGCGGCATTCAATTCATTGCACGTTCCGATAAATTCAATGCCATCCACTTCCTTTACCTGTTCTAGAAGCTGGAGGTTAAAATCTCCTGGAACGCCGAAAACATGTTCAACGCCTACCTGCTGCAGACGCATGAAAAGAAAGTTACCAATGGTCATCTTCATTGCTGTGTCTCCGCTTCAATTATTATTTCACTCTATTTTCGCCCTTATCTGAGTAAAAGAATGCGCAGGAAAGGAATAGATCATCTTATCCCCCTTAACAGTCAATTCTTTGGTGATGGGAACATATTGTTCCTGCTCATCAAATATGTAATCGGCATAAATATCCTCACGATTTACTTCGCTTATATTCGCCTTGCTCCTAAATCCGCCTGAACGACTGACAATTTCCGCGGTGATCGCCTCTTCCTTATGTCTGTTGACGACATTGATGATCAACAGTTTCTTGTCCTCTGAATAGACTGATGTCACATCCAGATATGGGATGCTATTATTCGGCCTGCCGAGATCAAATGTGTCACACATAACAAAAACATCAACGGACGTTCCAATACAGTGATTGGAGAAAAGCTTGAAGGTATGGAATAGTTGTGTTTTGAATGTTCCCTTTATTCTGTCGTTTCCCAGGAGGGCTGTAAACAAGGTGTAGTTTGCCATCTTCACCACATCCGCATGGCGAATGAATGCATTAAAGTACTGGGCTGTAGCCAACGTTGCTAATAATCCCCTGCCGTGTGGGCCCCATTCATCAAAGGAAATATAGATGGGTTTTTCTAAATCATATCTTGTGCGTACCGCCTCAATCTGCGCTGCGGTTATGATGATCTTTTCTTCAATATCATTGGCCCGTTCCCCTATGTACACATCATAGTCTTCGGACTGTTCCCAGTACCGATGAATGGATATAAAATCAGCGACATCCCTTAATTCCGTGAGGACTTTCAGGTTCCAGTCCATCCATTTCCCGGTCGATTCATAGTATGAAGAACCATTGGCGATAAGGGAAATACTATTGTCTGTATAGCGCATGACCTTAGCGGCTTCTTTTGCTATTTTGCAGTAATCCTTAGCGTTTTTATGTCCCATTATCCAAGGGGATCCGTCCACTTCATTACCCAGACACCAATATTGGATATTGTAGGGTTTTTTATTGCCGTATTTGGCGCGAAGATCCGCATAATAACTACCTGTGTCTGCATTACAATACTCTACCCAGTATCTGGCATCATTCAATGACCCTGTCCCCAGGTTGATGCATATCACGTTTTCCGTTCCAAGGGCTTTGTTGAGTTTTACCCACTCATCTGTTCCGACCTGGTTGGTATCGAGCGCCCCCCACGCCAGTTCCTTGCGCACGGGTCTCTTCTCTTTGGGGCCGATACCATCCTGCCAGTTATAGCCTGCCACGTAATTACCACCAGGCCAACGCATATTGGTGATTTTTAATTCCCGACCAGCCTCGATATAGTCTTTTCTGAAACCATCCTCGTTTGCATGTGGGGATTCGGGATCATACAGCGTTCCGTATAGAGTGTTGCCGGGTACCGCATCCTTTATTCCAAATCGTTGAGGATCAAAGGAGATAGGCTCCATAAACACGCCATATATTTTGGGATCAATGTCACCAATCTTCCTATCCACGTCAATCCTAATAACAGCCTGTTTCGCATGCACGGAAGGAGAAAACAAAGCCAAAGCCAATATCAGGAATAGTATTCTGTTTTTCATGATGCACCTCAAACAGGAGTTGATAATGACAAATGATCAGTAAACAGTTATCAAGGAAAACTAGAACGAAAAGACAGCTCACCACCTTGGGTTAGGATCTATAAATGATTTTTAGCAGCCCGTCACTGTCAACCCTGTCAGCTGAATTCGGGTTCAATACCTATTATAAGAGCGATTGTCAGTACGACACCGCTCCCGAGCAGACAACCAGCCATTTTACCAAGTGAAGTGGTTACAGCCTCTCTTGACTCTTCAATTCCCCTTTTTCGAAGCCATTCAGCA
The DNA here is from genome assembly GCA_016930795.1 of Deltaproteobacteria bacterium. GTDB lineage: Bacteria > Desulfobacterota > DSM-4660 > Desulfatiglandales > HGW-15 > JAFGFY01. The sequence continues at coordinate 9,131 of JAFGFY010000267.1, forward strand.
AGGCTACCTTCAAAAAAGCCCGCGATGGCATCCGTGATCGCATCGCCGATTACTCCGCCGGCGATTGCTCCGGCAACCCCGAATAGAACTCCTCCCCAAAGAGCTGGAATAGTGAGTAAACCAGTATCTATGGCTCCGAAAACCATATCCGGTATGGCTCCGACCATTGGTTTTTGGGCTAATAAAATTCCCGCGATTGGTATTAGAGTCAGTCCGACTATAATGGGGCCAATGGGCAATCGATAGCGCAAAATGAATACACCGATAATGGCGACAGGTAAAGCAAAGATAGTCACATATGATGCCTTTTTCACTAATTTCATGTGTTGCCTTCCTATGACTTTAATGGAGACTGTCTTTTCTATCGTTAATCCTTATTCATAAAATAGAATCAGGTACCTTTCCACCGGTGCTTCAGGGGATTAGCAGTCATTTCAGCCCCTTAAAATGGAGCCGAAGCACTTATTCTGTAAGGGTGGTGATGTTATTTTATAGAACCATCTTCTTTTAGAAGATAGTTTAGTTTTTGTGACAACCGGCGTTTCAATATGTGCAAGTACATTATGGAGAAAATAGTAAGGCATATGATTTTTAGGACTATTAACATGAAAAATCAAGGGGAAAAATGGTTCTTATCCACTGTCAAGGTGTCGTCCACCACGATACCGACGGACAAGTCTTCCATTCGAAAGGATTATGGGCTTGGGCCATTCGAAGGGCAGCAACCAATCCACTCCGGATACAGCTAAGCGGTTGGTTCTCACCCAGTGTTTAAGTCGGAATTTTAGGGTTAACTTGAAGGCCTCTAGTGTCGCGTCCCAGAAATACCTTCCATAATTTTAGCCGGTTCTATGACACGTTGGGGTATGGGGGTCTCTTTTCAGTTCCACCACCATCTATCCAGAGGTCGTGGAACGGCACCAAAATTTTGCATATGATGAAGCAGCCCCACGAACAATGTACCCACAGCGACGGGCATTCTTTGTGCCTGTCCACCGAACGCTGTCCTCTTTGGGGGCGGTAAGAGGCTTGGACGTCTTTTGGGTGGTGGAACTGAAAAGAGACTCCCATGCCCCCTATGATGCTGTGCAACAGATACTTATTATTCAAGTTAATTCTGGGACATGAGACTAGCTCCTGGTCGATGAATGAAGGGCATTCAATCGAAACAACTGAGGGGGTTTGATTCCTAGGCCTGAAATGGCACCGATTATCGCAGCTATCGCCACTATTATGATAGAAACATGATACATCCCGGTTATGTGTAGGGCTGCTGAGCCGGCGGCAACACCGATTGCTCCGCCAAAGATACCCAGTCCCATTGTAAATCCGCCAATACTGCCGGTTATATGTTCAGGATAGGTATTTGCAATGAAGGACATGTTCATCGCATTGGGCATACCCATGAAAAATCCAGCAAGGAATAGACATATGGCTAATGATGGCATCCTTGATGTTACAGCAGGCAGCATGATGGAGAGGCAGAAGACAGCCGTCAGGGAAAAGCTGACAGTGACTGCTCGGCCATATCGACCATGAAAGATTTTTTCAGCCATGATTGGCGAAACGAGAGATCCCAGCATAAATGCGAACACCAGCAAGCCCATCATTCGACCGGAAATGATGGTGCCAAAACCCAGACCGGCAGGCGGAGAAACGGCTATGCGCCCGGGTATGAGGTCCTGGTATCCCTGCATCACCCATGCAAGCGCAAATACAGAGAGAAACGTCATCCAGAATGCCGGTAGTCGAAACACTTTATTAAAATCCTTTAGTGCGGCATTCTCCATTGTCTGATACTCCGTTGAAATCGGGAATTTCGTTCCGTAAAGGAAAATAATGCTTAATATAACAGCAACAATCATCAAACCGCCAAGTATTGTAAGGGAATCGACCCAGCTTTTTAGATCGGCAATGACAGGGCTGAGGTTCAGGCCTAGAATGATTCCTGCAGAAAGAGCCGCACCTGCAAAACCTTGAACCATGGATCTTTGATTTACAGGGAACCATTCAGCAGCCAATTTCGGACCTGATGCAGTAATTGGTCCGCAACCCAGACCTTGAAGCCCCCGGAGAATACTTAACCCGGCAATTGAGGTCCCCCATATGAAGATAAGCACGGCTGCTAATGTTTCTATGGAACAAAAGAGAATGTATGTCTTAGCCAATCCCCATCTATCAATAACGAAACCGCTGATCAGTCCGCCGATTGCTACCATTAATGTAAAAGGCAGCATGGATGCTGCAGTTGCTGAGCCCAGATTAGTATTGAGAGTGTCCGCAATTAAACCAATTAACGGGGTCGGCCCGATCAAAGCCATTCCCTGCATCAGATGGGCCACAACAAGTGTAATAAGCACATACCACCGATAGCTAGGATAGGCGGTCGTCATCTCGGTCTATTTTCTCTCTTTATAGTATCCAAAAGGTATTCCTGAAGCCTCTTTCTGGATTTTTCAGCCTTCTCCTTTGGCCATTCCTGAAATCCGCGGCCCGACTTGAAACCAAGATCACCCTGTTTGACCAATTTTCTGAGAAGGGGAGAGGATGTCGGCGAATTTTCCAGATGTTTAAGAATATAATCATGTATCGCCAAAACCAGATCCGTCCCGACCATGTCGGTATTTTCCATAGGACCGAGTACAGGCAACCTTAATCCGAAACCGTATCGAACGCACTCATCCACTGTCTCCGCATCGGCAATTCCCTTCTCAACAATGGAAATGGCCTCCCGCCACAGGGCATGTTGCAAACGGTTGGCGACAAAACCCGGTACATCCTTATTTACACGGACGGGGTGCTTGCCCACAGCCTGAAGTAGGGAAAAGGTTTGTTCCATGGTTTTATCAGACGTATTCTCACCGCGAACGACCTCTACCAGGGGAATCAGATAGGGAGGATTCCAGAAATGGGTTCCTACGATTCTATCACGGAACCTTGCCTTTGAGGCAATTGCGGTAATACTGATGACAGAGGTATTAGTGGCAAGTATTGTATCCCGTTGACATAAGGCATCCATCTCCTGAAAAACTTTCTGTTTTAAATCCAGATTCTCAGACACAGCTTCCACCACAAAATGGGCATCACCGGCTGCTTCATTCATGTCCGTTGTGGTCTTGATCTTGGAAATGACACGTTCAATATCATGTTGTGTTCCAATATTTTTTTCAGCCATTAAGATCAAATTAGAGCGGATATTTTCAATAGCCCTGGCAAGGAGATCATCACTCAAGTCCATCAAGGCAACAGAGTATCCTCTATTTGCGAAGATCTGAGCAATACCATGTCCCATCATACCTGCACCAATAATGGCTATATTCTTGATCTTTGACATATCATTACACCTCCTAGCCGGCTGCGTAACCACCGTCCACACAGATAACAGCGCCTGTGACGAAGTCCGAGGCCTTTGAACAGAGGTAGATGACAATCCCGATAAAATCCTCCGGCTCCCCAAGCCTGCCTATGGGGATTCGTTTCAAAAAATTCTTATAAAAGGCCTGGTCATCAAACATCCATTGGGTAAGGGCTGTTCTGAAAACAGTGGGTGAAATGGCATTAACATTTATGCCGTATGGTCCCCATTCACACCCTAGTGTCTTTGCCAGAAGATGAACAGCTCCCTTCGAAGGACTGTAGGCAGAATACCTAGCCATGCCCAGATCACCGCGTGCTGATCCTAAGAGGACGACCTTACCCCCGTCCCCCTGGTCGATCATCACCTTTCCTGCCTCTTTGCAAAAGAGGTAAGTGCCCTTAACATTTCCATCCATGATCATTTCCCATTCCTCAAGGGGCTGTTCAACAATGGCGCCTGGTTTATTTACGCCAGCCGCCGTTATGAGAATGTCTATCCTTCCGAATGTATCAACTGTCTTTTTTACGACTCTCTTCACGTCATCATGGTCAATGGGAGAACCCGCGGAGTAGGCGGCGATGCCGCCTTCTTTTATTATCTTCTCCACAAGGGGTTTGAGCTTATCAGCACTGCGGCCTGTCGCCATGACTTTTGCTCCTGCCATGGCCAGAGCTGTAGTGATTGTATTACCAAAACCACCGGTCGCCCCTGTTATGAGGGCTACCTTACCTGTAATATCAAAAAGGTCCTTCAGTAGGTCAGTGCCTTTTTTCATTGTCATCATACTTCTCCTTCCATTATTATAGTTGCTGGTCAAAAATAGGTTCAGTGTCCAGAACCTTATACCTTACACCTCATACCTTAGGCCTCAGTAGTTGACCTTATCAATCCCCTTGAGTTGTAAAATTTCCCTGGCTTCATCCGACGTGGCCGGTTCATATCCCAACTCACGAATAATACGGATCGCCTTTTCGACCTGTTCGGCGTTACTTTTGGCGAGAACGCCCTTTTCCAGGTAAAGATTGTCTTCAAGACCCACCCTCCAGAAACCACCTTCAAGCACATTGATCACACCCATTGGGAACTGGAATCTTCCGGCCGCACAAACAGACCATTTAAAGTCATCACCAAGGAGTCTTTTTGATTCCCTGATCAGGTACAGGAGGTTGTCGGCTGTGGCGGGGATACCGCCCAGGATACCCATTACAAACTGGAGATATATCGGTTTTTTGAGATACCCTTCTTTTACAAGCTGAGCCACATTGTTTATCTGACCTACATCATAGATTTCTATCTCCGGCCTGGTATTGGTCTCATTCATTGTTTTTGAGTAGATGTGCAGAGATTCAAAATGGTTGGAGAAAATGAAGCTCTCAGTACCCTTCAGATAATCCTCCTCCCAATCATATTTGAATTCCCTATATTTCTCCAGGACAGGGTATAGGGCAAAATTAAGAGAACCGGCGTTAAAAGTGGCCATCTCCGGCTTTAGTGCACTGACAACAGCGAGTCTTTCCTTCGGGGTCATTGCATAACTCCCGCCGGTAGTGGGTGTGATGATTACATTAGACCTATCCTTGATACCACTTAATATATCTCTGAATATCTCAACACTGGACGAGGGTACTCCATTCTCAGGATTTCTGGCGTGAATATGCACAACAGCCGCGCCTGCATTATAGGACCTGATTCCCTCTTCGATTAGGTCCTCTATATTGAAGGGAAGATATTCGGACATGGATGGCGTATGGATCGCGCCGGTCAGGGCGGCAGTGATGATTACTTTCTCCATAATACGTCCTCCATCTATTCCGGGTAATTAATCACCACCAGCATACTCGCCGGTTTGTTGGTATTGTTAATAAGTTCTCTTCCCTCGTTGGGCCCCAGGAAAAGAGAGTCCCATTTGCGAAGAACATATTCTTCTGTTTTAGACTTGATTGTGACCTCTCCTTCCAGTACGAAATAAATTTTTTCTAAGGGATTGTCTTCATATGCCCATTCGGCGCCGCCCCGGGGGAGAAAATGGGAAAGTCCCATCCAGAATTTTCTCGCCCCTGACTCCTCTTTCCCATGGAGCCTCATGGCCGTCATACCGAAATGACCAGGGGCCTCATAGATCTTAACGTCCTTGAGTTCGATTTTTTTCATAACTTCTACCTCCAAATTGATCCAGCCCTATCCTTTGTATAGCGACGAAAGAAATCAGACCGTCTGTCACTTACGATCGTTCGCATGCGGGCCCGTACCCCGTGCCACAGTATGTATAGGTTCTTTCCGGTACATTGTTCAGATCCGATTCATCAATCTCGGCCACGCAGCGGACCATTGAGCCATCACCCATGTACCAGCGGATCGGAAAACAGTAGAACCGGAAACGCTTGCCGGACACCTTGTCCAAGTCTCCACCGAGGTTCTCGACGCCGACAATGCCGTGACCCAGCATCTGCTTGTGGCAGGGTTCCCAGGTTCCCTCACATCCAATCGCTTCGAGA